>PLGA01000494.1 GCA_003139735.1 Bryobacterales bacterium | reverse complement strand
CGGGCTTATCTTAACGCCTATGAGCAGACCATGGGGTCTGCCCCACGGAGTTATGATTGAGTCGGCTATGCCGAATATCAAGGAACTGGATGTCAACGGGGCGCGGCGCCGGATCGACGCAGATCCGGACCGCATGCTTCTGAGCGTCCTGCGGGACGATCTCGATCTTACGGGGACGAAGTATGGCTGCGGCGAGGGACAATGCGCGGCCTGCACCGTGCTGCTCGACGGGCAACCGGTCAAGAGCTGCATCACGCGCGTCGGGGCGGCGGCGGGCAAGCGTATTCTCACCATTGAGGGCCTCGCGCCGGCCGGGCAGTTGCACCCTGTGCAGGATGCCTTTCTCAATGCCGACGCCATGCAGTGCGGCTGGTGCACCCCGGGCATGATCCTGGGCGCGGTGGCGCTGCTCAAGGCGACTCCCAACCCCACGGAAGCGCAGATTGTCAGTGGGATGAACGGCCACATCTGCCGGTGCGGAACCTATCCGAGGATCGTCCGCGCAATTCAAGCGGCGGCAGGGAAAGGAGGCTCGGCATGACGCGGCGCGATTTTCTAGCGGCTTTGGGCGGCGGGATTACCGTCTTGCTGGTGGAGGACGAACTCTTCGCTCAGGAATCCGGGCGCGGCGGCGGTCGCCAGGTATCCCAGGAAGTGAGCGCCTGGCTGCACATCGGCGAAGACGGCATGGTCACGGCGTACACCGGCAAAGTGGAAGTCGGGCAGAACGCGCGCACGTCGCTAACAGCGGCGGTGGCCGAGGAGTTGCGCGTGCCGGTCGCGTCGGTTCACTTTGTCATGGGCGATACGGACCAGACGCCTTACGATGGCGGCACGGTCGGCAGCCAGACCTCGCCACGGATGTTTCCGCAGATCCGCAACGCGGCGGCCACCGCGCGCGAAATGCTAGTGGACCTGGCGGCGCGTAAATGGAACGTGGAACGCGCGACCGTGGCCATCGCCAACGGCAAGGTGACAACGGGCAGCCACTCGGCCGGTTTCGGAGAATTGACCCAGGGACAGAAGCTGTTACAAACCATCCCGTCCAACGCGGCAATTACTCCGCCGGCGCAGTGGAAGGTGGCCGGGACTTCCGTCGCCAAGGTCACCGGACGCGACATTGTGACGGGCGCGCACAAGTATCCTTACGACATCGCGCGCCCCGGCATGCTGCACGCGAAGGTTTTGTACCCGCCGCAATTCGGGGCGAAGCTGGCATCGCTCGATAAGTCGGCCGCCGAGGCCATGCCGGGCGTCAAGGTGGTACACGAAACGCTTGCCTCGCCGCGCGCGGGATTCGGCGCCGATGTGGTGGGCGTGGTGGCGCCGCACCCCGATACGGCGTCGAAGGCGCTGGCAGCCCTGCGCGCGGAATGGACGCCGGGGACGGCCGAATCCTCCAGCAAGGACGTGTTCGCTTATTTCAAGCAGAACGCGAGCGGGCCGGCAACCAACGGCGGCCTGACCACTTATACCATTGCCTACATCGCGCACGTTCCGCTGGAGCCGCGCGCCGCGGTCGCGGAATGGAGCGGCGGCAAACTCACGGTTTGGACCGGAACCCAGCGTCCCTTCGGCGTGCGCAGCGAATTGGCGGAGCAGTTCAAACTCTCCGAGGAGAATGTGCGCGTGGTGATGCCCGATACCGGGTCGGGCTATGGCGGCAAGCACAACGCGGACGCAGCCATGGAGGCCGCCATCCTGGCCAAGGCCGTGGGCCAGCCCGTCAAGCGGAACTGGACGCGCGAAGAGGAAATGACCTGGGCTTACTACCGGCCGGGCGCGTTGATTGAGGTCGGAGGCAAGGCCAATCCGGATGGGACCATCGCGGCGTGGGAGCACCATAATTACAATGGCGGGTCGGCCGCGTTGAACACTCCCTACAATGTGAAGGGCGCGCGGGAACAGGTCCATCAAACCAAAACGCCGCTGCGGCAGGGATCGTACCGGTGCCTGGCCGGGACCGGCAACAACTTCGCGCGGGAGTGCTACATGGATGAGTTGGCGCACTCGGTCAATTTGGACCCGCTCGAATTCCGCCTCAAGAACGCTTCGAACGACGACCGGCTGGTGGCCGTCATCCAGGCGGCGGCCGAGAAGTTCGGCTGGAAGAACCGGAGGAAGACGGCGGGCCACGGCTTCGGCATGTCGGCCGGGTTCGAGAAGGGCGGGCACGTGGCCACCTTCGCCGAGGTGGGCGTCTCCGCCGGCGCGGTCAAGGTACTGCGCGTGGTGGAGGCGTTCGAATGCGGGGCCGTGATCAACCCGGAGCACCTGCGCAACCAGATTGAGGGCGCGGTTGCGATGGGTTTGGGCGGAGCGCTGTACGAGCGCATCGATTTCGCCGGGGGCAATATCACAACGAACCGGCTTTCGCGCTACCGCGTTCCGCGCTTCGCGGATATGCCGGCGATCGAGAGCGTGCTGGTGGACCGCAGGGATTTGGCTTCGGCCGGCGCGGGCGAGTGCCCCATCATGGGCGTCGCTCCGGCCGTGGCGAACGCCATTTTCGACGCCACCGGGCAGCGGGTGCGGTCGCTGCCGATGCTGCCGCTGGGGGTGGGAAGCTCCGCGTCCGGGGCGGTATGATGGGGTTGACCATGAACATCGAGATTCACGATGCGGCCCTGGCGGCCCGAATCCAAAGGCAGATTCAGGCGACGGGCTCGGGTAGCGCGGAGGAAACATTGCTTCGGCTTCTCGAAACGCAAGAGGAGCAGGATCGATGGTTTCTGGCGAACCGGGAGGCGATTGACGCGAAGATCCGGCGGGGCATTGCGCAACTCGACCGTGGCGAGGGAATCCCGGAGGACCAACTGGACGCTTATCTGGCTGAGCGGAAAGCTCAGCCGGAATGAGGCAACGCTACGTTCTTGCGCCGGAGGCAGCGCTTGACCTGGTCCAAGTCTGGCGGTACGTCAAGAAGGAAGCCGGCGTAGAAATTGCGGACCGGGTGGAATCCGCAATTCGAGACAAGATCGTTTTCTTGACGAGGTTTCCCGGCAGCGGACATTGGCGCAAAGATTTGACAGACGAGCCGGTGAAGTTCTTCCCGGTCTACTCATACTTGATCGTTTACCGGCCCGAAACGAAACCTTTGGAAATAGTCGCTATTATCCATGGCCAGCGCGACGTGGAATGGCTGCTGAAGAACCGCGTCTGAGGCTGGCCCGCTTACGGCGTCTTCTCCTGGTGGGCCTGCGCGGCCCGCAGGTGGCGGTAAAAACCGAGGTCGGCATGGGAAGCTCCGCGTTCGGGGCGGTATGAATGCCTTTCGCCCCTTACGCGGCTTAGGGAATTCGCTTCGGGTTCCCAGCGCTCACGCGCTGGGCTAATATCTGGCGCCCCTACGGGGCTGATGGCGGCGCGTTACGGCGTCTTCTGTCCGTGGGCCTGTGCAGCCCGCAGGTGGCGGTAGAAACCGCGCTAGGCATGGGGGGCTCCGCGTCCGGGGCGGTATGATGGGGTTGACCAGGGGCTTTCGACGCTGCCTTCTTCGGCGTGAGCATGTCCGCCGCCCGGAAGGCAGGCCAGGAGGCCCGCCCCACTTGGAACTCCCCCCTCCTCGAAGTATAAGACCGATG
The DNA here is from genome assembly GCA_003139735.1 of Bryobacterales bacterium. Classification (GTDB taxonomy): domain Bacteria; phylum Acidobacteriota; class Terriglobia; order Bryobacterales; family Bryobacteraceae; genus BOG-224. Next base: position 24,677 of record PLGA01000494.1, on the reverse strand, counting down.
CATGCGATGCTGGGAATGCGGGCATGGTGCGGGAACCGATTCACATTCTGGGCGGAGGGCTTGCCGGAACGGAGGCGGCCTGGCAGGCGGCGCGTCGGGGCGTGGGCGCCGTGCTCTACGAGATGCGTCCGGGGCGGCCCACGCCGGCGCACCAGACCGGCGCGCTGGCCGAGTTGGTGTGCAGCAATTCGCTGAAATCCGAGTTGGAATCGACCGCGCCCTGGCTGCTCAAGGAGGAACTGCGCCGCCTGGATTCGCTGCTGCTGCGGGCCGCGGATAAAGCCCGCGTGCCGGGCGGCCACGCGCTCACGGTGGACCGCGCGCGGTTCTCGGCGGAGGTGGCGGCGGCCATCGAAGCGGAGCCGACGATCGAGCTGCGGCGCGAAGAAGCTTCGTCGGCGCCGCGGGACGCCATCGCCATTGTCGCCAGCGGCCCGCTCACGAGCGATGCGCTGGCGGAGGACATTGCGCGCCTGACGGGTTCGGACCGGCTGTATTTCTACGACAGCATCAGCCCCATCGTGGATGCGGAGTCGGTGGACCTGGGCGTGGCGTTCTGGGCGTCGCGGTACGGCAAATCGACCGGCGGGACGGACGATTACCTCAATTGTCCGTTCGACCGCGAGCAATACGAGCGCTTCGTGGATGCACTGCTGGCGGCGCAAAACGCGACGGCGCACATCGCCGAGGACAAGACGCCGTTTTTCGAAGCGTGCCTGCCCATCGAGGAACTGGCGCGCCGCGGCCGCGACACGCTGCGCTTCGGGCCGATGAAGCCGGTGGGCCTGACGGACCCGCGCACGGGAAAGCGGCCTTGGGCGGTGGCGCAGCTTCGCCAGGAAAACCTGCGCGCGCAGAGCTTCAACCTGGTGGGCTTCCAGAATCATCTGAAGTTCGGCGACCAGGCCCGCATTTTGCGCATGATTCCCGGTCTGGAGCACGCCGAGTTCCTGCGTTTCGGGCAGATGCACCGCAACACCTACATCAACGCGCCGGCGCTGCTGACGCCCACGCTGCAACTGCGGGCGCACCCGGACACGCTGTTCGCGGGGCAGATTTCCGGGGTGGAAGGATACGTGGAGGCCATTGCCACGGGCCTGATGGCGGGCATGCACGCGGCCGCACTGGCGTCGGGCGCGATGCCGCGCGCCCTGCCGCGGCGGACGGCGCTCGGATCGCTGTGCCATTACATCTCCGGCGCGGCGCCGGCCGGTTATCAGCCCGCCAACATCACCTTCGATCTATTGCCGCCGCTCGACGAGGACACGCGCCAAAAACTGCGCCATGATAAGAAAGCGCGCCACGCGGAGATTTGCCGCCGCGCGCTTGAGGCTTTGGAGGAATATCGGGCGGATGTCTGAGCTGGCGGAGCGGATCGACGGCTATGTGCGGGAACTGGAGCTACGCGGCGTCTCGGGGCACACCGTCAGGGCCTACGCCGCGGACCTGGCGCAGTTCCTGGAGTATCTCTCGCCGCCCGAATGCGCGCCGCCCGAGCCGCAGGCCATCGACGTACTGACTTTGCGCGAGTGGCTGGTGGGGCTCTACGGCCAGAACCTGGCCACGGTCACGATTCGAAGGAAGCTGGCGGCGGTGCGCGGGCTGTTCGGATTCCTGCACCGCGGGGGCGTGGTCAAGGCCAATGTGGGGCGACTGGTAAGAACTCCGAAAGCGCCGCAGCGGATTCCCGACGTGATGACCGCGGGGCAGGCGAACGCCCTGGTGGACGGAGTCGGGACGAGCAAGCAGGAGCGGCCGTTCCCGGCTCGCGACCGCGCCATCTTCGAGTTGCTGTACGGCTGCGGCGTACGCGTCAGCGAGCTGGCCGGGATCGATCTGGGGGACATCGACCGCTCCGAGCGCTGGCTGCGCGTGCGCGGCAAGGGGCGCAAAGAGCGGCAGGTCCCCATGCCCGGCAAGGCCGCCGAAGCCTTGGAGCGATACCTGGCCGAGCGCCCAGTGGTACGCGAGCAGAGCGCTCTGTTTCTGAACCATCGCGAGGGACGGCTGACGGACCGCGGCATACTGGGAATCGTGAAGTTTTACGCCACGCTACTTTCGGGCGATCCGTCCATTCATCCGCACAGTTTCCGGCACGCGTACGCCACGCACCTGCTGGCCGATGGGGCCGACTTGCGGGCGATCCAGGAGCTGCTGGGGCACGCGCGGCTTTCCACCACCCAGAAGTACACGCAGGTTTCGCTGACTAATCTGATGGCGGTGTACGACCGCGCCCACCCGAAGGCGTAATCCGGATGGCGCATTTGCTGGGCGATTTGCGGCGGGAGCTTCGTCCCATGCTCGCGCTGGCGGCTCCGCTGGCGCTGGCGGAACTGGGCGTGATGGCCATGGGAGTGGTGGATACCATCATGGCGGGACCTCTGGGACCGGCGGCCATCGGCGCGGGCAGCCTGGGGAGCATGGTGTTCTACCCCATCGCCATTTGCGGGACGGGCATGCTGCTGGGCATGGACACACTGGTGGCGCAAGCGTTCGGCGCCGGCGACCGCGCCGATTGCCGCCGCACGCTGGTGAACGGATTGTGGATGGGAGCTGGACTGGCCCCGGCGCTGATTCTGGCGCTGTGGGGCCTGATTCCGCTGCTGGGCGCGGCGGGGACCAATGCGAGCGTGCTGGCTCTGTTCTCGCCTTATCTCAAAGCGCTGCTGTGGGGCGTTCTTCCGCTGCTCGTCTGCGCGGCGTTCCGGCGGTATCTGCAGGCCGTCAACATTGTGAAGCCTATCGCGTTCGCGTTGATCAGCGCCAATCTGGTGAACATCGCCGGGAATTACGCGTTGATGTACGGGCACTGGGGGTTTCGCGCGATGGGATTGACAGGCTCGGGTTATTCGACGTCCATTGCGCGGGTGTATATGGCGGCGGTGTTGCTGGGCGCGGTGGTATGGGAGGAAAGAAGTGGCAGGCGAAAGCGCCTGCCCCACCTTAGCAGCACACAGCTCCTTCCCGACATTTCCCGTTTGCGCCGGATGGCGGGCCTAGGCCTTCCCGCGGCTTTGCAGATTCTGGCGGAGGGGGCGATCTTCGCGGTGGTCACGGTGTTCGCGTCCAAGCTGGACGAGGCGTCGCTGGCCGCGCACGGAATCGCCGTGACCGTGGTCTCCACCACGTACATGGTTCCGCTGGGGATCAGCTCGGCGGCAGCGGTGAGGGTGGGGCAGGCCGTTGGACGCAAGGACCGGCGGGGCGTGGCGGCTTCGGGCTGGTCCGCACTGGCCATCGGCGCACTCTTCATGAGCGCCGCGGGCGTGGCGTTGTGGACGGCGCCCCGATGGATTGTGGGGATCATTACCCACGATGCCGCGGTGGTGACAATCGGCGTGGCGCTTCTGCGCATTGCGGCGTTCTTCGAGCTGTTCGACGGTCTTCAAACCGTGGCGACGGGGGCGCTGCGGGGACTGGGCGACACGCGATCCCCCATGCTGGCGCACCTGGCCGGTTATTGGATGGTTGGCCTTCCCGTGGCGTACCTGCTTTGCTTCCATTTCCGCTGGGGCGCTCCAGGCATTTGGGTGGGCCTTTTGGCGGCGCTCATCCTAATTGGGTCGGCGCTGCTGGCGGTTTGGAAGCGCCAGTTGGACCGGGTTCGATAGCCCCGCGATTTTCTCTTGCGGGACTGCGCGCGGGTGCGCCATATTGGGAATGGCTGAGAGAGCGAATCCGATGGCGGGCGACTATCTGTATTTCACGGAACTGGCAGGCATGCCGGTGTACGATTTGAAACACCGGCGCATTGGGCGCGTGCGCGACGCGGCCATCGTTCCCGTGGTGGATTCTTCCCGGATCGACCGCGTTCTAGTCGGCGGCGGGGACTCATGGCTTACCATTCGCTACGATCAGATCCAATCCATCGCGCTAGGGAAGGGCATTGCGCTGAGCGACGAACAACTCACGCCCTATCACGAGGACGAGTTCATGCTGCGGATCGGGCGAGACCTTCTGGACCAGCAGATCATCGACGTGACCGGCCGCAAAGTGGTGCGGGTCAACGACCTGACGTTCGAGATCCGCAACGATGGCGAACGGGACACGCTGGTGGTGCTGGAAGTGGACATCGGAATTCGCAGCATCTTCCGCCGGGTGCTGCAGCATGCGCTGCCGCCCCGGTGGATCCGGCGCCTACAGGAGCCTATTCCGCCCAGCTCGATCAAGTGGGACTTCTGCAACGTGCTGGAGCCCGACCCGCTGCGGCGCCTGAGGCTCAATATTTCGTACGAAAAACTGGAGCGCATGCACCCGGCCGACCTGGCCGACATCGTGGAGGAATTGAGCCACGCGGAGCGCGAAGCCATCTTCGAATCGATCGACAGCGAGGCGGCCGCTGAAGCCCTGACGGAAGTGGATCCGAAGATGCAGGCGAGCATCCTGGAGGCGCTGGAGCCCGAAAAGGCTGCCGACATTGTGGAGGAGATGGACCCGGACGAGGCGGCCGACGCGCTGGCGGAGTTGGAAGACGAGACCTCCGAGGAAATTCTGGACGAAATGGAATCCGAGCCTAAGACCGACGTGCAGGAACTGCTCGAGTATGAGGAAGACACCGCCGGCGGCATGATGAACACCGACTTCGTGGCGCTGCCCGAGGACGCCTTGACGGCGGACGCGACGGCCGCGATTGAGGGCGCCGAAGAACTGCTGGAGACTTTGAATACGCTGTTCCTGGTGGATGCCGAAGGCCGCCCGACGGCCTCGATTCCGCTGGCCCGGCTGTTCGTGGCCCAGCCCGGAGCGCGGCTGAAGGAACTTGCGGCCGAGACCCTGATCACGGCGCCCGCGGACGAGAAACAGCACCGCATCACGGAGTTATTCGACAAATACAACCTGCTTACTTTGCCGGTGGTGGACGAAGAAGGCAAGTTAGCCGGAGTCATCACGGCGGACGATGTCATCTCGGTGCTGCGGAACGGATAGCGAATGCTGAAACAGATCCGCCGCTTCCGGTATCAGATTCTGGTTTTCCTGGCGGTCCTTGGGCCGGGATTCATTACCGCGAACGTCGATAACGATTCGGGCGGCATCTTCACTTACTCCGCGGCGGGAGCGCGGTTCGGCTACTTACCGCTGTGGACGCTGATCCCAATCACCCTGGCGTTGATTGTCACGCAGGAGATGTGTTCGCGCATGGGCGCGGTGACCGGCAAGGGACTGTCCGACCTGATCCGCGAAGAGTTCGGCCTGCGGGTCACGTTCGTGATCATGACGTTGCTGGTGCTGGCGAATATGACCAATGTGATGGCTGAGTTCGCGGGCGTCGCCAGTTCGCTCGAGCTATTCCACATCAGCCGTTACATTTCGGTGCCGTTGTCGGCGGCCGCGGTGTGGTTCCTGGTAGTCAAAGGCAATTACAAGAGCGTCGAGAAGATCTTTCTGTTCGGGTGTCTGCTGTATGTCACTTACATCATTTCCGGGTTCCTGGTGAGGCCCGATTGGAAGGCCGCGGCCATCAACAGCGTGGAACCCAAGTTGATGCTGGACAAGGACTACATCTACATGCTGATCGGGATGGTAGGCACCACCATCGCGCCGTGGATGCAGTTCTACCTGCAATCGGCGGTAGTGGAGAAGGGAATTACGGTGAAGGACTACGCCGCCTCGCGTCTGGAGGTGATTGTCGGCTGCATCATGACCGACGTGGTGGCGTTCTTCATTATCGTGGCCTGCGCGGGCGCTATCTGGAGCATTCACCCGCGGGATATCGGGAGCGCAGCGGAGGCCGCGCTGGGACTGAAGCCATTCGGGCAGTACGCGTTCCTGTTATTTAGCGCCGGACTCTTCAACGCGTCGATTTTCGCGGCTTGCATTCTGCCGCTTTCGACGGCGTACACGGTGTGCGAGGGCCTGGGCTTCGAATCGGGCGTGAACCGCCGCATGCGCGAAGCTCCGGTGTTCTACTTCCTTTACACGCTGCTGATTGTGGCGGGCGCCGGCGTGATTCTGATCCCCAACTTCCCGCTGGTGCGCATGATCCTGCTCTCGCAGGTCCTCAACGGCGCGCTATTGCCCTTCGTGCTGATCTATATGGTTTTGCTGATCAATAAGAAGGACCTGATGGGCGTGTGGACCAACCCGAGGTGGTTCAACCTGGTGGTGTGGATCACGGTGGTAGTGATGATCGGACTGACGCTGGCGCTGGTGGGGATCACGGTGAGAGGGACGTAGGAGGGGGAGTAGGGCGCGCGTGCCTTGGGGCCTGGGTCCCGCGCATCGGAACACCCGCGCCAGCTACCCTGGGACAGCAAGGCCTGCACTTCGATGGCGAGACCCTGGTGGATGCGGGATGCTCGACATCGGGAATGGTCTATTATATCTACGAGTGCTACGGCGGTGAAGGATGGGACCCCAAGGTGACTGGCCAGCAGGTCAAGGCCACGTTCCGGGTATCGGATGGGTTCAAGGGAAAAGCCAAGTGCGATGTAAGATTCACGCGAAAGTCACTTGAGGAGATCAAGGCCTTTGCTCCAGGCATCGATATGATTGGGGAAAAGCGCGTGGATACAGGCGAATGCCGCGCGTAGGACGCGCTGAGGCCAGGATGCGGTGGTAATCCGGGGCGCAAAGTGGGGGACGGACGCGACGTTCAGCGCGCTCGGTGTACGAATAGCGTGCAACGTTCCGCCCCCGCCTTGATCGTCGCTCCGGTATACAGTTGCTTCAAGGGGACACAAATGCCGGCGGCCCACGATTCACTCCTTGAGCGGATCACGATCGACTCCGACGTGCGGTTCGGGAAGCCGTGCATTCGCGGTCACCGGATTACCGTCCAGGAGATTCTGGAGTGGCTCTCAAGCGGGGCATCCCAGCAGCAAATCCTGGCCGATTATCCCCAGCTCGAACCGGATGATTTCCTCGCGGTGTACGCTTACGCCGCCGAATTGGCGGCGGATGCCGAGCCTCCGGAGGATGAAGCGGAACTGGGTGAGCAGGAAATCGTCGATGCGGAAACCGCGGCCAAGCTGGATCTGGCCCGTAGGGAACCGGGCGACGATATCCCGCCGGAGGAAGTCCGGCGCCGGCTCGGGCTGTGATCCGACGCGTGGTTTTGCGCCCCGCCGCGGTGCGCGATCTGGCGCGTCTCGATCGCGTCGTCCAGGCGCGAATCGACGCTTGAGGCCCTTGCGTGTTCGACAACGCCCGCCAGCTTAATTGTGTACGCGCTAAGTGCCTTTCACCATGGCCCTTCCGTTCCGTTCAGCAGCGTATGATGGAAACAGGGTGCGTTGGCTGCTGTCGGCGCGAAACTGAAGAGAGGAGCCGCGGAATGACCGCCCGGAAACTGATACAACTGTTGGAAGCCTTGCCGCCCAATACGCGAATTCCCGTTGAACCATCGGTGATTTCAATCGTGAGGGGGAAGGTCCAAAACAAGCTTCAGTACGTCTCCGAGCGCGAACAAGACCGGATCGACGCCGGACTGTTGCGGAGAAGAGCGAAAGCGGCCCGTAAGCTGGTTGATTGGGAAAACGTGAAACGGCGTTATGGGGTCCGGTAAATGGACCATTAGCATCGAACGTGGAGCACAACGCCAGCTTGAAAGCCTAACGCGTCCCGATCTGGTAAAAGAGGCTGCGGAGATCATTGACGACCTGGCAGACGACCCCGTTCCGTCTGGCGCCGTCGCAATGCACGGATACAATAACATGTACCGTCTGCGATTCGGAAACGAAGCCTACCGGATCGTGTACAGAGCGGACAACAAGAACCGGAGGATTATCGTACGGGCTGTGGGGCCGCGCGCAACGGTATATGGAGGGCTGAAAGGGTAAAGGGAGGCGCCTGGACGTAACGCCGTCTCGAACCCCAGCGTTGCCCATTCTGTCGAGGCGTCGAGCAGTCCGAAAGCATAAGACTACATCCACATGTTTACCGGGACGTTGGGAGCCACAACCAAGCTCGAGTAGGGGCGAAAGAAGGTGCGGCGGCGTTATCTTCCGCCCCTTTCAGGGGCTCTGTGGCAATCACTCTATCCCATGGCTCACGCCATGGGCTAATCTCTATCGCCCTGGCGGGCTTGGGGAGCGGGCGCCGATCCCATGGCTCACCCCGATTTGCGCCGGGTTTGCCGGGTCGGGTATACTAAGTACTTGAACTAGAATGCCGAAGCGCACATTTCAACCAAACAACCGCCACCGGGCGAAGACGCATGGATTCCGCAGCCGCATGGAGACCAAGAATGGGCGTGCGGTGCTCGCGCGCCGCCGCGCCCGCGGGCGAAAGAAGCTCACTGTCAGCTCCGAAAGGTAGTCTCCATCCCTGGTTTTCCGAAACGTGTTCGTCTGCTGCGGTCGAAGGATTTCCGAAGGGTCTACGACGAGGGGACTCGCTACGCCGGGCCTCTGTTCGCGGCATTCTGCGTCCGCGAGGCGCTACCGGAGGGTCCGCGCATCGGATTTACAACGCCACGCGCGCTGGGCAAGGCGGTGGTGCGGAATCGAATCAGACGGCGGGTCCGCGAGGCCGTCCGCCTGCTCCTGGACCAGTTGAACCCACAGTGCTCCCTCGTCATCAATCCACGGCGCAAGGCATTGAACGCTCCGGTGGCGGAGTTGCGCCGCGAAGTCGAGAAGCTGTTTCTCCGCTGCAACGGGTCGTAATCGGTCCGCTTGTCTTCTACCAGCGTTTCGTCTCCCCCGCGCTGCCTTCCGCCTGCCGCTTTCATCCAACCTGTTCGGAGTATATGCGGGAGGCCGTGGAGCGGTACGGCGCGGCCAGGGGAGTTTGGATGGGGTTGCGGCGCGTGGCGCGCTGCCATCCGTTTCACTCCGGCGGGTTCGACCCGGTACGGTAGGATGAAGAACGATTGGCCGGGAACAAGGCGGGCTTGGGGGCTCGTCTTATAGAACGAGATGGAAGAATGCCCGAAACGGTAACGAGCGGCGGCTCTGGAAAGCCGCCCAAAGAAATGTCCATGGAGATCCGGACCCTGCTGGCGGTCCTGCTGGCGGGCGCGGTGATGTTCCTGACGCCGTATCTGATCAAGTCTCCGCCGCCGGCGCCCACCAAGACCGCCCAGCCGGCCGCAACCGAAACAGTTCCCGCGGCTCCCACGGCGACGATTCCCCAGGTTGCGCCGGCCGAAGAGGGCAAGGCAGCCGCCAGTTCGCCGGCGACGTCCCAATACGCGCTCCCGCCGTTGGTCATCGATACGCAATTGTTCACCATCCAGCTAAACAACCAGGGCGCGACCGTGCGTAGCTGGAAGCTCAAGAAGTACAAGGGCAACGACGACAAGACGCTGGACCTGGTGAACGCGGCCGCGGGCATGGACTACCCGTTCTCGTTCTATATCCCCGGCCAGGACGCCACCGCCAAAATCGTCAACTGGGCCTGGTACCAGGCGGCGCAAGATCCGGATGGCCTGGGCGTCACCTACACGTTTTCGAACGGCCACGTGGCTGCCAAGAAGACGTTCCGTTTCGAGAAGGACAGCTATATTTGCAAGGTCTCGGGCGAAGTGAGTCTCGACGGCGCGCCGCTCCCGAACCTGATTGAGTGGCGGGGCGGTTTCGGCGACCTGGGACTGTCCGACGCCGCGGCCAACAGCCACGCGGTGTATTTCGACGTGCCGGACAACAAGCTCAACGAGCCGCGGCCTACAGCGGCCAAGAGCGGGCCGATCTCTTCGACCGGCAATTACTCCTTCGCCGGGCTGGCCGACAGGTATTTCGCGGCCGTCTTCCTGCCTCCGGCAAACGTCGCCATGCGGGAGACGACGTTCACCGACTACGTCCCGACAGCCGTTAACACAACCCCGTCCCCCTACGCCGGCGTGGCGGTTGGCGACGGCGAACCCACGAACACGTTCCAGCTCTTCGTAGGCCCCAAAGACTACGACATGCTCAGCCACATCAACCCGAAACTCCAGCAGATGATCAATTTCGGGTGGATGGCGTTTCTGGCCAAGCCTTTGTTCCTGCTTACCAACTGGTTCAACGACGCGTTCGTTCACAGCTTCGGCTGGTCCATCGTGGCGGTCACCGTCGCGCTGAACATGATGCTGTTCCCGGTCAAGCTTTCCAATATGAAGTCGATGCGGAAAATGCAGGCCCTGAAGCCGCAAATCGACGTCATCAACGCGAAGTACAAGAGCGTCAGCCTGCGCGACCCTAAGAAAGCCGACCAGAACGCGGAAGTCATGGACTTGTACAAGAAGAACGGGGTGAATCCCATGGGCGGATGTTTCCCCATGCTGTTGCAGATTCCGTTCTTCTTCGCGTTCTACACGGTGTTCCGGGTTTCGGTGGAAATGCGCGGCGCGAACTGGCTGTGGGTGAAGGACCTGTCCCAGGCGGAGCAGCTTCCGATTCACATTCTGCCGATCATCATGATCGCCAGCCAGTTCATCATGCAGAAGATGACGCCTCAGCCAACCGGCGATCCCAGCCAGCAGAAGATGATGATGTTCATGCCGCTGATCTTCGGCTTCATGTTCTATAATTTTCCCAGCGGCCTGGTGTTATACTACTTGACCAGCAATCTGGTAAGCATGGGACAGCAGTGGTTCTTCAACCAGACCGCGGTTGCGGAGCAAGCCGCCCGGTCGGTGGAGCCCCCCAAGAAAAAGAGCGTCAGGAAATAACCTGTGAGCGAGCGAAAATACACCGTTGCCACGATTGGGCCCCGTATCGATGCTTTCTTACGGCCCACCCTCCGGAACGGAGGCATCCATGTGACTTATAAGATGGACGACGTGGAGCCGGCGGAGGGCGACGTCGAAACCCCGGACGTCGCGTTGAAGTTCTCCGGTCCGGACGTCGATTTGCTGCTCTCCAATCGCGCCGAGCTTCTGCTGGCCCTGGAGCACGTCACCATGGAGATGCTGCGGATGCCTTCCGAGCATCATTCGCGGATTTCCTTCGACGCCAACGACTACCGCCTGCTACGGATCGAGGAATTGCGGCTCAGCGCGCTGACGGCCGCGGAGAAAGTGAAGCGGACCGGCGAGCCGTTCCGCTTCAATCCCATGAACAGCCGCGAGCGCCGCGTGATTCACCTGGCCTTGCGCAACGAGCCCGCCATCCGCAGCGAAAGCGGCGGGTCGGGTCCGGCCCGCCATGTGGTGGTCTATCCCGCCGGAATGGCCAGTCTGCCAGAGCCCGCCTACGTTCCCGAGATGCGCCGCTCCGCCCCGCGCGGGCACGGCCCACGAAGATAGGCAGGCGGCTTTGCCGCCGAATATGAAGGCCATTCGATTCGCCGCGTCATTCCTGATCGTGGCGGCGATCCTCGCGCTCTATCATCTTTGGATCGGGGTGAACAATACCACCGTGGCGTTGACGCTGCTGCTGGCGATCCTGGGAATCTCGGCGGGCTGGGGGCTGGCTGAGGCGATTGCGGCCTCGGTGGCAGCCACGCTCGGTTTCAATATCTTCTTCCTGCCGCCTTATGGCCAACTGACCATCGCGGACCCGCAGAACTGGGTGGCGCTGGGGGCGTTCCTGGTGACGGCGGTAACAGCCAGCCAGCTTTCGGCGCACGCGCGGCGCCGGGCGGGCGATGCGGAAGCGCGGCGCCTGGAAATCGAGCGGCTGTACGTCCTAGTGCAGGCCATGATCCTCAGCGGCAACCCGCGCAAGACCATTCGCGAGTTCATCAACCGGGTGGTGCAGGTGTTCGGGTGCGGCGCGGCGGCCTTCTACTATGGGCCAGCCGATGAAATCTTCCGCACGGGGCCGGAGAGCAATCCGGTGACCGACCACGACCTGCGCACGGCGGCGGAGTTCGACGATCTGTCGCTCGACGCGGCGCGCACGACGGCGGTGGCGCCCGTCCGGCTGGGCATGCGGCCGCTGGGAAGCGTCGGGCTGGTGGGGCGGCTGCCATCGGAACAGACCATTCGCGCGATTGTAAACCTGGCGGCCATCACCATCGAAAAGGCGCGGGCGCTGGAAGACGCGAGCCACGCGGAGGCCGCCCGGCAGAGCGAGGTCTTGAAGTCGGCGCTGCTCGATTCCCTGGCGCACGATATCAAGACGCCGCTCACTTCCATCAAAGCCGCGGTTACGGCCCTGCTGGGAGCGAGCGCGCCGGCCGACCGCGAGCTGCTCACGATCATCGACGAGGAAGCCGACCGCCTGAACAACCTGGCGGCGGAGGTGGTGGCGATGGCCCGCATTGAAGCCGGCAAGCTGCACCTGGAGAAACGGCCGGTCTTAGCGGCGGACTTGATATCCTCCGCAATGCTGGAGCTGGACGCGGCGCTCAAGGGGCGGCCGATCGCGTTGCGCGTGCCCGAAGGTCTGCCGGCCGCCGAAGCCGACCCGGAGTTCATCGCGCAAGCGCTCAAGCAGGTGATCGAGAATGCGCTGAAGTATTCGCCCGAGGGATCGCCCATCACGCTCTCGGCCGGCGTGGAAGGTGAGAGAATTGTGATCGGAGTGGGGGATCGCGGTCCCGGAATCGAAGAGAACGAGCGCGCCCGCGTGTTCGACAAATTCTTCCGCGGCCGGCGGCACCGCTTCGAAACCAAAGGGACCGGCATGGGCTTGGCGATCGCGAAGGGCATTGTGGAAGCGCACGGAGAACGCATTTGGGTGGAAAGCGAGCCGGGACAAGGCTCGGTCTTTTATTTTTCGCTTCCGGCGAGCAAAGGCGGCGGCGCTTGAGCCTGGGCAAAGTCCTGGTGGTGGACGACGACCCGCAGATCCGCCGCGTGATGAAGGCCACGCTGGTGGGCCACAACTACGAGGTGATTGCGGCTCGCACCGGAGAGGAAGCTCTGGAGAAGTTCTCCGTGGAGATCCCCAGCCTGGTGCTGCTCGATATGAACATGCCGGGCATGGGGGGCCTCGAAACCTGCCGCGCCTTGCGCTCCGGGTCGGACATCCCCGTCATCATCATCTCGGTGCGGAATACGGAGAAGGATAAGGTGGCGGCGCTCGACGCCGGGGCCGACGACTACGTGACCAAGCCTTTCGGCATGGAGGAGCTGCTGGCGCGGATCCGCGCGGCGCTGCGGCGATCGCCCTCGGGACCGGAGGGCGGCCCGCACACCTTCACGGCGCCCGGCCTGGAAATCGATTTCGAGGCGCGGCGCGTTCGCGCCCAAGGCAAGGACGTGCGGCTCACCCCTAAGGAATTCGAGCTGCTGCGCTACCTGGTGGCGCACGCCGGCAAACCGGTGCCGCACCGGGAACTGTTGCAATCGGTGTGGGGTCCGGACTACGGCGACGAGCCGGAGTATTTGCGGGTATTCGTGAACCAGGTGCGCAAGAAGATCGAGGCCGATCCCGCGAAGCCGAAGTATATCCTTACGGAACCGTGGATCGGGTATCGGTTCGCGGGGCCTGGGTAGAGGCGTTGTGGACCGGCAGAGGCGTTAAGATAAGCCCGATTNNCCGCCCGCGCCACCCTGCGCCGGGTTGGCGGTGCAATGCAAGAGAAGGGACGCTCGTTATATGATAAGTGCGATGCAAGCGCGCGTCTGTCAGCAGTGGGTGAAACGCCTGGTCCTGGTAGCGGCGGTTCTCATGGTGGCCGCGGCATACGGATTGTTCGGCCAGCCGGAAGCGCATCCCGCATTTGCCGTGGCGTCGATTAAACAGAATACTTCTAACTGGAATGAGCGCACGCAGCACCCGATGGGCGCCGGCTACCAACCGGGCGGGCGGCTGACCGCGACGAACGCGTCATTGAAGCTTCTCATTCAATTTGCGTACGCGGACCACGACGACAGTATGCTGGGCCACTCACTCCCCCTGCTGGCCTCTCAGGTGGTTGGAGGTCCGTCGTGGATCGATTCCGTTGGCTACGATATCGAGGCCAAACCGGAGAGCGCCACCGATCCGAAGCACGCGTGGCTTATGCTGCAAACGCTTCTGGCCGACAGGTTCAAGCTGGCGCTCCACCGGGAAACGAGGGATCTCCCTGTCTACGATTTGACGGCGGCAAAGGGTGGTTTCAAACTGCCGCCGCCGAAGGACGTAGACTGCGTCTCTTTTCCGCCTGGCACGACGCCACACTACGTTCCGGGAAAGGTGGACTGTGGCTATGTGCCCCTGCTCATGGATCCCACAGGGCTGCGAATGGAAGGAAGCAAGGTTCACATGGCAGACCTCATCAGGGAGCTTGCAATGGCGCTGGGACGGCCGGTATCAGACAAGACCGGATTCACCGGCGAATTCGACCTTAATCTGAGTTTCACCGCAGACGATGCCCTGATGGGATTCCCGGGGTACGGAGGGACGGACGATCCGGGCGGCGCCAGGCTTCCCTCCGACCGCAACCTCTTAAACATCTTCGCCGCACTGGAGGAACAGCTCGGGCTGAAGCTCACGCCGGCAAAGGGACCGGTCGAGGTACTGGTGGTCGATCATGCGGAGCGGTCGACCGCGAATTAAATTTGGCCGCCGGGGTTGGATCGGGTGTCGGTTCGCGGGGCTGGGGTAGGGGCGGGCATGCGGCTCGGTCTGTCCGCTGATAGAATTGAGGCATGGCGACGTTACTGGAGAGGGCGCTGGAAAAGGTCGTCGCGCTGCCCCAAGATGAGCAGGATGCGATCGCGTCGCAGATCCTCGCGTCGCTAGCCGACGAGGACGATTGGAAGACGCGCTTTGCGGAGAAACGCGACGTGATCCGTCGAATGGCGCGCGAGGCCCTCGAAGAAGACGAGCGGGGCGAAACGCGGCTGTTGGACGATCTGCTTTGATCCAGTCGCGGACCACACGGCAGTTCCGGCGCAGTGGCGCGGTCTTTCGCCCCTGCCGGGGCTTCCAGGATCGCGCGGTTTCCCCATGGCTTGCGCCATGGGCTATGCTCTGACGCTCTTACGAGCTTCGATTCGGAGCCGATGGCTTGCGCCATGGGCTATGCTCTGACGCTCTTACGAGCTTCGGATCCCCTTACCAATAGCCGTCTTCGACCACGGTCTTCCGGCAGGCCTTGCAGAAGTCGGCGCCTTTGACGTCCAGGCGTTCCACGGCGTGGCTGGAGGCCATCACGCAGCGCCAGTCCATGCAGTGACGGAGGCCGAAGGTGTGGCCCAGCTCGTGCGCGGCTTCCTTGATGAGGCGATCGAGGAGCAGTTCTTCGCGGCGCGGCAGGCCGTAGAATTCCTCCTTCAACCGCGCGGTGGATACCACGGCGCAATTGCCGTCAAGCTGCGCCTCGCCGAATACGAAGGTCAGCACGGGAACATACAGGTCGCAGGCGGTGACCCCCAGAACGCGCGCATCGGGGTCGGCGGCGCGCTCCAGACGCTGGATAATCGCGGTGGAGTGGTACTGATTCCGTCCGGCGTCGTGCGAGAAGGACAGGTCGAACGTATCGGGCCGTATGCGGCATGGGGTGCGAAAGGTGCGCGCCAGCGCGGAGGCCACGCGCTCCAGCATGCTCAGGTCCGGCTCCGCGCCGGATCCGTTGCCGCCGGCTCCGTTGGCAAGCGGGATGAGATGAATCGGTTTCACCGCAATCCGTAACGGCGCAGCTTATTGTAAAGAGTGGTGCGGTCTATGTCCAGCACGCGCGCGGCGCGAGAGAGGTTGTGCTGCGTCTCGCGCAGGATGCGTTCGATGTGGGCGCGCTCGATATCCTCAAGGGTTCTGCCGCCCTTGAGTTCTTCCACCTGAAACTGGAAGGAGAAATCGGCCGGACGGATCTCCTGGCCGCGCCCGACCACCAGCGCGCGCTCGACGGCGTTTTCCAGCTCGCGCACGTTGCCCGGCCAGTCGTGGCGCATGAGCACTTCGAGAGCCTCCGCCGTTAGTTGCGGCACGGGGCGGCTGGTGGCGGTGCAGAACTTGTTGAGGAAGTGGTTGACCAGCAGCGGGATGTCGTCGCGGCGGTCGCGCAGGGGCGGCAGCTCGATGCAAAAGACGTGCAGCCGGTAATACAAATCCGGCCGGAAGGTGCCCGCCTTGACCAGCGCTTCGAGGTTCTTGTTGGTGGCCGCGATGCAGCGGAAATCCACCTTGATAGGCTGGTTGCCGCCGACGCGGACGATCTCCTTTTCCTGGAGCACGCGCAGCAAGTCGGTCTGCGTCTTGAGGCTGATGTCGCTGATTTCGTCGAGGAAGACGCTGCCGCCGTCGGCGACTTCGAACTTGCCCTTCTTGCGATACTGCGCGCCGGTGAAGGCGCCTTTTTCGTGGCCGAACAGCTCGCTCTCAAGCAGGGTTTCGGTGAGCGCGCCGCAGTGGATGGCGACCATCGGCATGTAGCGCCGCGGCCCGGCGGCGTGGATGGCGCGCGCCACCACTTCCTTGCCGGTTCCGCTTTCGCCGGTGATGAGCACGGTGGCCTCGGTGGGCGCCACCATTTCGATCAGCTCGACCACCTTCTTCATGGAGGGGCTCTTGCCGATCAACTCGGTCCAGGGGAAAACCTCCTGCAGGTTCTCGCGCAGACGCACCACTTCGCGCCGCGCCCGTTTGTGCTCGAGAGCGTTGGCCACCAGGTGGGAGAGCTCATCGGGGTCCACCGGCTTGGTGATGTAATCGTAGGCGCCGTGCTTGAGCGCCTGGACGGCCGTATCGACGGACGCGTAGCCGGTCATGATGACGACAGTCAGCTCCGGATCGGCCTCGCGGAGCCGCGACTGCAGCTCCATGCCGTCCATGCCCGGCATCTTGATATCGATGAGCGCGATGTCGAACTCGGTCTGCTGGATGGTCTCGAGGGCCTCGCGGGCGCTGCCCACGGGGCGCGCCGCGTAGCCCTCGCTAGTGAACCACTTGCCGAGAGAATCGCGCACGACCAGCTCGTCGTCGACGATGAGAATTCTGCCCTTGGTTTTCGCCGCCACCGGCGGTTCCGTTACAGTTGCCATAATTCCTCCCGTTACCTATCCTTTGGGGCCGTGGAGACCAACCGCTCCGTCACCGTCGCGGCTCGGAAGCGCGACCGTGGAGACCATCTGTCCGACCGCTCCGTCACCGTCGCGGCTCGGAAGCGCGGCCGTGGGGCCGCGGAGACCAACCGCTCCGTCACCGTCGCGGCTCGGCAGTGCGGCGGGCAGCGCCACGGTAAATTCGGTTCCCTCCGCCGGCGTGGAACGCACGGAGATCTCCCCGGCGTGCTGCTCCACGATGCTGTGCGCCACGGCCAAGCCGAGGCCGGTCCGGTTCTGGTCCTCTTTGGTCGTAAAAAAAGGATCGAAGATGCGCGGCAAGACTTCTTCCGGAATGCCGCCGCCCGTGTCTTTGACCTGCACGGAACACTGGTCGGAGCCGCCGTCGAACCGCGTGGAGATTTCGATGCGGCCGCCTTTGGGCATGGCCTCCGCGGCATTCACCAGCAGCACCAGGACCACCTGCTGGATCTGGTTGCCGTCGCAGTGAGCGGGGGGAAGGTCCGGCGCCAGGTCCTCCTTCAACTCGATGCTCTGCAAGTCCAGCTTGTGTTTGACCAGCAGAATGGCGCGGCGCACGATGGCATTCAGGTCGTTCGGTTCGCGGTTACTGGGCGCCTGGCGGGAGAAGGTGAGCAGGTTCTTCACCAGGTCGCCGCAGCGTTTGCTCTCGCGTTCGATGGTCTCAAGCTGCTCGGCCAGGTCGTCGCGGCCGGCGAACTCCTGCTTCTTCAATCCGCGCGATACCAGGCGCGCGTAGGTGAGAATGCCGAACAGGGGATTATTGATCTCATGCGCCACGGTGGCGGCCAGTTTCCCGATGGAGGCCATTTTTTCCGACCGCAGCAGAAACTTGTGAGCGCCCTCGAGCTCGGCGGTCTTGCGGCGCACCTGTTCTTCGATCTTGGCCTGCACGCCAGCGACCTGCCCGGTCATCCTGTTGAAGGACGCGGCCAGATCGCCGAGTTCGTCGTCGGAGCGGACCGGCAAGCGGTAGGCCATGTCGCCGCCGGCCACGCGATGCGTTCCGTCGATCAATTCCCTGACCGGCCGGTACACCACCACCCACATGAACAGCACCGCCGAAACGCAACCGAAGACGATCGCGCCCGCCAGGAACCAGGTGAGGGCGCGCTGATGCTGCTGGATCTGAGCGTCCACGCCGGCGAGCGAAAGATGGGCGTCGATCACGCCGAGCACGCGCTGGCCGGCCTGGTGGACGTGGCAGGCGGCGCTCGAACAATCGGGAGAGTTGTAGATGGCCCGCATCACGCCCAGCATGGGCTCGCCGTTTTCGGTGAATTCGCGGGCGCGGCCTCCGCTGGAGGGTTTTTCGAGCGGCGTCGATCCGGGATGGCACTGCACACAGCCCTCGGCGCTCTTGTCGACGACATGGCCGACTTCGCCCGCGTGGGTGGAAAGGGTGATGCGTCCGTCCTTATTGAAGAGGTCGATGCGCCGGATTCCCGGCTCGCTGCCCAGATCCTGGATGATATTGAGGAGGGCGTCGCGGTCATTGTGCAGCATCTGGTAACGCGTGCTGCGCAGGATGATGTCGGTGATGCGCTCGGCGGACTGCTCCACCATATCCCGCGAATAGGAGCGCTCCATCCGCAGGTTGAGGAAGCCGAATAACGCGAAGAAAACCGCCGTGCCGGCGATTACGCAGATCGCCACCTTGGCGGCCAGTCCCAGCCGGAGTTTCGAGAAGAAGTTCATCCGATGGCGACTGGGTCCGCCTCCGTTTCTCCCATTTCCTCATGCGCCTGCTCCTCGGAGGGCGCTTCGAAAACGGGGAAGTAATGAGCCACAGCGCGGAAGATGGCGAAGCCCGCGCCGACGATGGAAAGCGTCACGGCAACCTCGCTCCAGCGGGGAATATAGTGCGTGCCGGAGCCGGCTTCGAGGCCGGTGGTGCCGACATTCAGGCGGTTGGCGATGAGGCCGAAGAGCACCATGACCGCGCAGGCGTAAAGGGCTCCCGGCTGCATGCGCACCTTACGCTGGTACAGCAGGACCATGGGCACGAGCATGAGGCCGATTTCGAGCGCGAAGAGCCACGTCTCGATGCGGTTCCGCAGCAACAGGCCGAAGACGCCGCGGTGCGCCAGATCGAGAAAGCGGATCCACAGATACACGGACATGACCACCGCCAGGACGCGCCCCATGCTGGCAAGCAGCGGCAGTTCCAGCGCTCGTCCGAAGGCGCGGCTGCTATGCCAGGATTCAAAGATGGTCATCGCCAGCCCGGCGGCCAGCGAGGAAATGAAGAAGAGCACCGGGAGCAGCGGCGAGTACCACAGGGGATATTCCTTCTGGGGCACAATCAGGAACAAGGACCCGATGGAGCTTTGGTGCAAAGTGGAGAGCAGCACGCCGAGGATCATCAGCGGCACCGAGATCTTGTGGATCCATTCGAGGGGCTTGTGCAGGCCGAATTTCTCGAACACCACGGGGAGGAACTCGAGGAAGAGGACCGTGCTGTACAGGGTGACGCACCAGGCCACCTCGAACATCACCGAGTGGGGGTTCCACATCACCAGCGGGTGCCACAAGCGGTCCGGGCGGCCCAGATCGTAGAGCAGCCCGACCACCACCAGACAGTAGCCCAGGAAGGCGGTCAGGATGGCGGGCCGCAGGACCGGCTTGTACGTCTTGATGTTGAAAATGTGGACCATGGCGACCAGGGTGAAGCCGCCCGCCGCCAGGGCCACGCCGCACATCACGTCGAAGCCGATCCAGATTCCCCACGGGAACTTGTCGCTGAGGTTGGTCGCGCCGCCCAGGCCATAGCGTACGCGCAGGTAAGTGGCATACAAGCCACTCGCCAAAATGGCAGCGAAAATCGCGCGCCAGACCGTGATTTTGGGGAACTTCCGCGTCATTTCCGACGACCCTCCGCTTTGGCCACTTCGTCGCGCCGGTTGGTGATCCAATAGATGCCGCCCAGCAGGACCGCTCCGGTGGAAACGACGTCCGGCAAGAGTTCGAGAACGCGCCAGGTGGTATCCGGGAGCGGTTCCTGCGGCACGCCGGTGCGCAGGCCGATCTGGTCGAACGGCACGGCCGAGAGAAACAGGACCGACGTGCCGCCTACCTCTTTAAGGCCATAGATCTTCTGGTAATACTGGTTGGGGCTGTCCGCCAGGCGCTTTTGCGCTTCCAGGATCAAGGCGTCGCGGTCGCCGTTCTTAGTGGCGCCGGTAGGACAAATCTCGGCGCAGGCCGTTAATTTTCCGGCGCTCTGCCGCTCGAAGCACTCGTTGCACTTGCGCATCCTGGGCAACTGGGCATTCCACTCATAGGTAGGTACCTGGAACGGGCAAGCCTGCATGCAGTAGCGGCAACCCATGCATTTATCGGCATCGTAGGTGACCGGACCGAGCGTGGTTTTCTGCAACGCGCCTACCGGGCACACCGAGACGCAGGCCGGCTGCAAGCAGTTCATGCATAGACGCCGGCAGAACTTGTCGCCGTGCGTTTCGATGGCGGTGAGTTTGTGGGCGGAGATGGTCTCTTCGGCGGCTATTTTGTCGTCGTAAGGGAGACCCCAGCGTTCCGCACAAGCTCCTTCGCAAGCCTTGCAACCGATGCAGAGGGTGCTGTCGTACAGTATGGCTTTAGACATATATGGACCCTCAAGTCCCTTTTTAGCAGATTTCCACGCAAGAGTGTAGTAAATCTTTACAGGCATCGCCTACGCGGTGAGGAGGAAATCGGCGGTTACGGCTTTCCAGTCGGTATCGGGCAGGGCAGCCAGGAGGTCTTCAGCGGGGCGTCCGCCATCGGCCGCCATGGCGCCGGCAAGCGCGGGTTGATGGGAATAGAGGCGCTCCGCGGCTTCGCGCATCCACTCGCGTACCAAGCCCTTGGGCACCAGATTGCGCGTGGTGGTCTCTTCGTCGGGCACATGGACGGCGATCATCCAGCCTTTGCCGTAGGGGTCTTGCCGGAGCAGAGCGGGGTTGTTGAGAACTTCCGTATTGATTTCCAGCACTTCACCTTCGGTAGGAGATACCATTTCGGTCTTTTGGCCGTTTCGATAGAAGGACATGACTCGCTGTCCCTGCCGGATCCACTGGCCCAGCTTAGGGAGTTCGATCTTTTCTACCTTACCTACCAGGGCGGCGGCAAACTCGTCGGCGCCGACGCGCACCACATTCTTACGCTCGCGGACCAGCCAGCTATGGCCGGGGTGATAGGAAACCCGCTCAGGGGTAAGGAAACCATCGACATAGTCTCCACCCATCAGGGCCGGGACTGTCTGAGGCGCCGCCACGGGAACGGTGGCCATTGCCTTGCGCCGGTTCAGGAAGTAATCGAGAACGATGAAGCTCAGGAAGAACGCTAAAACCAGGATAACCGTCATTGTCTTGTACCTACCTTTCGCATCCTGTAAGGGCACGGGGAGTGCCAAATATCAGTGTTTTTGGACTTTTTATCTGTTGTACATTCATGCACATAGAAGGGGGCCCAAAAAGTCGTCGGTGATGATGTTGAGAATCACAACAGTGCGTATGTAGAGAAATGCCGGGGGCTGACACAAAACATTGGGGTTAAGGGTCGTGTCGTGAAATCCGACCAGAGTGTCGGAAATTACGGCGAATTCTTCGAGTCCAGACCAAGAAGGCTCTGTGCATGCCCACGCAAGACGTAGATGTGGGATTCGTCCGGCGCCAGAGCGATTGCCCGGTCGAAATCCTGGAGTGCCGCATCCGGGGAGCCGCGTTGGAGGTACAACTCGCCGCGATATTGAAATGCCTGCCACAAGCGCGGGCTTAGGCGGATGGCTTCCGTGAGGAGGGCAATCGCCTCGGCCGGTTGGCCGGAGGCGGCGAGATGGATGGCTCCGTCCAGCAGGGCGGCAGGGTCCGGCGCCACCCGGAACCGCCGGCCGCGGATGTAGAGATACGCCGCCAGGATGACGCAGAGGCACGATAATAAGGTGGCGTCCTGAAATCCCCAGGCGCCGAGGAAGAGCTTGCCCGCTACCGGCAAGCTGGCGAAGAGGAGCGCCAGCGCCAACGCCGTCCGGCTCCATCGGATTGCCTGGGCAGCAGTAGCCGCCGGCAGGCGCCCATCCGATCCTTTCCAACGCGGCGGCATGCCTTCACAATAACGTAGGTTTACCTGATGCGCCGCGCCGTGAAACGTGTTTTAATCGAAGTGAACCGAAAACACCAGGACGCCGCAGGCGCGTTCCGCGTCCGCGGTTTCATACATTAAGGAGATTGCATGATCCGCAAAATATTCATCGCCGGGGTTCTGACCGCCCTCCTGGCTTCGCTGGCGTACGCGCAGCGCGGCGGAGGCGGCGGAGGCGGCGGCAGAGGCGGGGGCGAAGGCGGAGGCGGCCAGATGGGCCGCGGCTTCCAGCAGTTCGACAAGTCGCAAGCCATCGCCAACGAGTTCAAGCTCACGCCGGAGCAGAAGACGGCGATGGACGCTATCATGGACCAGGCGCAGACGCAGGCCAACCCGTTCCTTCCGCAGATTGTCGCTGCAAGGAAGGCGATGCTCGGAATGGCGTCGGAGAGCAGGAACACCGACGAACCGACGAAGCAACTCGCGGCGCTGAATGCGAAGATGTTGGGCGTCGAAGCGGATGCGTTCACCAAGGCGGTTGCCCTGCTGGACGCCAAGCAGAAGGCGAAGGCCCCCAAACTGTTCGACATGATGGCCGACATGTTCCTGGCGGGCGACTGGCATAAGAGTAAGTAACCGGAAGAATAGGAGAGTTTTATGTACCTAAGGTTTGTGTTGATTGGCGCTTTGGCCGCGGGGTTCACTTTTGCCCAGGAGCCGGCAGGCGGCGGTAGTCTGGCCCCACAGCCCCCTGGTAATGGCAGCGTTGGCAACGGCGGCTTGACAGGCGGCGGGGGCGGGGGGGGAAGCGTGCCTACGCCCCTCGACAGGCTGGTCCAGGCCTGCAACCTGTCCAAGGATCAGAAGAAGCAGTTCAGCGCGATTCTCGACGCGGACAGTAAGGCCGCCGCGCCGTTGCGCAAGCAGATCCCGCTGACCCGCCAGCAGGTGGGAGCCGCGGTCCTGGCCGGCAAGAGTCCGGACGAGATCAAGAAACTCGAGGAAGCCAGCGGCCAGGAGACGGCGCAGATGACGCAGATCGAGATGAAGGCCTTTGGCGAGTTGTTCGCGAAACTCGACCCGGATCAGCAAAAGGTGGGAGCCCAGCGACTCTATTCCACGCTGACAGGCATGTTCATGAAGAAGGACTGGAACGACGCGGGAGTTACCTTCTGAGGCGGTGAGACCCGCGCCAGGAAGCCGTGCGATCGACCAGCGGTCCGGCGAAAAGCCTCTAGAATTTCAGCCGTCGGCCAGAACCAGACGGGAGCGGCAATCTCCAACGAGATTCCGCCTGGCCGCCGTTTTGGCCGACGGCAGCTTTAGTTACCTCCCCAGCCGCGACGGCATATCGGCCAGCACGTAGCCCATTACCGCCATGGCGGCAACGCTCTTGCGGAAGTCCTCAGGGTTCACCTTGTCCAGCGTATCCGCTTCGGTGTGGTGCCAATCGAAGTAGTGCGTCCCGGCCGCGTGTTCGGCAAGGCCCGGCACGCCGGCGGTCATCAACGGGCGGATATCTTCGCCGCCTCCCTGACCGTCGATTCCGCCGGCGCCGATCGGATCGAGCAGCCTGCCGATCTGGCCGAGCAGCGCCATGTCGGCGGCGCCCGTGACGGCTGCCCCGAACCCCAGCGGCGTTTCGGCCCCACCATCCATTTCGACCGCCGCGACATGGTTCGACAACTGGTCCCCAACCCAGTCGCGGTACGCGTCGCCGCCGCGGCTCCCGTTTTCTTCGTTGACCCAGAAGGCCACACGAATGGTGCGCCGCGGCTGCAGGTCCAGCTTCTTCATGAGGGCCAGCGCTTCCAGGCTCGCCATGATGGCCGCGCCGTCGTCCTGCGCGCCTTGGCCGACGTCCCAGGAATCGATATGGCCGCCCATTACCACAACCTCCTCGGGATGCTCGCGGCCGGGAATTTCGCCGATCACGTCGCCGCTATCGGCGTCGGGTTCCATGTGCGCCTGCATTTCGAGATGCACTTTGACGGGGACGCCGCCGGCCGAAAGACGCGCGATCATCATGGCGTCTTCGGGGGAGAGCGCGGCGGCCGGGATCTGCGGCTGGGCGGGGTCGTAACGCAGCGTGCCGGTGTGCGGAATCTCCATGGCCAGCGGGGTCACCGAGCGGACCAGGGCCGCCACGGCTCCCAGCGCGGCGGCCTGCGACGGACCGCTCGACCGGTAGGCCACGGTGGCGCCGTAACCTTGATAGACCTCGTTAAAGAGAACCATCTTGCCGCGCACCTTGTCCGCGCCGAGTTTGGCCAGCTCGTCGAACGTGTTCACGGCGACCACTTCGGCCGTGATTCCTCCCGGCGGCGCGCCGATGCTCATGCCCAGCCCCAGCATGTGCAGCGGCTTCTCCTCCGGCTCGACCATGCGCGCCGATTCGGCGCCGCGCACCCAGTGAGGCACCTTGACCGGAATGACGCGGACGTTCGCGAGCCCGGCGGCCTTCATCTGTTCGGCGGACCATGCGATGGCGCGCTCGAGCGAAGGCGATCCGCTCAGCCGGTTGCCGATGCGGTAACAGAGATAAGCCAGGCGGTCGTAGCCTTCGGTATCGGCAAGCGCGGCGGCGATGAGCTTATTGGCGGTTGCGCGGTACTGTTCCGTGAGGTTCGGGGCGTCGGCCGCGGCGCCCGGCGCGGCCGCCAGAAGCGCGAGTGCAATGGGTTCGAAAAGTCGCATGGATGAAACCCACTATCGCACGATTCGCGGGGGCGGCCCTAGGTCAAGGCGGCGGGAGGGTGCGCGACTTGAAAGTGGCGATATTGCAGATTCCGAA
>PLGA01000357.1 GCA_003139735.1 Bryobacterales bacterium | reverse complement strand
GGCCTGCCCCACTGTATAGTTAATTCCCGGTCGCGGCGCTAGAGCTTGTTCACCGCCGCATCCACACTGTCGTGGAACGAAAAAACCGTATCCAGCAGGCTGATATGAAAGGCTTCGAAGACTTGCCCGGTGGCCCCCGCCATGTGCATTTCGCAGCCGGCGGCCATGATCTTGTTAAAGCTCGAGATGAAGCGCCCGATTCCGGTGCTGTCGATGCTGGTCACGCCGGCCAGATCGAACACGATGGTGCGCGTTCCCTGCCGCAGCAAATCCTCCACCAGGTGGGGAATCGGCTCGCTCGAAGGCCCCATTGTCACCCTGCCCGCAATCGCGATCGCCACCACCCCGGGCGCGACCCCTTTATGACTGATTTCAATCGGCATCGAAGCGACTAGTGTAAGACGGCGCGGGCCGAAAGCGCTACCCTGCCTGTGACTCACCCCGGCGCAAGCGTATTCGCCCGATCGCTTCCGTGGTCTAATCGCCCTTATGCGCTCCCGGAAGATGACGCTGGTTCCGCTCATCGCCGCGACGTACTTCATCGTTGCCGGCGGCCCTTTTGGGCTCGAAGATATCGTCTCCAAAGCCGGATACTCCGGAGCCATCCTCATCCTGCTGGTCACCCCAGTCCTATGGAGCCTGCCCACCGCCCTCATGGTTGGCGAGCTGGCCAGCGCACTTCCCGATGAGGGCGGCTACTACGTCTGGGTCGCGCGCGCCCTGGGCCGCTTCTGGGGATTTCAGGAGGCTTGGCTCTCGCTCACCGGCAGCCTGTTCGATATGGCGATCTACCCTACTCTGTTCGTGGCCTATCTCGGCCATTTTGCCCCCTCCATCACCGCCGGTGGCCGCTGGATTGGGATCGCGGTGGCTCTGGTAGCGGTCTGCGCGGTCTGGAATCTGCTAGGGGCCAGGACCGTGGGCGTCAGTTCGGTGGTGATGGGGGGCCTGCTCCTCAGCCCGTTCGCCGTGCTGGCGGGTTATGCGGTCCTTCATCGCGCCCATGCCGGTGCGTCCGCCGGCCCGTTGTACAAGGTGGATATCCTCGGCGGCATCCTGGTGGCCATGTGGAATTACATGGGATGGGACAACTCCTCGACCATCGCCGGCGAGGTGGAGCGGCCCCAGCGCAGCTATCCTCTGGCAATGCTCTGCGGGGTGACTCTGGTGGCCGCCACGTATGTGATTCCCATCGCCGCCGTCGCCGCCACCGGCCTCGACGCCAACGCGTGGGCCTCCGGCGGTTGGGCCGACGTGGCGCGCGCCGTCTTCCGCAACAGCGCGGCCGGCGTGGCGCTGGCCTTCGCCATCACCGTGGCCGCCATGCTGGGAGCGGCGGGCACAATGAACGCGCTCACCATGGCGTATTCGCGCCTGCCGGCCGTGCTGGCCGTCGATGGCTTCCTGCCCAAAGCTCTCGCCAAGCGCAATCGGAGCGACGCGCCGTGGGTTGCCATCCTGGCCTGCTCGGCGGCCTGGGCGCTCTGCCTGGGGCTGACCTTTGTGAAGTTGATTGTGCTCGACGTTCTTCTGACTGGCCTGAGCATCCTGCTGGAATTCGCCGCGCTGGTGGCGTTGCGCATTCGCGAACCCGCTTTGCCGCGCCCCTATCGCGTTCCCGGCGGCCTGTTCGGCGCGGCGGCCATTGGCGCTCCACCGCTCGCCCTCCTAGTACTCACCGCGGTCCGCAGCCACAACGAGCCCGTGGGCCCCATCGACGCGCTCGAATTAGGCGCTCTCTTGATCGCCCTCGGCGTGGCGCTCTACTTCGCGGGTGTGCGACATAGACCCCAATCGGAGCCGCGACCGTGAGGGAGCGGTTGGCGCCACACCTACAGTTCGTGAGATTCGAACACGCTCATCGCCTGAAGTACCCCTGCGCTAAGATTCTGTCGATTGGCCGCCATTACCGTAAATCTCTCACTCTACGTCGCGCACCTCGCGCACCATCCATGACCGGCGGCTGGCTGGCCTCATGCTAATATGGCGTTTGCCGGATTCCACCCCCGAGGCGCCCCGCGTAGCGCGTTCCGGGACGCCGGCGAAAACGCAGCGCTTTCAATCCCTAGCCCGGCCGCTTACCTCGCAGGCCAATTTGAAACGCTCCGCACGATGATTGAGGAGATGTCACGTGACAATTGAAAACCGCCCCGCCGCCGTCAAGGTGGTGGTAGCCGGGACGGTAATGCTGTCGTTCATCTCCTTCTGGCGCGCCGCCGCCATCGTGCTGAGCGATCTGGCTTCTTCCGCCTACTATGTGGGCGGCATCGCCGAGGCGGCCGTGGGAAAGGCCGCGCCATGGTTCATCCTGGCCATCATGCTGTTCTCCTACGCCGTGCGCGCCATCTACATCGAAAGCTGTTCCATGTTCGTGCGCGGCGGCGTGTACAAGGTGGTGCACGAAGCCATGGGCGGCACCCTCGCCAAGTTCTCGGTGTCCGCCCTCATGTTCGACTACGTGCTCACCGGCCCCATCAGCGCCGTGAGCGCCGGGCTCTATGCCGCCGGCCTCATCAATGAGACGGGCGGGCGGCTGCACATTGCCGGAATGCGCGTGAACGGGCCGTATTTCGCGGCCGTGTTCGCCGTCATCGTCACCCTTTACTTCTGGCGCAAGAACATCATCGGGATTCACGAATCGAGCGAGAAAGCTCTGCGCATCATGCAGATCACCACCGTGATGGTGGTGATCCTGATCGCCTGGTGCATCGTCACCATTCTCAAGCACGGCTACCAGCCGGTGCCCCTGCCGGTTCGGGCCAACCTCAAGTTCAGTCCCGAAGCCCTCGGATGGCTCAAGGGCACGCTCGCGCCTTCCATCACGGCGATCGCCATCATGATCGGCCTCGGCCACTCGCTGCTGGCCATGAGCGGCGAAGAGAGTCTGGCGCAGGTCAACCGCGAGATCGCCTACCCCAAGCTCAAGAACCTGGAGCGCGCCGGCTTCGTGATTTTCATCTACAGCATGCTCTTCACCTCGTTGGTTTCCTTCTTCGCGGTGATGATCATTCCGGACGCCGCCCGCGTGCACTTCCTGGACAATCTGATCGGCGGACTTTCCATGTACCTCGCCGGCCCGTTAATGGCCCGGCTGCTGTTTCATGCCTTCGTGGTGCTGGTAGGCGCCCTGATCCTCTCCGGGGCCGTGAACACCGCCATCATCGGATCGAACGGCGTGCTCAACCGCGTGGCGGAGGATGGCGTGCTTCCCGACTGGTTCCGCCGCCCCCACCACAAGTTCGGCACCACCTCGCGACTCATCAACCTGATCGTGGCGTTGCAGTTGATCACCATCGTCATCAGCCGCGGCGATGTGTACATGCTCGGCGAAGCCTATGCCTTCGGCGTGGTCTGGAGCTTCGCCATGAAGGCCCTCTCGGTCCTGGTGCTGCGCTACAAGCAGCCCGGCGCCCGCG
Source organism: Bryobacterales bacterium (assembly GCA_003139735.1). Lineage (GTDB taxonomy): Bacteria > Acidobacteriota > Terriglobia > Bryobacterales > Bryobacteraceae > BOG-224. The sequence goes on along the minus strand of PLGA01000357.1, from coordinate 6,603 downwards.
AATGGAAGGTGCCGTTTAACTTCCGCATCCGCGGCGTCGAAGTCCCCGTGGGTCTGGCGATGATCACGCTGGCCCTGTTTGCCCTCGCCATCATTAACGTGCTCACCAAGAAGGTGGCCACCATTTCCGGCGCCGGCTTCACCATCATTTTTTTCGCGATCTTCGAATTCTCCGAAATCTACAACCGCAAGCGCAAGGCCGGAACGTCCCACGAAATGGAGAAGTTCCAACTGGACGCGCGCCAGGATGTATCGGCCGAGTCGGTTCAGGTGCGGCCGGGCAACGTGCTCGTCGCGGTCCGCAATCCCAATCGCTTGCAGCACCTGGCCCGCATTCTGGAAAAGACCGACACGCGCAAGATGGACATCGTGGCGCTTTCCGTGCGCGGCGTGACCCAAGCCGCCTCCGGCGAGCACCCTCTCGAAGCCAGCCAGATCTTCTCCGACGCGGAAACCTCCGTATTCACGAAAGTGGTGACGCTGGCCGAGAAAGCCGGCAAGCACCTGCAACTGATCGTGGTCCCCGGCTCGGACCCCTATGAGGCCGCCGTGCAGACCGCCGCGAGGCTGCAATCCTCCCGCCTCGTGATGGGTCTCTCGCCCAAGCTCACCCCCTCCGAACAGGGCGCGCAAATCGGGCGCTATTGGGAGAAGCTTCCCGAGCCGCGCCCTCCGCTCTCGCTCGAAATCGTCCCCGACAACCCCAAGGACACGGTCTTCTTCAACCTCGGCCCGCACCCGCCGCGACTTTGGCCCGAAGACATCGAATTGGCTCACCATCTCTGGCTGGAGCTATCGGACGCCGCCGGCGCGAAACTCCACCACCGCGACGTGATCGGCGTCGCCCTCCGCCGCATGATCGCCGAACTCCATTCCGACCGCGCCAACGAAGTGAAGGACGCCGTCTCCCGCGAAGTCACTGGCGACGCTGGCCACGGCGAAGAGCCGCCAGACTAGGTGGGGCATGCTTTAGCTTGCCCTAGTGGTCTGCGGCCGAAATCCNNCCCGACCCTCTGATTACAAAGCGGAACTCAGAGAACTCAGAGCAACATTTGACGAAGGCTTGTTACCCGAAGACCTTTACAAAGCCGAAGTCGCTAATGTGCTGGCAAAGCGGCGTAACTAGTAAGTCCCTGACACCTCTCAGTTTGCTAACGAACTCCTAGACAACATCCGGTTCATCAACGCCACGCCGGTCCATCTCGCACAGAATAGCATAAAAAGCAGTTTCGGCGCCGTGAATCGGGCCTAGATTGCTGCTGATGACCAGCGAGTCAGACATCCAGTGTGAGTGTGCATCGACCCCGCAAATTAGTTCCAAACCGAATTGATGTAACACATCGACGTAAACCCTTTCAAGGTCGCCGTCGGACATTGCCGATAATGTTGGGCTTCTCTCGCTATCCGACCGGAGAAGTTCGTCGCAGAGGTCTTCGAGAACTTTGAGGTTCATTGTGCTGCCTCATCGCCCCGGCGTCGGAACCGGCTAAAATGAGCTACCGTAAATGGTTGCGAAAGGCTGAGATGCCCACACCCAAGCTCACCGCCGAAATCATCGCCGCCGCCATTCAGGGTTTCGAGTTCCAGAGGACCAGCATTGACGGCAAGATCGCAGGCCCAGCAGCTATCTATCTTCCAAACCCTTCAAAACCGATTCTTCCTCTTCTGCCATCTTTACATCCATCTGCTGAAGATTCCGCATATCAACAGCCGCACTGGAATTGCACGCTGGTGCCCATGCCTCTATATGTTCAGCCCAGTTGCCGTAAATCCTCACATCACTTGCAATGAGGTTGTGGAGTGTGACCCTACACTCCGTTCCCCGATAGCTGGAATCTAAACACTCATACGCCAGCCAACAGTTCAGAAGTAGCGATACGATAAAGGCGATCAGAAGCTTCTTATTCTTCATCTTTTCTCCGTCTGTCTACATGTCGGTTACAATTCTCCAACCGTCGTCGTAGAGGCGAAATATTGCTGTACCGCTATTAATTGGAGGCTGAATGGCATCTTCGACTGCCCTGGACAAAGCAGAAAAGTCATATTTCCAAGTGAGTTCCACGATTTTCTCGTTTAGACTTCCAGCACTGGTGATACCAGTTACATCAACAACGATCCAATGAATAGGTACCGTCACGTAAAATAACTCCCTGGTTCTGTCAAGTCATGTGTGCTCACCGGCCAACATGTCACGGGCGAACTCATGTGGGGCAGCGAGTTGCTAGGGTCAAAGGCACACGACTGGAAGTCTGACCTAAAGAACTTGTCTATGATAGCTTTGGCATTTTTACCGGTGGCGAGTCCGTGCATTTCGTCCGGGTTGAGGCCAATGAGGTTGAAGGATTGCGTTGCTCCAAACTGTTCAAGCATCCTTCTTGCTTTGCCTCTGGTTAGATCGGAGCCGTGACAAGCCAGCAATGGCAGGCAGACTATGGCGGCCACCGTGACAAAGAACATCGTTTTCACGAGCGTTCTCCTTTTCGTTCATGGTACACCTTTGTGCTAAGCACAGGCGGGTCAGGGTTCACCAGATGCCGCCGCTGCCGGGATGCTGTGCTCTGCCGGGCTGGTGGCGAATCGATCTGACGGCTTGTGTGAGCCGGTGCAGGGCATTTATTTGGTAGTGTCTGAAAGTTGGAGTGCCAGAACCTTGAAATCGGCATGAGCATGCGGCGGCTCTCCGGTCATGTGTGGACCTGGCTGAAGTATTGGCGTAGACTGTGAGCATGCGAGCTAGCGATTTTGAAAGCTGTCCGTCTGGTTGCAAGGGAATAACGAAGAAAACAGGTCAGCCACACGACCGCACGTTTTTTAAGGTCCAGGTCAAGGAAGGTAAAGTGTGGCTGCTCTGCGGAGCCTCAAGCTCGTGCCCTTGGAAAGTTGAACTTACAGGCGAAGCGGCGAGGGCATTTTTGCCAAGCACTTGATTCGCTCAACGCACATTTGGCGGCCTTTCTGCGGCCACTCTGGACGGCACTGGCGTGGTGATGACGGTGATTACAATGGTGACGGCGGCGGCGAAGATCAGGCAGAGCGGAACCGGCGAGGAGGGCCGCTGTGGGCGTTGTAGGCGGTAATGCGGCGGCGTATAATGGTCTTACGCCACGGTAGCTCAGTTGGTAGAGCGGCAGTTTTGTAAACTGCGGGTCGCAGGTTCAATTCCTGTCCGTGGCTCCACACCGTCTACCCAAACGTCTACCGGATTCAAAACCACTTTGAAAATAAACGGCTTATTGCGTTTTGCGTCGGATTACAAATCAGATGCTCTACCNNCGACCCTCTGATTACAAATCAGATGCTCTACCAACTGAGCTACGCCAGCGTCGCTAGGTTTCCCTGGCGCCCATTGGCGTCCCCAGCGGGATTCGAACCCGCGTTACCGCCGTGAAAGGGCGATGTCCTAGGCCGGGCTAGACGATAGGGACTTACCGGACGGATGGAAAGGAACACTCCTACTGTAGCGTTCGCGGCGCCCTAGCGTCAACCATGCTCGGGCGCTCAACCGTCCGCGCCGCGCGCGGAACCCGTGGCGCGCATGCCACCAGAATCGCGTTGGGCGCCTGGCCCCGTTGGGTTTTCAGGGCAAAATCAGCGAGGACATAGGACGCGGCGGGGTCGTTCCGCCTCCGTAAAACTCCCTGAGCAGGTCGAGAAACGTCCGCCCGCGCCGCCGTCCGTTGTCGTTGGCCAGCCCCAGACGCTGCAGGAAAACCCAGATTCCCAGCACATCGGCATCGCGCGTTCTGGACATGCCAAACTGCTCCTGCTCCAGCCGCCGGAACTCGGGCACGGCGGCCTGCGCCGCGTCGAATATAGCCGCGGCCAGCGGACCGGCGGGGCGGGTTTCGTACACCACTCCGCTCTCAAGGGTTCGATATGTCCGGACCAGGCTCTCCATGGCCTCCCGTACGTCGAGATCCGCCGCGCCCGGCGTGCCGAACGCCGCGTTCACCACCGCCTGCCCCAGGAATGCCGCCAGTTGCTCGTGCGCTTTCAGGAAATCGTCCGACACGCGAATGTCGCGGTTAGGAAGCCGCTCCGCATCGAGCGGCGCGAGTTTCTCATGCTTGCGCGCTTCCCGCAGGTACTCGCAATCGAGCGGACAATCCACCGTCACCTCGCGCTCCGCGCCGCAGCATAGCGCGCAGATGTCTTTCCCCAGCCCGGGGCAGAAACGGCGTGGCCGGCGGACGGTGCAAAGCGGGCAGCTCATTCCCTTAGTATAAGAGTCGGAGGACCCAACGCCCGATGAGCCGGACCAGTCTTTTCTTCAAGGTGGAGGTGGAGCACGAACCGGGCGAGCGGCCCGAGCGCATCGCCGAGGAAATTCGCCGCCACCTCCTGAAGCTCTACGGCGTCCGTTTGGCCGAACTCAACAGCATCGCCAAAGCCGAGGAATAGCTCTTTGTGGGGCAGGATGCCATCCTGCGCGCCGGTTGTTTACCGGCGCTTCGCGGCGGTCTACCCGCCTGCCCCAGCCGTTTGCTCGAACGTCCGCTGGCAAAACGCATCCGTCATCCCCGCAAGATAATCGCAAATCACGCGATGCGCCGGCTCCGCGGCCGCCCGGTCCGAGTATGGCTGCGGAAGCCGGTCCGGGCGATCCAGGAAAAAACGGAACAGCGCCGCGATCATCGCCATGGACCGCTCGCGGCCTTCCCCCAACTCCGGCGTCGAGTAGACTCTGGCGTGCAGGAAGCGCTTCAGCGCCGCGCTCGTCCCGGCAGTCTCCTCGCCATAGGCCGCGATGCGCCGCGGGCAGGCGCGCACAGCTTCCGCGTCTCCCACGCCCGCCCGGCGGGCGCTCTCCACCGTGCCTTCGATCAGGCCCGAAACCAGCTCGTCGATCAACCGGCGCAGGCCCTCGTTGAAGCGCTCCCGATCCGTGGCGCCGGGGAATTGCGTTTCCACGGCATCGGTAATCGCCCGATACCGCGGAACGCTTGCCGCCACGTCCTCCGCGGTCAGCATCCCGGCCGAGAAAGCGTCGTCGAGATCGGCCGTGTTGTAGGCGATCTCGTCGGCCAGATCGATCAATTGCGCCTCCAATACCGGCCGCTGCCCCGGCAGATATTCCTCCAGCTCGGGCCATTCTCCGGGACCGAAATCTTTCGAATGCTTGACGATCCCCTCGCGCACTTCGAACGTCAGGTTCAGCCCCGGAAACCTGGCGTAGCGCTGCTCGAAGCTCTCGACGATGCGCAGCGCGTGCAGGTTGTGGTCGAAGCCGTCCCCGAACTGCCGCATCTGGCGGTTCAGTGCCGCTTCGCCGGCGTGCCCGAACGGCGGGTGCCCAATGTCATGGGCCAGCGCCAGCGCTTCGGTCAGGTTCTCGTCGAGACCCAGAACATGCGCCACGGTGCGCGCGATCTGCGCCACTTCGATGGTGTGAGTCAGGCGGTTCCGGAAGTGGTCCGACAGTCCCGGCGCGAACACCTGCGTCTTGGCTTCCAGCCGGCGGAAGGCCCGCGCATGCACCACGCGGTCGCGGTCCCGCTGGAAGGCGTCGCGGTAGGGATGGCTCGGTTCGGGATAGCGCCGGCCCCGGCTTCGTTCCACCGGAAATCGAAGGCGCGCCAACATCGCTTGCGCGCGGCCTACTGCCGAATCCCGGCGTTCAGTTCGCTCGCCGTCTGACCCGTCCCGCCCGGCTTCGATAGCAGAGGCTGGAGCAGCTTGCGAGCTGCCGCCGGATTCTTCGGAATGATCTCGCGCGCCAGTTCGATAGCGGCCTGGTCGCTCGAAACGAAAATCGTGGGGTGCGCCATCAGGTCGCGAAGGGTTTTCTCGCCCTGGTCGGCGCGTCCCTCCTCGAAGTACATCTGGGCCAGCTCTAGTTTGGCCAGCGAGGCGTACTTGGCGTCGCCCTTCTGCGCCGCGTCCAGCAAATACTTCTCCGCTTCGGCCAGCTTTCCCTGCTCGGCACGAATCGATCCCAGGAAATACTCCGCGATGTCGCCTTCCGCCGACCCGCCGTGCTTGCTCGTCAGATCGGTAAACAGCTTGTCGGTCTGCTGGTCCTTGGCTTGCTGCGTCGGAAAGCTGACCTCGCCGGGCTGCGCCGCCCCAACCGGAGCCTCGGCCGCCTCGATCGCCTTGTACAGCGCATCCTGGCGCACCGTGTGCTGATGCCGCGCATAAACCACGTAGCCCGCCACCAGCGCGATCACCGCCAAAGCGATCCCGGCATAGCGGACGAGTTCCTCGCGGTGTTCTTCAAAAAAGTCTACGGTGAGCCCGACTTCCTGAGCAAACCTATCGGACTTTAACTCTTTACGGGTGATCCTAGCCACGAAAACCTCAGATGTGATTGGAGACTTCCCATGCTATCACGATGCAAGCTGGCATAGTGCTCCTGCCTGTTGTGGGGCAGACCCCCTGGGCCCGGCATAGGCGTTAAGATAAGCCGATTCCGACCCGTGGCGCAAGCCGCCAGGCTTGCAGAGTCGGCTGTCGAGCCGACTTTNNGCGCCACCCTGCGCCGGAAATCCCGGCCGGAGGCCGACGGACTTATGTTGCCAGTCTCCGCAGATTGCGCGCGCAGATCGTACTGCCCTGTAATTTGTCGCCGCCCGGACCTGGCCAGTGCGTCTCCAGGCTGATC
>PLGA01000290.1 GCA_003139735.1 Bryobacterales bacterium | reverse complement strand
TGGACCCGGCAGCCGCCTGGTCTGGGCTCTTATGTCGCGCACCCATCGCGTTTACCTCTTTGGGTTGCGGGGGATGGCGCATCCAGATTAACGAAGATCCGGCGCACGTGGAGCGGGCGTCCCGCCTGCAATGCCGGCGTCCATGCCAGCATTTTCGGGAAGAACGTCGGCAAGAATGCCGACGTGGCAAGCTGGAAGCTCGCTCCACAATTGACCGGTCGCTATTTGTCCTGGCGCCCCGTTAAGATGTAGGCATGCAAGGGCGAACCGCGTTGCGGCTGCTGCCGCCCGTTGTGGCCGCGGCCTTTCTCGCTGGCGCGCTGCGCCCGGCCGGCGAATCCGAAGATCGGTACCTTCCCTGGGAAGGCGGAGCCGCCTACTACAAGAAATGGGTAAACGGCCCACCCGCCGATGCGGGCTTCTTCCCCATCAGCGTCTGGTATCAGAGCGCCGGCAACGCGCCCAGATACAAGGCGATTGGAGTGAATCAGTACATCGGCCCCGTGTCGCGCCGCCCCGGCGAAGGGTTGGAACTCCTCAGCCAGGCTGGGGTGGCGCTGATCGGCTCCCAGATCCCGGCCAACCTGGCAAGTCCGGAGAAAGACATCATTCGCGGCTGGTTTCTGTTCGATGAGCCCGATAACGCCCAAGCCAAGCCAGGCGGGGGATACGGCTCCTGCATCCTGCCTCCCGCAATGATCCGGCAATACCAGGATGTCGTAGCTAAGGACCCCACCAGGCCGGCATTCTTGAATTTCGGGCAGGCCGTAGTGAACGAGTCGTGGCCGGGGCGCGGAGACGCCTGTTCGGGTCACTACGAACACTATCCCGAGTACATCGAAGGCGCCGACATTGTCTCCTACGACGTGTATCCGGTAAACAATAGGCTGCCGCTGTGGTGGGTTGGAAAGGGCGTCGACCGGCTGCGCGAGTGGGCGCAATATAAGAAGCCCGTGTGGGACTGGATCGAAACCACGGCCTACAACGCCGGGCCGAAGCCCACGCCGGACGATGTCAAGGCCGAAGTGTGGATGTCGATAATCCACGGCGCCATGGGCGTGGGATACTTCTGTCACGTCTTCAAGCCGGTTGCGGACGATGCGGGTCCGCTCGACGATCCTCCGATGCGGGAAGCGCTCGCGGCGATCGACGCGCAGATCGAGGGGCTGGCCCCGGCGCTCAATACGCCCTCGGTGGCTAACGGCGTAAACGCCGCCTCCTCCAATTCCGACGCGGCGGTCGATACCATGCTGAAGCGCCAGGGCGGCGCGACCTACCTCTTCGCCATGCGGGCGCGGCCGGGCAGCGAAGCTGCGGTCAAGTTTACGCTCCGCGGCGCTCCCCGCAATATGATTGGCGCCGTCCTTGGCGAATCGCGAACGGTACGCGTGAAGAACGGCGTATTCGAGGACCGTTTTACGGGCTACCAGGCGCATCTGTACAGGCTGCCGTTCCTGCCGAGGTAGGGGCCGGGCACGCCGGTCCGCACCTTGCCGCAGCCTGATAAGCTGAAGAGGTACGCATGCGGAAGTTTCTTGGCTGGCTTTCCATACTCGCCTGGGTGACGCTCTGCTTGAGCGTCGGCGGCGCCGCGCAGTCGCCGCCCAAGAAGACGGCCTCCGCCAAAACTCCAAGAAGACCGGCGTCCGGAAAGTCCGTCGCGAAAACCAAAGCCCGATCCAAATCCGCTCCAAAGAAGGGACCCGCGGCCAAGACCGCGAGCAAGAGCGGCGCCAAGTCCGCCGGCAGGAAAACATCCAAATCCGGCAAGGAACCCGCCCTGCGCACCACCTGGCGCAACCGCCAGACGGCGCCCACCCCTGCGCGCTACAAGGAGATTCAAGACGCGCTGGCCGCCAAGGGATTTCTAAACCCTGAAGACGCCAGCGGCGCGTGGGGCCAGAGCTCGGAGGATGCCCTCAAGAAGTTTCAAGCGGCCCAGAACATCGAATCCACCGGCAAGATCGACTCGCTTTCGCTGATCGCCCTGGGTCTCGGCCCCAGGCACGACGCCGTAGCCCCCGCGAAGCCCCCGGAAGCGCAGCCCCAGGCGCCGTGATTACCTGGGCGGGACCCTTCCGAACTGGAAGTTCGTCTTGACCACCCGGTTTTCGGAATCGACCAGCGCGCTGGCCATGAACCCGGGGTCCTGCGGAGAGCCGAAGCGCATGTCGAACACTTCCACCAGGCGCCCGTTTTCGAGCTCCGCGGAGGGCGAGACGCGCCACAACGGAAACTGCGAAAATCGCAGAAACTCCTGGATGGTTGGCGCGCGCCGCGCGGAATCGAGCGCCGGGCTGGCATCGGGTTTGTAGAACAGGACGGCGCGCGCCGGGTTGAACTCTCCGGCCAGATTCACGTCGGCCACGGCGTAGAAATCCCCGGTTTCCACCAGCCCTCGCCAGCGCAGTGGATTGGCGGGGCCAGGCAGGGCGGCTACCCGCAGCGGGGCCGCATCCTGGTATACGCGCGCATCGAGCGAAGCCGCCGCGCGCCGGTGCAGCGCCGCCCGCCCGCCGGTGTAAAGCAGCAGGAACGACAACGCAAAGATGGCGAAGCCACGCCCGGGATATTCCGGCCGGCGGCGTCCCGATGCGATTTCCGCGCCGACCAGCCGAGAGAGAAACGGCCCCGCTATCCCAACCAGGAACGCGGCCCAAATCCACAGATCCACCACGTTGGTGAGGTCCAGGCGCAGCCAGTCGGAGGAAAAGGGCAGAAACAGGCGGATTCCGTAACTATTCGTCAGATCCAGCAACAGGTGGGACGCTACCGCCAGCATGGAGGCGCAGAAGGCCCCTGCCCAGCGAATGGGCTTCCGTCCGGCCAGGCGCACCAGCAGAATCGGCAGCAGCGCCATCACGGGCATCGCCGCCAGCGAGTGCGTCAGATGGCGGTGATAGTGCAAGTAGTTGAGTGCGCCGCCGGCCGCGCTCACAATATCGATATCCGGAGCGTTGGCGGCCAGGATCAAAATGGGCGTGGCGTGCGGCGTCCACCGGTTCAATCCGGCCCGGCTCAGGAACAGGCCAACCGCGGTATGCGTCAAGGGGTCCATCGTGGGGCCGACTCATCATTGTAAGTGGGAAACGGGAGCGGTGGGAAAATGGTCCGCTCCCGCCGGACCCTTCAGGCCGAGAGTTGCAACTCGGCGTCCCAATCCTGCTCGAGCGACATTGCCAGCGCGGCCGGGAGCCTGGGAACGCGGCGAACCGTGCCGGCGAAATAGTCGGCCAGCGGAAACAGGGCGTACGGCTCCGTTTCCGCGAAGGCCCGGCCGAGTTTCTCTTCCACGCGGTACACCTGGTGGAAGAAATTGCCGCGATCTATGTTCAGCCGCCGGCAGCACAGCTTCCAATCCGCGCCCAGCAGAAAGAAAAAACGAAACGTCCTGTGCTCGTCTTCGTCCAGGGTGCGCTTGGCCACCAGACAAACATCGGCCATATATTCTTCGATCTTGCGGCCGTAGGTTCGCCCGCCGTCTTTACCCTGGGTGAACTCGAGCGACACCGAGCTCGAGTACTTCCCGATCTCGACGCACTCCCGGTAGCGGTTGAAACAAGCGCGAAACACCGCCCGAAAGACACACTTGCACGGGGCCTGCTTGAGCTTCCAGACCGTCCGTACGCCAGCCCCCTCGCAGCGGACACAGGCCACTCTCGACATTCCGATAGCGTTCGATCGATTCCATTGCATGTTTGACAAGGTCCTCCCGGCAGCAGCCCGATTTCGGGCCAGCCTTGCCGTTTCTCCGAACCCAGTTTGAATGTACTGTACAGCACGAAACAGTCAAGATTTCTTTCCGCGAATTATTATGGAATACTCGAAGTCGAGACGCCATCCATTGAGATAACAGGCGATGGTGCAATGAGTTATGAATCTTTTCGATAGAATACCTCTAATTTTAATATAAGGTAATTCTTATTTGGTTCTAAGACTTTCGGTACTGCTCTATTTCTGGGAGGAATATACCCGAAATCGGGCGCCATGAATTTCAGAGATCTCCAGAACCGGCTCGCCGAGAATCTCCGGGAACGGGTGCGAAGCGGTGAGATCACGGAGCGCGGCCTAGCCCGCCTGACGGGGGTCTCGCAGCCGCATATCCATCACGTTCTAAAGGGGAAAAGGCTTCTATCGCCGGACATGGCCGACCAAGTCATGGGCCACTTGCGGATGGACATCCTGGACTTGGTCGACCCCATCGAGTTGCTAGAATGGCACGGGCGCGATTAGCCGCCTTAGGTGTGGCCGATAAGGCGTTCCGGAACTGCCGATGTCGTCCTGACCGCCTGGAAATCCAGGCGAGCCATCGGGAAATGCCTTATTGTTCTAAGGATTTCCCGATGACCGAGCGGCCCATTTACGATTTCTTCGACTTCTTCAGCGCGTCGGCGATCTTGTCGGTCAACTCCTTGGAGTCCGGAGATTCCGGCACGCTCTTGAGGGCGTTCTGAGCGCGCTGGCAGAGAATCCCCAGCTTCTCGGAATCGTCCATCTTGTCTCGCGAGAACATTTCCGCCATGGAAAAGAGCGTATTGGCCATGGTCAATTGGAACGCGGCGCGCGTCACCTTCGCGTCCGGCGCGGCGAAGACTTGCGCCGCTTTGACCGGGTCGTTGGCGCAGTCGGCCACTCTCTCGGCCGCCAGAATCACGTTCCGCTGCAGAGTCTGTTGGAGCGTGACGTCCACCTGCGGCCCCACCGGCATGCTGCCGGTGCTCGCACGAAGCAGCCCGGGCACTTCCGCGGCGCTGCCTTTCGGGAATCCGAAAGCCAGCGGCACGGAGTCCAGCTTCAACTTGTTGAACTCCGCGAACTTATCCGCGAATTGCAGCACCTGGCGGGCGGCGGCTTCGCGTTGGAGCACCATCTGGCGGCGGAACGGCTCCGCTTGGGCCTTGTCGGGCTTCCCCGCGATCTTGGCCCCTTTCTCGTAGGCGTCGGCCGCCTCCATGTAGCCGTCAGCCATGCCGGAGATCAGGACGAGCGACCATGGCAGGGCGCGCGCGGCGTATTCGCCGTCATCCTTACTGAACAGGTCGTCCAGGTGCCCGGCGGTCGCGGTGTAATCGCCGGCGTCGAACGTTGCTTTGGCTGCATTCCAGAAAAAGCCCGGTGAGCCGGGCTGCGGCGCGGATGGCCCTGAACACGAGTACAAGGCCAAAAACACCGACATAAATGCGAATAGGGTGACAGAGCGTTTAGCTGTCGGAGACATGGTTCACCTCTCCTAGTGTGGTAGCACAGCACCTGGCCGGATGCAAGGGATATGACGAGGGCGGGTGCGCGACTTGAAAGTAGCGATATTGCAGATTCCGAAGAAATGCGCGGAGATCTGTGCGT
>PLGA01000076.1 GCA_003139735.1 Bryobacterales bacterium | reverse complement strand
ATCATGATGGCGTTCTTCTTCACAATGCCGATCAGAAGAATGAGACCAATCAGCGCAATGACATCCAGATCTTTCTTGAACAAAATCAGGGCCAGGATCGCGCCGACTCCGGCCGATGGCAGCGTGGAAAGAATGGTGATGGGATGGATGAAGCTTTCATACAGAATGCCCAGAACGAGATACACCGTGACGCAGGCCGCCAGAATCAGGATCGACTCGTTCGCCAGCGACGATTCAAACGCGTGGGCCGTTCCCTGGAAGCTCGGTTCGATGCTGGCCGGCATGCCCAGTGCCTGCGTAACCTGCCTGATATGCTGGACCGCCGCGCCGAGCGACGCTCCCGGAGCCAGATTAAAGGACAGAGTAACTACGGGGAACTGGCTCTGGTGGTTAATCGTAATCGGGGACGGAATCATAGACGCTGCGACAAGCGATCGAAGCGGAGCCGGCGCCAGCGCCGCCGCGCCCGTCAGAGCGCTATTGGTCCCCGCCAGGGCGATCGTCGACGCCAGATTGGCCGACGCCGATCCGATCGGCAGATACATGTCTCCCAGGGCCGCCGTATCCTGCCTGTAGTGCGGCGCCACTTCAAGAATCACGTGGAACTGATTCGTCTGAGTATAGATCGTCGATACCTGCCTCTGGCCGAAGGAATCGTAGAGTGCGTCGTCGATGTTCTGAGGGGTGATACCGAGCCGGCCCGCGGTGTCGCGATCGATATGGACCAGCAGACCGAGGCCGTTGTTCTGCTGATCGCTCGCGACGTCGCGCAGTTCGGGCAACTGCTTCATGCGGTCCACCAGTCGCGGAGCCCACAAATCGAGCAGCGCCTTGTCCGGCGCATCGAGCGCGTACTGGTACTGAGTCCGGCTGATCCGGTCTTCGACCGTCAGATCCTGCACGGGTTGCATGAAGAGCTCGATGCCCGTTACCTGTTGCAGCTTGGGTTGCAGGCGGCGGATCACATCCTCCGCGGAAACGCCGGCGCGCTGCTCGAGGGGCTTCAGCGTGACCTGGATACGGCCGCTATTCATGGTCGTGTTCACGCCATCGGCGCCGATGAACGAGGTGAGATTCTCCACCGCCGGATCCTGGCGAATCACCTGGACCAGTTGCTGCTGACGGTTGGACATGGCCGAAAACGAGACCGTCTCGGGCGCCTGTGAAATACCGAGAACGGCGCCGGTATCCTGCACCGGGAAAAATCCCTTCGGGACGACGCCGTAAAGGTACATCGTGAGACCCAGCGTACCGACGGCCACCAGCAGCGTCAGGGGCTGATGACGCAGAACCACCCGAACCATCCTGCCATACCCTTCGATGGTCTTTTCGAAGCACCACTCCGACCAACGGTACACCGCGCCCTGTTCGGCTTCCGGACGGTGCTTCAGAATCCGGGCCGCCATCATTGGCGTCAGCGTCAGGGAGACAAACGCCGAAAACATGATCGTGACCGCCAGCGTCACCGCGAATTCGCGGAACAGGCGGCCCACAATATCCGCCATGAACAACAGGGGAATCAGCACCGCGATCAGCGAAACAGTCAACGACACGATGGTAAAACCGATCTCCGCAGATCCTTTAAGCGCGGCTTCCATGGCGGAATCGCCCTTCTCGATATAGCGCGAGATGTTCTCAATCATCACGATGGCGTCATCCACCACAAAGCCCGTGGAAATCGTAAGCGCCATCAGCGAGAGGTTATCCAGGCTGTACCCCAGCAGGTACATGACGGCGAACGTGCCAATCAGCGAAAGAGGCACGGCAATGCCCGGGATGATCGTCGCCGAAGCGCTGCGCAGGAAAAGAAAGATGACCATCACGACCAACACCGTGGTGAGCAGCAGTTCGTATTCGACGTCCCTCACCGACGCCCGGATGGTCGTCGTACGGTCGGAGATGACCTGCACGTGGATCCCCTCAGGTAGAGACGCTTCGATTACAGGAAGGAGGCTCTGAACCGTATCGACGACGCTGATGATGTTGGTTCCGGGCTGCCTTTGAATGTTCAGGACGATGGCCGGGTCGGCGTTCACCCAAGCGGCGAGCTTGGTGTTTTCCGCGCCGTCGATGACTGTGGCGACATCTTTGACGCGCACGGGCGCCCCATTGCGGTAGGCAATGATGATTGGCCCGTATTGGGCGCCGGCTTGAAGCTGGTCGTTGTCGTTGATCGTCCAGGACTGATCCGGTCCATCGAAACTGCCTTTGGCCTGGTTCACGTTGGCGCTGCTCAGCGCCGTGCGCAGAGCTTCCAGACTCAGCCCGTAGGATGCCAGCGCGGTGGGATTCGCCTGCACCCGGACGGCGGGACGCTGGCCTCCACTGATGCTCACGAGCCCCACGCCTTTGAGCTGGGAAATCCTCTGCGCCATGCGCGTTTCCGCCAGCTCTTCGACCTTCGGCAGCGGCACCGTCGTGGACGTAACGGCCAGCGTCAGAATCGGCGCGTCGGCGGGATTCGTCTTGCTGTAAATCGGAGGAACCGGCAGGTCCTTGGGAAGAAAAGTCGTGGCTGAATTGATGGCGGCCTGCACCTCTTGCTCGGCCACGTCGATGCTGAGATCGAGCGAAAACTGCAGCGTGATCAGCGAACTGCTAAAGGAACTGATCGACGTCATCTGCGTCAGTCCGGGCACCTGGCCGAACTGCTTCTCTAGCGGCGCGGTGATGGAAGACGTCACCACCTCCGGGCTGGCGCCCGGGTAAAACGTCTGGATTTGTATGGTTGGGTAGTCGACCTGGGGCAGCGCCGAGACCGGCAGTTGACGGAACGCTGTGATCCCAACCAGCACCACCCCGGCCATCAGCAGCGATGTGGCGACGGGCCGCAGGATGAAGATGCGCGATGGACTCACTGCCTTGAGCCTCCACCCTGGCCCTTCTTGGAGCCGCCTTTCTGGGACGTTCCGGCGCCTCTCCCGCCCGTGTCACCGTCCGTCTTGGATCCGCCGCGTCCGCCCCGCCTGCCCCGCCCGCCGCCCGCGTCGTAGCCAGGCGGGTTTTCCATCTCTCCGGCTCTCCGTACCCTCACCACGGCGCCTTCGACCAGCCTGTCGGTGCCATCGACGACTACCCTGTCCCCATCCGAGATGCCGCTGAGAATGTCGG
>PLGA01000293.1 GCA_003139735.1 Bryobacterales bacterium | reverse complement strand
CCCGCGACAGGCGCCCGGTACGAGAATTGCGCGCGTTTTCTTGTGGACCTGTGCCGCATGTATTGTGCGAAAGATGGAAGAACGCGAATGTTCGGCGTCACCGTGAGCGATGGCGCGCACGAATGCCACATGCCGCCGGACNNAAAGTGTCCTCCCGGTTCATGGGAGGGCCGGTGGTGGACCTGGTGGGGGCGGGCGATTCGTTCCGCGCGGGCTTGCTGGTTTACATCGCGCGCAACCTCGACGGCTTCCGGTCCGGAAGAATGGATTTCGCCGAGGCGGTGCAAATGGGGAATTTGTTCGCGTCGTGCTACATCAAAGCGCCCCTTGGCCAGAGATATGGCGTCAAGGAGTACGATGCGATGTTGGAAACGGTGCGCGGGAAGGCATTCTTGACGCGGAGACGCGGAGANNCGCGGAGACGGGCCCGCAAGGGCAGCGGGCGCTCCGACGCGGAGGAAGCCGTTAACAAGACTCATCTCCGCGTCTCTGCGTCTCCGCGTCAAGACTTCTTTGAGATTCCGGCGGAGATGCGGGCGTTGGTCCTGGACGGCGCCGGTTTCGAGCACCTGGCCGTGAGAAAAGTGCCCACGCCACGGCCGGGACCGCGGCAACTGTCCGCACGCGTGGAAGCGGCGGGCATCTGCACGTCGCTGATTAAGCTGATCGAGCAGGGGTCCGGGCACAAGCTGCTCTACGACTGGGACGTGACGCGTTTTCCGCTGATCCTGGGCGATGAAGGAGCGGTCACCATCGTCGAAGTTGGGGAAGAACTGCGTGAACGGTACTCCGTGGGCGGGCGGTTTGTGATTCAGCCTGCCGTGGACCATGCGCCGGTCGATCACCGCGAGCGTTACCGCAACTCCGGGGCCGGGGTCGATAAGGTGGCCGTGGGCTACACCCTGGGCGGGCACCTGGCCGAGTACATTCTGGTGACCGAGGAGATCTTGGACGCCGGTTGTCTTCTGCCCATGCCCCCCGAGGTGGACGCCTTTGCCCATGCGGCCATGAGCGAACCGGTCTCCTGCGCCGTTTCGGCTCAGGATCACCACGTTCACCTCAGCCAGAAAGGCCCGCTGTGCCCCCGCGGCGTTTCCAAGGGACTCAAGGCCGGCGGCGTGACCGTAATCGTCGGCGCCGGCGCCATGGGGCGCATGCATCTGGACGTGGCGCTGAGCTACGGGCCGCGCGCCATCGTCGTATCCGATCTGGTGGACGATCGCCTGGAGATTGTCCGCAGCCTGTTCGGCGCGCGGGCCGGGCGGCTCGGGATCACGCTGCACACGGTTCACCCGGATCAAGTGCAGGCGATAATTGCGGATGTGACCGGGCAGGGCGGCGCCGATGACGTGATCGTGGCCGTGGGATCCAGGCGAGCGATTGAAGATGCGCAGCAACTGGTTGGCCGCGGCGGAGTCCTGAATCTGTTCGGCGGGCTGAAAAAAGGGGAGGACACGATTGGGCTTGACGCCGGCATTGTGCATTACAAAGAGATCACGGTGACCGGTTCCAGCGGCGGGTCTCCGTGGGATGTCGCGCGAACGCTCGAGATGTTCGCCGGGCGCCAAATCGATGCCGGCGCGCACATCACACGCATCGGCGACCTGGAGCACGCAGCCGAGTTTCTGCAGATGGTGAAGGCCCAGCGGATCGATGGGAAGGCAGTGGTGTATCCTCACCGGCGCACGAGCGGCATCCTCGCGGTGAAACGGTGGTCCGCCGAAGACGAGCGGCGTTATCTGGCCGGAGCGAGCGCCGAGTGAGCGAGTCAAACCGAACCTTCGTCGGATTCGGTTTCGGCGCGATCCAGGCCGGGCTGTTTCTGTACGAGGCCGCCCGCTCCGGGAATTTCGGGCGCCTGGTAGTGGGCGAAGTTGTGCCGGCCGCGGTAGACGAATTGGTGAAGGCGGGCGGCCGCTACGTCGTAAATATCGCCAGTTCCGACGGCGTGAAACCGGAAGAGGTCGGCCCGGTGGAGATCCTGCACACAGGGTGCGAACACGGCCGCGCTCTTCTGGTGAACGCGGTAGCGGAAGCGGAAGAAATCGCCACCGCGGCGCCTGGCGTGCAGCAGTATGTCTCGAACGCTTCCGGCAGCTTGCACGGTATTCTGGCGGATGGATTGCGGAAGAAGGCCGCCGCCCGCGGACCGCGCGCCGTAGTCTATGCCGCCGAGAACCACAACCACGCGGCGGAGATTCTGGAGGCCGCCGTTCTGGATGCGGTTCCCGCTGACGAGCGTGGCTCGGTTCGCAGGCAGGTGCGTTTCCTCAACACCGTGATCGGGAAGATGAGCGGGGTGGTGTCCGGCGAGGGCGAAGTGCATTCGCGGGGGCTGGCGCCGATCACCCCGGGGGCCGGCCGGGCGTTTCTGGTGGAGCGCTTCAACCGGATCTATATCAGCCGGATCCGTTTTGACGGCGGCGCAAACGCCGGGTTTCGCCGCGGAATCGACCTATTCGAGGAAAAACCCGATCTGCTGCCGTTTGAAGAGGCCAAGCTGTACGGCCACAACGCCACGCATGCTCTGGCGGCTTACGTGGCCGCCGTGCGAGGACTGGAGCGCATGTGCGAACTCGCCGGCGACCCCGGCGTGGTTGCCTTTTTGGAAGCCGCCTTCATCGAGGAATCCGGCGCCACGCTGATCCGGCGGCATGCGGGCCTTGGTCCGCTGTTCACGCGGGAGGGCTATCGCGCGTACGCGCTGGACCTGCTGACGCGGATGTTCAACCCGCATCTCGGCGATCTGGTAAGCAGGGTGGGCCGCGATCCGCAACGGAAACTTGGATGGGACGACCGCCTGATCGGCGTCATTCGCCTGGCCATGGCGTACGGGATAGAGCCGCGCAGGTACGCCATGGGGGCGGCGGCCGCGCTGGCGATGCTCGATGGTTCGGTTCTCCGCGCCGATTCTCCTTCGGTTTCGGCTTTGCTCGATCCACTGTGGAGGGAAGCGCGCCCGGATGCGGCGGAGGCTCAGGAAGTGATTCGACTTGTGGAGGACGGACGGAACCGCCTGCGGCTGTGGGTGGAACGCGGATTTCCCGATTTGGGAGCCTTTCCGGCATGCTGCTGACTGTCACACTGAACCCGGCGATCGACAGGACATTGAGCGTCCCGGGATTTGCAGCCGGCCGTACCAACCGCGCGGTGGGTGGCCGCGTGGATGCGGGCGGCAAGGGTATCAATGTCGCCCGGGCGGCGCACCGGCTGGGCTGTCCTGTGATGGCGCTCGGCTTTTTGGCGCCCACGAACGGCGCACTGATCTTGCAGGCGCTGGCGGCCGAGGGAATCCCATGCGACTTCGTTGACGTGCCCGGACAGACCAGAACCAACCTGAAAATCAAAGATCCGGAAACGGGCGTGGAAACCGAAATCAACGAGCCGGGCTTCCGCGTGGAACCGGACCAGATTCGGAGCGTGGAGGAGAAAGTCGCGGCCCACGCCCGCGAGCGGTGCGTCGTCGCATTCTCCGGAAGCCTGCCGCCTGGCGCTCCTGAGGATATTTATGCGCGCCTGATCCGCATTGCCGCGGATCGCGGCGCACGAACGGTTCTCGATTCCGGGGGCGCGGCGCTCCGGAACGGCATTGCGGCCGGTCCGGATCTGGTGAAGCCGAACCGGGCCGAAGCAGCGGAACTCCTGGGACGAAGCCTTGAAGACGATAGCGATCTGGGCGAAGCGATCCAGGGCCTGCTCGCTTGCGGAGCCCGCCGGGCGGTGATTTCGCTTGGCCCGGGAGGCGCGGCAGCAGGAGACGGCCACGGACTGTGGCGCGCGTGGGCTCCGGCGGTCCAGGTCCGGAGCACGATTGGCGCGGGCGATGCCATGGTGGCCGCGCTGGCCTGCGCCATGCACGGCGGGTTGCCGCTTCCGGACGCACTCAGGATGGCTACCGCGGCAGGTTGCGCCGCCGCGGCGACCGAAGGCTCCGCCGCGCCCGAACTGCGCGATGTGGAAGCGCTGTTGCCGCGCGTCCGCGTGGCTCCGTTAACGCGTGTCTAGCGCCTTCCTGGCCCGCGCGAGAAACTCCGCCGCGTTGCCGGACTGGAAAATGTTGCGGCCACAGATGACTCCGGCGGCGCCCGCCTCCACCGCTCCGCGAAACAGCGCCAGCGAATCGTCATCGGAAGCTTTCCGCGGGCCGCCGGCGATCAGAATCGGCGTCGGACAGCTCTCCACAATGGCGCGCATGGTGGCGGGATCTCCGGTGTAATCGGTCTTGATCAGGTCCGCGCCAAGTTCGGAGGCCATGCGTGTGTGCAATCCGATCCAGGCAGGGTCCGCGGGATCGCTCACGTTCGTCCCCCGCGCCATACTCTCGACCACGTGCGGAATGCCGTACCGCTCGCACTCCCGGTTGACTGTCGCGTTCTTAGCCATCTCCGCCGTCTCGACCGCCGGGTCCCCCGCGCCGAAGAAGAGATAGGTGACCACGGCATCGGCGCCATTCCGGACAGCGGCTTCCACGGTAGCTGCCAGGCAACTGCTGTAATCGCCCTTCACGGCTCCGGGTCGATACCAGACATTGGTCCAATCCAGGCGCATCAGCAGCGCCGGCGCATGGGGCTTCAGGAACGGTTCGATGTACTGCTTGAAGGCGCCCGGAGTTAACAGCACGCCATCGACTTTCGCGTCCACGAACGTCCGCACCTTTTCGAGCGGATTCTCGGTTCCGGGAATCGGTCCCACCGTAAAGCCGTGGTCGAACGCGACAATGAGGGCCTTTTTGCCGTCGCCCGGCAGAATTCGATTCAAACGGATCGCTTTTCCGGATTGCATGGTCACTTCCTCACTTTATCGTAGGCGCAGAGTTCCACGCAGAATGGCCGGATTTGGGAAGGCCAAGTGGCATTGGTCAAGAGTGCCTGCGCCACGTCCGGCGGTTCCATGTATGATAAATCAGACCGGGCAGTCCGGAAGAAAAGGAGGATTCCATGGCCGATCCATCGGGCGCGGGGCGCCGGCAGTTTTTGCAGGCGGCGGGAGGCGCGCTTCTTCTGAAGCCGCAAACGGTTTTCGGGTACCAGGCCAACTCGACCGTGGAGGTCGGGATCGTGGGCGCCGGAGGGCGCGGCAACTGGATTGCGCCGTTCTTTCCGGACCATGCGGGGGCCCGCGTGGTGGCGGTGGCCGACGTAATTAAGAGCCGGCTCGACGCCACGCGCGAGAAACTGCAAGTGGATGCCGGCCGGGCGTACTGGGGGCCGGACGCGTACCGGGAACTGGCCGCTTCGAAGCTGGACGCGGTGGTCATCATGACGCCGCCCTACTATCACCCGCAGCACGCGGCGGCGGGCGTGGAAGCCGGCAAACACGTCTACTGCGCCAAGCCGATGGCGGTGGATGTGCCGGCCTGCAAGAGCGTTCTCGCCAGCGGAGTGAAGGCGCAGACCAAGGGGTTGAGCTTCTGGGTGGACTTCCAGAGCCGCGCCCGTCCCGTGTTTCAGGAAGCGGTCAAGCGCATGGGGCAGGGCGATATCGGCAACATCGTGATGGCCCAGGTCTACTACTACGCCAACCGCCCCTGGACGGACAAATCCACGCCGGACATGGACCCCGGATTGAAGCGCATCGTGAATTGGATCGGCGACCGGGTCATCAGCGGCGACATCATCGTGGAGCAGAACATCCACGTGCTCGACATGGCGAACTGGTACCTCAACGGCCATCCCCTAAAGGCCGACGGAACCGGAGGACGAACCAGTTGGGCGGGAACCAAGAGCGACACAGGCGACGCCTGGGACCACTTCGCGGTGAACTACTGGTATCCCAACAACGTTCAGGCCACGTTCAGCTCGCACCAGCTTACCGGGGCGTTCTCCGACCTGTGCGTGCGCTGCTTCGGCCTGGAAGGCTGCGCGGACACGCACTACGGCGGCCTGGTGAGCATCCGCAGCGACGACCGGACGAAAACCTGGAACGGAACCGGAACGAAGAACGACGACACGTTTACCGGCGGATGCATCGCCAACGTGCAGGCTTTCTGCGACAGCATTCGCTCCGGCAAGCCGATCAATAATGCGCCGGTCGCGGTGGAGAGCAACCTCACCGGCATTCTGGGCCGCATGGCGGCGTACCGGGGCGGCGCGGTGACGTGGGATGAGATGATGGCGTCCACGGAGAAGTGGGAAGCGGACCTGAAGCTCAAGTGGTAAGCTTTCCGGGAGGAGCCGTATGCAACGAATCAGCCGCCGCACATTGTTAGGCGCCGCCGCGCTTGCCGGGTTCGGCGGGCGCATGGCGCGCGCCGCCGCGCCGTTATCGATCGGCGTCACGGATTGGAACCTGCGCCTGGGGGCCGAACCGGCGGCGCTCCCGCTGGCCGCGCAACTCGGTTTCGACGGCGTGCAGCTCTCGTTTGGACGGCGCATCGTGGACGACAAGATGCCGGCCGACAACCCGGATACGGTCGCGCGCTGGCTGCGCCTGTCCGCCGAGAACCACATTCCGATCGACGGAACCTGCGTCGACCGGTTGCACGATAACGGTCTGAAGAACGACAAGCTGGCCGTAAAGTGGGTCCTGGACTCCACACGGCTCACGCACGCGCTGGGGACCAAGGCGCTTCTGCTGCCGTTCTTCGGCGCGCGGGCGATCACCAGCGAAGCCGAGGGAATGGCCGTCGGCGACGCCCTGCGCGACCTTGCTCCGGAGGCGGAGAAAGCGGGCGTCGTGCTGGGGTTGGAGGACACCATATCGGCCGAGTTCAACGTCCGCATCATGGAGCGCTCGCGGTCTCAGAACGTGCAGGTGTATTACGACGTGGGCAATTCGATGCAGGCCGGGTTCGACGTGGTGAAGGAAATCCGCTGGCTGGGCAAGGACCGCATCTGCCAGTTCCACTTCAAGGACAACCCGGCTTATCTGGGCGAAGGCAAAGTGCCGATGCCGCAAGTGGTCGAGGCCATCCGGGACATCGGCTTCACGGGATACGCGAACCTGGAGACCGACACGCACGCGGGGGCCACGGTGGAAGCCGACATGAAGAAGAATCTGGCCTACGTGCGCGGGCTGATGAAAGGGTAACGCCAGGGGCCGTTGGCAGGCGAATCGCCTGCCCCACCTTACACCGCGATGCCGGTTTCGCCCACTCGCGCCTGGACTATTGCCGGCCTGCTATCCCTCGCGGGGTTCATTAACTACCTGGACCGCGCCATCGTTTCGGTCGCTCTGCCGGTGATCGCCGCCGATCTCCATCTGGGGCCTACCGCCAAGGGAGTGCTGCTTTCGGCATTCTTCTGGTCTTATGCGCTGATGCAGTTGCCTGTGGGATGGGCGGCGGACCGCTACAACCTGCGATGGCTCTACGCGGGCGCGTTCGCGCTGTGGTCGATAGCCTGCGGCTTCACGGGCTTCGCCGCCACGCTCGGCGCGCTCATGGGCATGCGCGTGGTTCTGGGCATCGGCGAATCCATCTATATGCCGGGCGGCATGAAGATTATCAGCGTCCTGTTCGGCCCCAGGGAGCGCGGCTTGGCCTCGGGCGTGATGAACTGCGGCACGCGCGCGGGTTTGGCTTTGGGCGCGCCCGTCATCGCTTTCCTGGTGCACGGCGCAGGCTGGCAGAGAGCGTTTATGGTCTTGGGATTCGGCAGCATCGTGTGGCTGATCCCCTGGCTGGCGGTCTTTCCGGCCAGCCTGCGAACGGCTAACATGGCGCAGGCGCAGAGCTTTTCGCGGACGCTGGCGACGTTCGACCGCAATCTGCTGGGCATGTGTCTCGGCCACATCTGCTACGGCTATTACTGGTATCTGCTGGTGACCTGGCTGCCGGCTTACCTGGTGGAGTCGCGCCATATGACGCTGGTTCGGGCGGGCGCGTACGTGAGCATTCCCTACATGGTTTTCACCATCAGCGAGCCGCTGGGCGGCTGGATCGCTGACCGCCTCACGGCGCTCGGTTACAACGAGCGCCGCGCGCGCAAGGCGGTGATCACGGTTGCGTACCTCTCGAGCGTGATGCTGCTGGCGGCGGGACGCACGGCCAACGACGCCGCCGCGGTGCTCATGATCGGCGCGGCGTCGCTGGTGGGTCTCGCCACGGGCAACCTCTACGCGCTGACCGCAAGTTTGGCGCGCGAGGGCGCGGTGGGGGTGTGGCTGGGCTGCCTGAACTTCGCCGGGAACATTCCAGGCGTGGCCGCGCCCATCGTGACGGGAGTGCTGATCGAGCGCACCGGCTCTTACTTTCCCGCATTCGTGGTGGCCGTCGCCATTCTGCTTCTCGGGCTGCCGGCGTATTGGTGGATGGTGGGCGAAGCCAACGACTAGTGCAGTGTCCAGGAATTANNTTTTCTGTGGCCTGCCAACGCAGACGACGAAAAACGATCGTCTGCGCCACCAAAGCCGTGGAACGGTCCTGCCCAGTCGCGCTCTTCCGGGCGATTCCGAGGGGTTACAGCCTTCCATAAGTGTTTTACAAGTGTTGGTATACTGACCACGGTTAACGCAAAGTGTCCCTGTCGTCTCACGTACGCCACGTCGCTCTGATCTACGACCGCGGCGTTCGGTAAGGCCTTCGGGCGCCCGCCTGCCCAGTACCGGCGGACTGCGCCCGGTGCGCGGGACTTCTGAGTCCGGGTACGGAGAGCGAGGCCGGACGGATTACGTTATAATCGGATGCTCTTGATCGGCTCGGCGCAATGGAGGTGTTGTTGAAATGAAGTTTGGCGTGACTACATACATTTGGACGGTGGAATTCAATCTATCTCATCTGTCCCTCCTGCCTCGGATCAAGGAAGGCGGTTTTGACGGCCTGGAAATGCCGTTGTTCCATCCAAAGGGATTCCCGGCGGCGGAGATCCGGAGGGGTGTGGAGGCCTACGGTTTGGAGTGCACTGTCTCCGTAGTGCTCACCGACGGGATGAGCTTGATCAGCGAAGACCCCGAGGTACGGCGCAAGACGCACAACCACCTGGTTGACACTATCCAGGTCGCCGCCGAAGCGGGCGCAAGAATCATCGCCGGCCCGGTCTACAGCCCGGTCGGTTACCTGACGGGCCGCCGCCGCACCACGGACGAGTGGAATCGGGCCGTGGAGGGTTATCAGTTGCTTGCGGACACGCTCGCGGCGAATGGCGTGACCCTGGCCATCGAGCCGCTGAACCGCTTCGAGACCTACTTCCTGAATACGGCGGCCGATGCGACGGCGTTGTGCGACCAAGTCGGCCACCCGAATGTGGGCATCCTGTTCGACACCTTCCACGCCAACATCGAGGAGAAGGATATCGCCGCCGGCTACCGCACGGTAGGCAGGCACTTGAAGCATGTCCACGCGTGTGAAAATGACCGCGGCACTCCGGGCAGCGGCCATGTGGAGTGGAACGAGGTGTTTCAGGCGCTCCGCGACCTGCATTACGATGGGTGGCTGGTCATCGAGGGCTTTAGTTTCGCCCTGGGCGAACTGAGCACCGCAGCGTGTCTTTGGCGAGACATCGAAGTCACGCCGGAAGTCATCGCCTTCGAGGGTGTGAAGTTCCTGCGACGGAACATGGCGTAGTTCCAACTTGCCAAGCTGCGCGCGGCCGAGAAAACGCGATGTCATGGGGCGTGACCGAGAGTGGCCACGTGTGTTCGGCGGAAAAATAGCGCGCCCGCATTCCGGCGGGCATGTTGCGCTTCACGCGTGGGTGCGCGCAAATCGCGCCATTGCTTCCATGTTGGCGTGCGGCGTGCCGCGCGGAGCCTCGCAGCCCGCGCCGCAAATGTAAGCCGGACCTGCCTGCCGGTAACACTCGGCCAGCGCCGCTTCCACCGAAGCGGGCGTACCGTCGCGCAGGGCGCGCACCGGGTCGATATTCCCCAGCAGCACCTGCGTATCCCGCATGGCGCGGCGCGCGTGGCCGAGCGACGTCAGAAAATCCAAGTCGACGATCTCGGCGCCCGTCTGCCCCATGCCTTCCACGATGCGC
>PLGA01000384.1:655-3865 GCA_003139735.1 Bryobacterales bacterium | reverse complement strand
GGAAAGCGGCAAGGAGGCGAGCGCCAGCTTTCCGACATCTCTCCTGCTGTAGAGCATGCCCGCCTTCCTTCTTAGTGCGGATGTTTGTCTTCGGCTGCGCGAGACTTCTGGCGTACCCCTACGCCAGGCAGGTCTTCACGTAAGCGAAGCATTCCTTCCCCAGCGCAACCACATCCAGGGACCGGTCAAAGCCCTCCAGTTCTATGTTCGCCGGGAACGGATACTTGTTCTTCTTGAGCAGTTGCATTACCGCCTTCATCGGCGTGTCGCCGGTGCCCCACGGGAACACGCCGGCGCCGTGGTTCTTCTTGCGGTCCTTGAGGTGCAGGTTGGTGATTCGGTCGTGGTGCTTCGTGATGAAGTCCACCGCATCGTAGTTGGCCGCCGTGAAGTGCCCGATATCCAGGTTGATGCCGTTATACCCCCCGTACCCCATCAACACGTCGTAGCTCTCGAGCGTGGCGGTCTGGTTGGGGTCGTTCGTCGCGTCGTGGCCGTGATAACCGACCATCATCTTGTGCTTGTCGGCGATCGGCGCGATGCGCTTGGCCATGGTGAGCGTCGTGCTCGTCGAAATGGCCTTGGCGCCCAGACCCTCGGCCATCTTGAAGCCGTACTCGATGTCCTCGTCCTTCATGGCGTCCTGCATGTTGTAGCAGAGCAGGGCGAGAGTGATGCCGGCGTCGTTGAACTTCTTGGTCACGGCTTTCCATGTGGCCGGAGTAGTCCCCGCCCGCCATTTCACCAACGCAGCCTGGTACGCCTCCCGTTCGGCCTGCTGTTCGGGGGTCAAGGGCGCCCGTCCCCCGCCGCCCGCGCCGCGTCCCTGTCCACGGCCCGCCGCGCCCGGAGCGCCGCCCGGCGCCGCCGGAGCGCCCGCAGCGCCGCCCGGTGCGCGGCCGGCCCCGCCTGCTCCACGGCCGACTCCGCCAAAAGCCGGCGGCGGCGGCGCGCCGGCCAGCGACTCGCAGTGGTTGGACATCAGCTCGCATTCGCCAAGCCCGATAGCGACGTACGCCTTGACGATCGCCATCGCGTCTGGCTGCTCAAGCGTATTAAAACTGTACGAGATGGCGCCCACCTGCACGCCGTCGATCTTCGAGTTGATCTTCGCGCCAAACGCCATGGACAATGGCACGGAGGCGAGCGCGAGCTTCCCAACATCTCTCCTGGTATAAAGCATGCTTCATTTCCTTTCAGTGCGAATTTTTCTTCTCCGGCGCGCCGCGGCGGGCGTTCCTATGTAAAGCTCCACCCCTTGCGGAAGGTCGGCTTGACGTACTTGTTCGCTTCCGCGTTATTGGTAAACTGCATCTTCGCCGAATCCCACTCCAGCTTGCCTTCAAAGTGAAGCGCGATGACGCCCATCACGATCCATTCCGTGAACGGCCCCGCGATGCTGAAGTTGGAGCATGACGGATCGCCGCCCTTGCAGGCGCGCATCCAATCCTGGTAATGACCGGGCGAGCGCGTCAGGATCTGCGGCGGAAGCCGGTATGCGTTGTGCCGCTCGAGCGGCAGCAGCCGTACGCTCGCGCCATAGGTGTCGGTGGTCATCATGCCCTTGTCGCCGACGAAAATGGCGCCTTCCTGGATCCCACCCCCGCCGCCGCGTCCGCCGCGTCCTGGAGTGATGACAGCCGGAGCGCCGCCCGGCAATCCCGGAGGACCCGCCGGGGCGCCGGAAACAGCGGGAACGCCCGCAACCGGTGGAGCGCCAGCAGCGCCCGCTCCACGGCCGGCGAAACCCGCAGCCCCGGCCGCGCCCGCGCGTCCACCGCCCGCTCCGCCGCGGCCGCCCGTTGTGTCCGGCCCGAACGCCCCCGCTCCGCCCATGATCGGTTCACCGTCGGGAACGCCCGCCGGCTTGTACGGGTTGGGGTATGTCGGTAGGGCGTCGTACCAGTAGACCTTCACCGGCGGCATGTTGTGCCGCGCCGGGAATTCGAAACACGTGATCGAGTGCTTGGGGAACGCGAAGGGGCTCTTGCCGTCCTGCTGGATAACCTCGACGCTCTTGGGCGCCCCCAGCATCAGCGCCATGTTGACGGCCCCTAAAATGTGGCAGGCCATATCGCCCAGCGGGCCGCAGCCAAAATCGAAGAAGCCGCGCCAGTTGAATGGATTGTAAAACCCTCGTCCCGAGTTGCCGCCGCCTCCACCGCCGCCGCGGCCGCGCCCGGCCGCTGCCGCGTCCCGCATAAACAAGTCGGCCTCGGCCTGGGCCGAAGTGGCGCCCGCGGGCGCTGTTGCTCCGCCGCCGGCCCGCGCCGCGCCGCCGCCTCGGCCCACCGTCAAGCCCTCTTCTTCCGTAGTCGCCGGACCTGCGTACTCGCGCCACGCCGAAATGCCCAGCCAGGTATCCCAGTCGAGCGTCGCCGGAACCGGTATTGGAGCCGGAATCTTCGTCATGCCTTGCGGCCAGATCGGACGAGTCGTAAAAGCGTGCACTTCCGTCACATTGCCGATTTCACCGGACCACAGGATCTCCGCCGCGACGCGCGCGCCGTTGTTCGAGTATCCCTGGTTTCCCATCTGCGTCGCCACGCCGTACTTGGCCGCGGCTTCGGTCAACTGCCGCGCCTCCCAAACCGTACGCGTGAGTGGTTTCTCCACATAGACGTGCTTTCCGCGCTCCATGCACCACATGGCCGCCGTGGCATGCATAACGTCAGGTATGGCGATGATCACCGCATCGATGTTCTTCTCTTCTTTATCGAGCATCTTGCGGAAATCTTTGTACTTGGTGGCGCTGGGATACTTGTTGAACATGCTCGAAGCCGAAACATCGTCCGGGTCGGTCAAGGCTACGAAGTTCTGGCCCGTGCAGCCGTTGATGTCGTCCGCCGCACGGCCGCCGGCGCCGATGGTCGCGAGGTTCAACTTCTCGTTAGGAGACTTATACCCGATTTGCTTCAATGAGGGCGTGCTGCCGAAACCTCCAGCCGGCACGGCTCCGGCCAGCAAAGCGCCGTAGAAGAAATTCCTGCGCGAAAATTCGTTTCCCATGGTCGAACCCTTTCCTGTCCAGTGCCGGACCTTCAACTCCCATTCCGGCGCCGGTTGCACAGGAGTATATCACTCGGCGCCCGATTCGCGGTGACACGATCTTAAAAAAAACTTCACCCCATGTTTTCAAGCGGTTCCACCCTCCCGCCACCCTGCCACCATTTTGCGGCTGCTAACCTGAAATCGGAGTAGAGGCTTGCG
>PLGA01000384.1:437-604 GCA_003139735.1 Bryobacterales bacterium | reverse complement strand
CGCATCGAAATCCGCACCTCGACCAATCCATACGCCCAAACTGCCTCTACGCATCCGATCTCCCCAAATGTCTTGCCGCGCAAATTTGGGCATCGACATACTTGACGACGCCACTCGCTTACGCCCGCGGTTCAGTAACGGGTCTTCAGAGCCACGACCGTGAGGGA
>PLGA01000384.1:0-384 GCA_003139735.1 Bryobacterales bacterium | reverse complement strand
CCCCTGGCCCCCGGCCGCCGGCCCCTAGCCCCCGGCCCCTTGAACGATCCGCTCCAGAATATCCGGAATCTCATACACCGCGCGGTTGTGTATGCGTCTCGTGGCAGCTTGGAACCGTTCATAGGCCGCCGGCTCCAGCAGTTCGTCCACCGCGCGCGCGATCCCCCGGAAATCGGGCAGCACGATCCCGGCGCTGTGCTCGCGCAGCCATTCGGCGTTGTAGCGTTCCTGCGGCAGCGTCCAGGCGTTGCGCTCCACNNCGCTGATGCTGCCCGGTCCCGGCTTGCCGATAAAATAGTCCGCCAGTTGCATATAGCGCGGCACGTCTTTCGTGAAGCCTTCGACGAACATCGCCGCCGTCCGCGGCATTGCCCGCAGTTTCGC
>PLGA01000268.1 GCA_003139735.1 Bryobacterales bacterium | reverse complement strand
AAAAACGATCGTCTGCGCCACCTTCTGTCCAGTTATTTCATTGGACACTGCGCTGACTTTTCAATTGCGCGACAATTTCCGCGGCGATCCGGCGGGCCTTTTCCAGTTCGCCAGGGGGCAGGCTGATGGCCCCCACTTTCGCATGGCCGCCGCCTCCGTACCGTTCGCAAATCGTGGCGAGGTTGTGCTTGGGCGTCTCCACGGCCCAGGGGTTCGAGCCTACGGAAATCTTGGTGCGGAAACTGGAGCAGCTTACCGAAACCGTGTACGTGGAATCCGGAAACAGGTAGTACGGGATGAACTTGTTATAGCCCTCCATGTCCCGCCCGGCGAGGTCAAAGAACACCACGCCCCGATCTTCGAGGGAGATGTCCCGAATGATCTCGATGGAATCCAGGTGGCGCTGGTAGAGAGGCTCGTAGAGAGCGCGGATTTCGGGCTCTTCGACAATCTCCTTGAGGTTGCGGCGCTGCATCCAACGGATCGCCTTTTGTACCACTTCGGAGCCTTGCGCGGCTTCGATCACGAGCGTCAGCTTCATGGCCGGCGCGCCCATCTCCACCGCGGTGCGGGCATCGGAATACTGCGCCCCGTCGATAACGATGGACCAATCCACCAGATCGTCGAGGTCCGGCGCGCGGAACCCGAAGCGTTCGGACGCCACCGTGCGAATGAACGACGCGCACGATTTGTAATTGGGATCGTAGAGCTTGCGCCCGCTGCGGTCGTTCCGGTAATGTTCCGCGTCGGCGGCGCTGAGGAAGGCGCTTTGGTGGTGATCGAACCACCAGGTCAGCCGCGGATCGCTCGAGTACTTGAAATCGACGATGGCGTTCTCGTCGCCATCGAAGAGCGCCGGGAGGAACGTCTGGGAGGCCCCATGAGCCATTCCGGTATAGGCGAACTCCGCATCCGGGTGAATGGCGCCCGCGATAAAACGGCTGAAGTAGGCGGCGGAGGCCGCCCCGTCGAAACAATGGTCGTGATACAGCACGCGTTCCAGCATAGGAAGGGGGAAAACCTTTCAGGTTGCCTGAACGCGAGCAGAAATGCAACCTGTATTCGGTTAAAACGCGAAAAAGTGTGGAATTTCCCCGGATTTGCGCCCGGCAAAGGGCGGGGTTTGTTACATTTGTTGGAAGCGTATGCGAACCATACCGGGCTGGGACCAGTACTACCTGAATATCTGCAAGGCGGTGGCCTGCCGCAGCAAGGATCCGAACACGCAGCTTGGGTGCGTGATTATCGGACCGAACCACGAAATCCGCTCGACGGGATACAACTCCTTCCCGCGCGGCATTCGCGACGATGTTCCCGAGCGGCTGGCGCGGCCCGCGAAATATCTGTGGATCGAACACGCCGAGCGCAACGCCATCTGCAACGCGGCGCGGGCCGGGACGGCAACGGAAGCATGCACCATCTTCGTTGAGATCATGCCCTGCATGGATTGCGCCCGCGCCATCGTTCAGGCGGGCATCACGGAGGTGGTGATCTCAGCCGAGCGGATGGCGCAATACTCCAGCGAGTACTACAACGAGCACTTCAGCCTGGTGGAGACGCTGTTCGGGGAAGCCAAAGTGCGGGTGCGCCGGGTCTAACTCAGCCGATCGGATTCGTTTCCGCCGGCGAGCCTGACCTCCTCTTCAGGAAGCAGCCGCTTGAAGAAGCGGTGACGGCAGGCGCGGCAGCGGAGCGGCCTCATGCGAAACATGGTCATGATGCCATCCAGAAGTGGTCTGCGAAACGACAGCCGGATGTCGGCGCCGCCGCATCGGGGGCATCGGACGACGGACTGAGGCTCGGGAATCACGACTACTTTCCTCGGGGTAGCGTAGCAGGTTTCCGGCGACGCCGAAATAGGGTTAAGCCCAGATCCTCGGGGATTGGTACCAGCGGTAACGGGGCCGGCGCCATTACTTGGGGAGCTTCTCGATGTCGGCCGGCTCGCCGAATTTCAGGCCGGCGATATCGGGAGCGATGGCGCGCAGCAGGCCGGTAAGGACGCTGCCCTGGCCCACCTCCACCGCCTGGGCGACTCCCCGGCTCGCCAGATGCCGGATGGACTCCACCCACCGCACCGGACTGGACACTTGCCGGTAGAGGCCTTCGCGCGCCTCGGCGCCGGTGCGCACTTCGCGCGCCTGCCAGTTGCAGACTAACGGACATTCGAGGTCGCGGAATTCGGCGGCGTCCAGGTCCGCGCGCAAGCGATCCTGCGCCGGCTGCATCAGGGCGCAATGGAACGGCGCGCTCACCGGGAGCAGCACCGCGCGGCGGGCGCCGGCAGCCTTGGCCAGCGCGATGGCGCGATTCACCGCCCCGGCGTGACCGGCGATCACGGTCTGCTCCGGCGAGTTGAAATTGGCGGCGGACACCACTTCCCCTTGCGCCGCTTGCTCCAGTACCGAAGCGAGGGCCCCTTCGGGCAGCTTGAGGAGGGCGGCCATGGCGCCCACTCCGGGGGGGACGGCCTCCTGCATGTAGCGTCCGCGTTTCCGGACCAGCCGCAGGGCGTCGGCGAACCGCAGGCTGCCGGCGGCCACCAGCGCGGAGTATTCTCCCAAGCTGTGGCCGGCTACGTAGTCCGGCGACCAACCCAGCTCCCGAAGAACTTCCAGGGCGGCCACGGATACGGTGAGCAGAGCGGGCTGGGTGTTTTCGGTGAGCTTGAGTTGTTCCTCAGGCCCTTCGAAGCACAGGCGGGAGATGGCGAAGCCGAGAGCGTCGTCGGCCTCCTCGAAAACGCGGCGTGCCGCGGCATAGGCGTTGGCAAGCGCTTGGCCCATGCCGGCAGCCTGCGAACCCTGTCCGGGGAAAAGAAAGGCGGTGGTGGGTGTCAAAGTGAATTATACCCGCCGGCGGGACGGGCCGGCTGGTGGTATGCTGGCGCGGTGCGGTTCGAGTTTTACCGGTTCCGGTTTCGGTTTCGCGCGGCGGGATCGTTGTATTTTCCCCCTTATCAATCCGGTAACACGGTCCGCGGGGCGTTCGGGAGCATTTTCCGCAGGCTGACGTGCCGGCCGGAGTGCCGGGATGCGAAGACGTGCGAAGGGCGCGGGACGTGTCCGTATGCGAGGGTGTTCGAACCGCGGGCGGCGCGCGGCGAGGGTCCGAGCGGACTGGCGGACTGGCCGCGGCCCTTCGTGTTCCGCGCCTCGCATCTGGACGGGCGCACGATTTGGGAAGGCGAGGCGTTCCACTTCGACGTCCACCTGTTCGACGTCCGCGAGCCGGCGCTGCCGCACTTCGTGGCGGCATTCGCGGAGTTGGCGCGGGAGGGACTGGGACCGGGGCGGGGGATTGCGTCGCTGGCGGGCGTGGATCAACTAGGCTTCGACGGCGAGACCATCCAGCGGGTTTTCGATGGCGAGGTTCAGACGGAACCGGCGGCGCCGAGCGCGGTGGATCTCAGCGCGGCGCCGTCGCGCGTCGGCCGCGTGCGGGTGCGGTTCGTGACGCCAACGGAACTGAAGGCGGGGGAGCGGTTGGCGGAACGTCCGGAATTCCCGATCCTGTTCGGACGGCTGCGGGACCGCATCGGCACGCTGCGGGCGCTGTACGGCGGCGGCCCGCTGGAGATCGATTTCCGCGGGATGGGCGAACGGGCCGGCGCGGTGCGGATGACCCGCTGTGAACTTGAATGGCGCGGAGCGGACCGGCGGTCGTCGCGGACGGGGCAGCGGCACCCGCTGGGAGGGTTCGTGGGAGCAGCGGAGTATGAGGGGGATCTGGGCGAGTTTGTGCCGTATCTGCGGCTAGGCAGGTGGGTGGGTGTGGGCCGACAGACCGTTTGGGGAAAGGGCGAGATCAAGATCGCCGCCGGGCCGATGCTACGATAGCATCAATGAGGAGGCCCGCCCCACTCGTGGCTACCGTGGGGCTTCGAACACCACTTGGCCGCCGACGACCGTCGCGAGGACCCGGGCATTACGGATCTCGGGCGCTGGAATGCGCGTCAAATCGCGGTCGAGGAGAACAAAATCGGCCAGTTTCCCGGCTTCCAGGGTTCCCTTGCGCTTCTCGGCAAACTCGGCGTATGCCGCGCCGGAGGTGTAGGCTCGCAGCGCCTCCTCGACCGTGATCTTCTGCTGGGGGAACCAACCGCCGGGATGTTTGCCGTCGAGCGTGCGGCGCGTGACGGCCGCGTAGATGCCTTCGATGGGCGCGGCCGGCGCCACGGGCCAATCGCTGCCGAACGCCAGGTGCGCGTGGAGGTCGAGTAGGCTGCGCCACGCATAGGAGGTTTTGGAGCGCTCCGGTCCGATCAGTTTTTCGGCCCACCGCCCGTCGTCGATGGCGTGATACGGCTGCATGCTCGCAATCACGCCGATCGCGGCAAAGCGCGGCAGGTCGGACGGCGCTACATGCTGGGCGTGCTCGATGCGGAAGCGAGGGTCGGCCGGATGCTGCTCCCGCTGCACGCGGTCGAAGACATCCAACTGGAGCCGGACGGCGCGATCGCCGATGGCGTGGACCATCACCTGGAGCCCGGCGCGGGTGGCGTCGCTGGTCCAGCGATACAGGTCCTCCGGCGTGTTCACCAGCAGCCCGGCATCCTTCGGCGCGTCGGCGTACGGTTCCAGAAGCGCCGCCGTATGGGACCCCAGCGATCCGTCCACGAAGGCCTTCAGGCATCCGATTTGCAGGTAATCGTCGCCGCGGCCGTCGCGGCTCACGGTTTGAGCCAGGCGTTGCCAGGTGGGAAGCGGGACGGCGGCGCGGATGCGGGTCTTCAGACGCCCGGCCTGGCGCGCGCGGCGGAACACCTCCAGGTCCTCCCACGTCCCCATGTGGCCCACGCTGGTGACGCCGTGCTCGGCGGCGTACCGCGTGGCCGCGTCGAGCGCGCGGTCCAACATCTCGGCCGAAGGCGGCGGCACTACGCGATTGACCAGACTGACGGCGTTGTCCTTCAGGATTCCGGTGGGCTCGCCCGAGGGGTCGCGGACGATCGCGCCGCCGGGCGGCTCCGGCGTGCTCTTGTTCACGTGGGCAGCCGCCAGCGCCAGGGAATTCGCCAGGCTCATGTGTTCGTCCAGGCGGTTGATCCACACGGGATTCCGTGGCGTCACAGCGTCGACCCATTGCTTGGTTGGCAGCTCGCCGCCCCAGTTCTGGTGGTCCCAATCGCCGCCCGTGATCCAGGTTCCCGGCGGCAAGGAGGCGGCGAATGCCTGGATGCGCGCGACGAACTCCGCCTTGCTGCGCGCGTCGCGAAGCTGCACGGAGCGAAGGCTCAAGCCGCCAACCAGGAGGTGCACGTGCGAATCGATGAACCCCGGCGCGACCATGCCGCCGTGGGCGTCCAGCACGCGGGTGCGCGGCGCGATCCGCTTTTCGATGGACGCGTCATCGCCCACCGCCAGGATGGCGTCTCCGTTCACGGCCAGCGCCTCCGCCCAGGGCTGGGCCGGATTGCCGGTCCACACCCGCGCGTGAACCACGGCCAGGCTGGCCTGCTGCGCCACGGCAATCACCGAGCAGAGCATCAAACTACAGAGTAGCTTCATTCGATTCCGAGCCGCGAACGTGAGAGAGCGGTTGCGGGCACGGCCCTATTCTACCGCTCTCTTACGTTCGCGGCTCGGCCTGGCGCGTGCGATTATAGAGGTTTGGAGGGTTCGGAGATGACTCGAAGACTGGTGGCGATCGCGATGGCAATCTGCCTGCCGCTGGCGGCGAAGGCACCCAAGGCGGTCATGCCCATCGTCACCGACGAAAAAGTGGACTTCGCCGCGGGAGGCTTCATTGAGGTGACTGGATCGGTGGGCGAACTGAATATCGAAGCCTGGGATGGCCCGGGCGTCGAAATCACGGTCACGCGTTCCACCTATCGTACGGATACGCCCCAGGAGCGGGAGCAGGCCCAGCGCCAACTCACCGCCATCAAGGTGACCGCCGAACGCAAGAGCCCGACCGAACTTTCGATTCACACGGCCATCCCGCCGCGCGGCTTCTGGGCCAAAGTGGCGGGCCGCGGGCACAACTACCAACTGGACTACCGCATCCGCGTGCCGCGCGATACCAAGCTGGCGCTGCGCCACGGGATTGGCGACGTCTTTGTGTCGCAGGTTGCCGGGGACATCGACGCCTACGTGCGCGTGGGCGACATCGTGCTGCAACTGCCCTCCGCCGGGCCCTATTCGTTTGACGCCCAGAGCGGCTTCGGCGGGGTCTATTCCGACTTCCCCGGAAGCTACCGCACGGGACAACTGGTAGGCGAACGATTCGCCGAGAGCGGAGCGAGTCCGGCCAAAAAGGTGCATTTGCGGGTGGGAATCGGCGGCATCACCATTCAAAAAGTGGCTCTGGCCACGATGTAAACATAGCGTCATAAGTAATTGCGCATCCGCCGTAGGGGTCGGGCATGCCCGACCCCTACCCGCAAACAATCGGAAAACTACGCCAATTCCGGGCGAGGCGCGACCGCCTGAGCCGCAATGGTCACCGTTGCGCCGGCAAGGCCCGACGCACTCGCCTCTAGTTGGACCGCACCGGGGTTCTTCGACGCGCGCACAACCACGAGCGCTCGGCCGTGGAACAGCTTCCGCTGGGATCCCCGATACGGCTCAAGGCTCTGGCCGTCTCCGTTGCCCAGCGCCGCGATTTCGCCCGGACCGGCTATGGTGAACTGAACTTCCTGGCCGGCGTTCGGCTGGAAACGGCCGTGCGCGTCGAGCGCCTCCACGGTGATGAACGAGAGGTCCTGCCCGTCGGCATGAATCGTGGAGCGGTCCGCCGTCAGACGCAGCCGCGCGGGCGCATCGGCCGTGGTCAACGTCATCTCAGCGACAACCCGGCTGCCGTTGAGGCCCACGGCCTTCAACGCGCCGGGAGCGTATGGCACGGTAAACGTCGCCTTGAATTGCTCGTTCCGGGTGGTGGGCATCTCTCCAATCGGCTTGCCGTCAAGGTGGAGCCGCACTTTCTCGGTTCTGGCATACACTTCAACCTGCATGGGTTTGCCTTCCTGCCCCGGCCAGGTCCAACTCGGCAGCGTGGGGAAAACGGCCCAGCAGATCGCGCAGATCTTCCGCCCCTCCGGCTCGGGCAGGCGCACCGTGACAAAGACGCGGTCGCCGCCGTTCCACAAGATGTCGCGGTAGAACGACCATGGCTTGCGGAATCCGGCGAGGTCGATATCCCCGCAATAGGCGGAATGCCACGGATACCCCGGAAAGATCAGCTTCCTGGCGCTCGCAGCGGCCTCGTTCGCGCCGCCCGCAGCCATTGCCGCGAAGGGATTCTGGCCGTCGGCGCCCATTTGCGGCAAGCTCTTTCGCATATATTGCTCGATCGTTGCGGCCATCGCCGTCTGCTCAGGCGTTACGTAGCTCCATCCGCCGGCTCCGGACTCGCCCAGATAGTCCATGGCGGTCCAGACGAATTCTCCAACGATATGGGGGTTGTCGTTCACCAGGGTCCACTGCTCGAAAGCGTCGGGCGGGAGCGATTCCGTGGTCTGCATGATGCGCGCGGGCACGCGTTGATGGTCTCCCGGGCCATTGGCCGCCAGATTGTAGTTGTATCCGGCAATGTCCACCACCGCGATGGCGGCGTCGGGGTTCGCGCCGAACGTGGCTCCCAGAAAAGCCTGAGTGAGCGGCCGGGAGCCGTCCAATGCGCGGACGCAGCTTGCCAGCTTCCGGGCAATCGGCGCGCCCCGATCGCTCCACACTTCGGGAATCTCGTTGCCGATGCCCCACATCACGATGGACGGGTGATTCCGGTCGCGCAGGACCATGGCGGTGAGATCCGCCTGCCACCATTCCTCGAAGAACCGCGCATAGTCGAACTTCGCCTTGGCTTGCCTCCAGACATCGAATGGCTCGTCGAGGACCAGCAATCCCAGGCGGTCGCAGGCGTCGAGGAACGCTCGCGACGGCGGATTGTGCGCAGTGCGCACGGCATTGAACCCGGCCGCCTTCAGCAGCTCCACCTTGCGCTCCTCCGCCCGGTCGAACGCCGCCGCCCCCAGCGGGCCGTGGTCATGATGAACGCTGCCCCCCCGCAGCTTGATGGGCGCGCCGTTCAGCGCCAGCCCTTTCTCCACCGACCAGGCGATGGACCGAATGCCAAACGGGGTGGTCACTTCATCGGTTACCCTGCCTGCGCTCGCCACCTGTGTCACAGCCCGATACAGCCGCGGATTCTCAGGCGACCATAAGGACGGCCGCGGCGCATCGATGGTCTGAATCACCTCCCGTTCTCCGCTCTCGTCAGCGGGAGCGGCCGATTCCGCTTGGCCTACGGTTACGCCGTCCGGACCAACCAGCGCCGTCCGCACTTCGATTGCGGCGGCGCCGTCAACGGGGCTCACGCGGACGCGCACCACAACCGTGGCCCTGTCGCTTGAAACCTCGGGCGTTGTGACGGCGACGCCCCAATGAGCGACGTGCACCGGCTCCGTCAGTATCAGGCGTACATGGCGGTAGATTCCGGATCCGCTGTACCAGCGGCTGTTGGGCTGCGCCGAATTATCGACGCGAACCGCCAGCACGTTGCGGGCGGAGATCCTCAAGTGCGGGGTAAGGTCGAACACGAAAGCGGTGTAACCGTAGGGATGCGTTCCCAATTTCTCCCCGTTCAAATACACGGTTGCATCCATGTACACGCCATCGAACTCGATGGCGGCCTGCTTCCCTTGCCAGTCCGCGGGAGCGGTAAACGCCCTTCGATACCAGCCGATCCCACCGGGGAAATAGCCCTCGCCGGCGCCGCTTGGGTCGTCCTTATCGGGCGTCCCCTCGATGCTCCAGTCGTGCGGCAGATTCACCGTGCGCCAGGAGGCATCGTCGAAATCCACGGACTCGGCGCTCTTCGGATCGCCTTTGACAAATTTCCAATTCGAGTCCGCGTCCAATTCCTTCCGTCCCGAACCTGTTTCCATGGCGCCCTCCCCGTAGCAACGTTCATCATAGCGACAACACCCGCTTTCTGGCCTCCAGCCATGCCGGGAACAAAGCGGGGTCCCCCAGCCAGACCAGCATCCATTGCGCCATCTCCTGCTTTTCGGCTTTCTTTTCCGGGCTGGTACGGGGGCTGGCGGCCACGAACTTGGCGCGGTCCTTGGCGGCGATCACCTGGCGGCGGCAGTAGCGGGCGCGCTCGAGTCGCCGGCATCCATGGCATCGGCGTAGATCCGGCCCATTCCGAGCAGGGACTCTTCCAGCTCTTCGAAGGCGTGCTGGCGGACGCCGGCGCAGGGCTGGTCGAACGGCAGGCCAGCGGCCCACAGCAATTGGCGCAGATAGCTCTCGGAAACCGGCGCCAGACGCTCGAGCAGGTCGCGCCAGACGGCTTCCGTAATAACGGGCGGCTGGCGGGCCGCCAGGTACTCGCGAAGCTGCTGCTTGAACGATCTATTTCTTCCGGCGGCCACGGCGGTATTTGGTAGTGGCCTGCTGGTGAGCGGCCAGATCGGTGGAGAACTGGTGCGCGCCCGAACCGTCGGGCCGCAGCACGAAATAGAGCGCGCCGGATGCGGCGGGGTCGAGCGCGGCGCGCAGGGAAGCCATACCGGGGTTGGCGATGGGACCGGGCGGAAGACCCGCGCTGCGGTAGGTGTTGTACGGATCGTTGCGGTCCAGATCGGATTGGTAAATGGCTCCGCGATACCCGCCGTGGAGCAGCGCGGCGTAAATGGTGGTGGGGTCGCAATCGAGCTTCATGCCGATGCGAAGGCGGTTCGCGAAGACCGCGGCGATCAGCGGGCGTTCGCGATCGAGCTTGTCCTCCTTTTCGACCAGTGAGGCCAGCGTGACCGTTTCGTGAACGTCCGCGTTGGTGTGCAGGCCGCGCCAGACCTCGCGGAATTTGGCGGTCATCATGCGGCAGAGTTGGTCGGGCGTGGTGTGGCGGCCGACGTGGTAGGTATTCGGGAAAAGATAGCCTTCGAGCGTGGGCGCGCGCGGATCGAGGTCGCGAATCGAGCGCGGATCGCGAGCCGCCGCCAGGAATTGCTCCGCCGGAAAGATGTCCAGCTTCTCTGCCGAGGCTGCGATATCGAACATATTCCAGCCTTCCGGGACCACCAGGTCGTAGAAAAAGACGTCGCCGCGGGCCATGCGGCTGTAGACATCGACCGGCGTCGCCGCGCGGTCGAAGCGGTACTCGCCCGCTTGCAATTTCCGGCCGCGCCCGGCGAGAAGCGCGAGCAGAAAATCCCAGCGGCTGCGGACCACGCCGGCGTCGGCCAGCATTCCGGCGATGGTTCCCGTGGAAGTGCCGTAGGGCACGTCGACGAAGGTTTCTTTGCCAAAACCCTGGTACGGCGCGCCCAGGCGGTACACGGCGAACCCTCCGACGAAAACGGCGAGGAAGGCAAAGATGCGAATGGCGCGGATGGCTTTCATGCCGGCAACGAGTCCAGGTAGCTTTGCAGAAGAATCACGGCCGAGAGCCGGTCCACGGCCGCCGCGCGCTTCTCAATGCCGATTCCGCTCGAGCGGAGCACGCGGCCCGCCTCAACGCTGGTCAGGCGCTCGTCCCAGTATTTGACCGGCAGGCCGGTTCGCTGTTCGATGGCCGCGCCGAACTCGCGCACCCAACCGGATTGGCGGCCCTCGCTGCCGCCCATGTTTATCGGGTTGCCCATGAGGATCAGGCCGACTTCGCGCTCGGCCGCGAGGCGCTTGAGGGCATCCAGATCGTCACGCTTGCGCGTGCGTTCGAGATTCGGCAGTCCCTGCGCGGTAATTCCCAAAGGATCGCTGATGGCCAGCCCAATGCGCTTCTTGCCCAAGTCCAAGGCGAGAATGCGGGTCTTCAAGGGAGTCAAGTGAATTCATTATAGCCGTCAGCCGTCGGCCGTCAGCCGTATAATGCGGTTGAGGAGTTGCCGCTATGAAACTCGCATTGGCCGCCGCTCTCTGTCTCTTCCTCCTGCTTGCCCAGCCCCTGGCCGCTCAAGCCCCGGACTCCAAGCTGACCTTCGAGGTGGCTTCGGTAAAACCGACCGGCGAGGTGGTTCCCGGAAGGATGCTTGCCCCGCTCGGAGGCCCCGGCACGGACGACCCCGGCCGTATCTCCTGGCCGCGCACCACCCTGTTCACCATGATGGGGGAGGCCTACGACGTAACGGGCGATCAAATCACAGGTCTCAACTGGCTCAACGCCCCTGGAGCGCCCTTCTACGCCGTGGACGCCACCATTCCCCCCGGCACAACCAAGGAGCAGTTCCGCCTGATGCTGCAAAACCTGCTTGCCGACCGCTTCCATCTCAAACTCCACCACGAAACCCAGATCCGCCCTGGGCCTTACATGGGATCCCTCGGCAACCCCGCCGCCGGGACCCTGCGCACCACCTACAGAGGCTCCCCGGCCGACTTCTGTGGCTCTTGGAGCGAGAGGTCCCCTGCCTCACGTAACCGACAAGACAGGCTTGACCGGAGCGTACGAGTTCACCCTGGAATACGCCTACACGGGGCCGGTGCCGCGCGGAGCGATGCCCCCCGCCGACAGCGCGGGGATGCCCGTCGCAAGCGACCCTGCCGGAGCTGCTCCGAGTTTCTTCAGGGCATTCGAGAAGCTCGGCCTCAAGCTGGTGAAGGTCAAGGACGTGCCGGTGGATGTGCTGATCGTGGATAGCGCGGACAAAGTCCCCACTGAGAACTGAACGACGGTCTTCCTACCAGGTAGTAACATTTGCTACCATTGAGTCAAGGAAACGCTATGCCGGACATTCAGAAGGTCAGCGTCGCTCTGACCAGTGAACAGGTTTTTTCGCTCAAGGCGGCAGTTGACGCGGGCGAATACGCCACCACAAGCGAGATCGTCCGCGAGGCTGTCCGTGACTGGCAGTTCAAACGCGAGATGCGGCAGGAAGACCTCCGGCGTCTGCGTGAGGCATGGGATCAGGGTAAGGCCAGCGGGCCTGCAACGCCCCTCGATTTCGCCGGGCTGCGCAAGGAAGCCCGGAAGCGTCTGAAGCGCGCTTCTGAGATTGTGGGCCGGTGAGAGTCAAGCTCCTGTGGACGCCGCAGGCCCGCGAAGACCTTCTGGATATCTACCTGACAATCGGTCTCGATAATCCGGCGGCGGCCGAACGGATTTACGCGGCGATTGAGGCTAAGACTGAACTGTTGGCGTCCCACCCGCGCCTTGGCACACGCCGCCCGGAGATACGGCCACCGACACGCCTTCTTGTCGAAAGACCGTATCTAATCCTCTACGAGACCCGCCCCGACACCGACGTTGGGCCGGTTGAAGCAGTTGAGATTGTACGTGTCATCGACGGCCGCCGCGACCTGACCAGCCTTTTCTAACCAGCTAAGGGCTGACAGCAGCTATGCCCAACCCGCCCGCCATGTTACATTCGAGGCAAGGGTCATCTCGCGCCGTGGCGCCTTCAACCGAGACTGTCAATAGCGCAACCGTTACCGCGCAGGCAGCGCGGCATCCCGCCGTGTCCGTGGTGGCTTTGGGGGTGGTGGTTGCGATTCTCTACTACGGCCGCGCGATCTTCATCACGGCGGCCGTGGCGGTGATCCTCGCGTTTATCCTGGAACCG
The DNA here is from genome assembly GCA_003139735.1 of Bryobacterales bacterium. Taxonomy (GTDB): domain Bacteria; phylum Acidobacteriota; class Terriglobia; order Bryobacterales; family Bryobacteraceae; genus BOG-224. Next base: position 660 of record PLGA01000268.1, on the reverse strand, counting down.
TTTGTGGCGCTGCTGATGCGGCTGCGGCTGCCGCGCGCCTTTGCCAGCCTGATGGTAATCCTGTTCGCGCTGCTGTTCGTTTACGTGATTGGGCTGGGCGCATATACCCAACTCTCCGGCCTCTACGCAGATTTGCCGATATACGGGCAGCGGATCGGCGATATTGTGGACGGCGTGCGCCAGCAGATCCAGGGCGCCGAGGAGAGCGTTTACGCCGTGGTTGCGCGCCGGCGCGCTGAGGAGGCGCTGGCGCAGCAAGCCGCGGCTAGTAAGAAGAAGGGCAGGAAGGGCGAGGCCCCCGCGCCGGCGGCTCCGCCTCCGCTGCCCGCGCAGCCCCAAGGCACTCCCATCGGGGACTACATTTACGCGCATCTGGGGTCGTTCTCCGAGATGCTGTTGATGGCCTCCTCCGTACCGTTTCTGGTGTACTTCATGCTGAGCTGGCAAGAGCATCTGAACCGAAGCTTCCTGCAGTTTTTCCAGGGCGAAGACAGGCTGGCCGCCGCCCGCAGCCTGGAAGGAATCGCGAAAATCGTGCGCGCCTTCGTGGTGGGGAACTTCCTCCTGGGCCTGGTCCTGGCGACCGTCAGTTGGGTCGCGTTCTGGCTGATTCATCTGCCGTACCCGGGGCTGGTGGGGCCACTGAGCGGCTTTCTGAGC
>PLGA01000565.1 GCA_003139735.1 Bryobacterales bacterium | reverse complement strand
TCGGATTCCTGCGCAGAGCCGAATAAACAACAGACGGGGTCGCAGCCTTGACCGATGCACTCGTCAGGGGAATTCGTGGGTGAATCGGTGGGAGTGAACCTCCTGTACCCTGCGGGGGTTTCGCCCCGTACCGCGAGTCCGTTCGCTTTCGCCTGGTCAAATCCGTGGTCGACATCATGCGGGACTACCCCGAATTGCCGGGCCGCGAACACTGGAGCGACCGTGTTATTCCCGGTTGATCGATGTCGAAGGCGATATGCACGCGTCCGGCAACCCCCGAGGCTCCGCAGCCGCCACCTGCCCAGTGCGCAGCTACCGAGCCTGGATCGCTTCTGCTGGCCTCACCGGCAGGGCCGGCCTTCCTCGGCGTCGACCGCCACGGGCGCGTCGCTTCCGGCCGCCTCAACGCCGGCTCCATCGCCCGCATCGTCAAACGCGCCGCCGAGTCCGCTGGCCTCGATCTCGCGGGCTACGCCAGCCACAGCCCGCGCGCCGGCTTCGCCACACAGGCGTTCTTAAACGGCGCGACCGAGGTCGCCATCATGCGCCAGACCCGCCACAAGTTGCTCGACACCCTGCGGAAGTATATCCGCGACCGGTCCCCGTTTCCCGATAATCCGGCGGCCAAGCCGGGGCTATGAGATCCACACCGGGATCGGCTTTCTAGCCGCGCGCACCTAACTTCGTCGTTACTCGGTCTCAAAGATCTGCACGCGTGGCGTACGTGACGCTTCACTCTAACGGAAAGCCCCAAGCAGGTAGGCTATGAGGAGAACGACCAAAACGGTGCCTAACCCGATGCCGGCGCCTCCACCGGTACCCCAGCGGCTACGGCCGTAGTATCCACCACCGAGCCCTAGAACCAACAGAATAATGACAATTAAGATCAACACCGAGAATAATCCTTTCCGCGGAACGTTAGCTCGCGCCCGGCTGATTTACTTCTCGAACACCTTTTCAATTCGTCGGGCCGTTTTCTGAACCTTACCAGCGAGAGTTTCGGCTTTGCCTTCAGCCTCTAAGTCAGGATTGTTGGTGACCTGGCCGGCCTTCTCTTTGACGGCGCCTTTCACTTTTACCTTGCCTTTCACCTCATGAAACGTGCCTTTGATCTAAACCTTCATACTCTTTTTCGTCACGTTTCCTCCTTTTGCCTAATCGCAAGGGGCGGGATCTCCGTTACCCGCCCCGACGGGATTGCCCTGTACCGCGCTCGGGCCCGGTTCCGAACCCGTCATTGACTGCGCGTGCCGCGCAGCTAGTCCCGTACGAAGTGCCGCTCCGTGGTCTTAGTCCCAATAGGGCTTGGTGTTGTAAAACTTGAAGACTCCGTTAGCCCAGTTGAGGTCAGCCATGTTCGGCCAGTGATCCTTGTCGAAGCCGGGGGCTCTCTTGAGCACCTCCGTGTCGACGTTTAGGATGAATTGTTTTTCAACTGTGTCGACCTTGAGAGCGCTCCAAGGAATCGCAAATAGCTTGTCGCCCATGCCCAGGAACCCCCCGAAGGACAGAACTGCGTAAGCGATGCGGCCATTCGCCAGGTCGATCATCAGATGTTCGATCTTTCCGAGATCCTCCTGCTGATGATTCACGACCTTATCGCCTGTAAGAGTGTCTGCCGCTAGAACGTTTGGTTGATATTTCACTTTTGTTGGTGTCATGCTCTCTCCTTTTCTCAGATTATAAGTTAGACTAACTACGAAGCCACTCCATTGTGAAGGCTCACGTTGAGCAGATGTACACTGCTCAGCGTCACTTCGACGATGTGGCCTTCTGGTTCTTCAATTGCAGCTCGTTGACCACCTGCTTCACGTTTGGAACTTGAGACGCGACCTTTTCGGCCGTCGCGCGCTGAGCTTTAGTGTTGACCTCGCCGGTCCGCGTGGGGTTCCCGGCCCACTCCCTTTAACATCCGTGATCGTGATCCTGACCGAACTCGTGGACTTTGTAGTGGTTGCGGAAGTTGCCGTGGTCGCCATATTCCCAAACGTCGCCAGTGTTGGCATTGAAGAACGCGTGGTTACCCCCGCTATACGAGAATTGGATGCCGGCGTAGCCTCCCTGCGCCATAGCGGCCTGGGGCTGAAAGATTAGGTTTCATTGCGATCACCGCAAGAAGCAAAGCGATAAGCGTGATGATCGTCTTCGTGTAAAGGTCAGTGCGCACGTTAGCGCCTCCGAGTCTTCCGCAGATTGCGGGACGTCCCACAGATGGCATTCCTCCGTGCGACAACACCGAACCACTGTACAACGTCCCATGGCAAAATTAACGCATTCTTCCGTCGTCCACTGTTCAATATTGACCACCCTGAGGCGGTTCCCCATCGTCAGGGTTGGATCGAGCCTCCAAGGATCGGGCTCCCAATTGCGAATTGTCGGACTCCGCCAACCCGCTGATTCTATGCGCCCTTTATCCCGGCAGCTCTGGCTATCGATACAACCACTTGCACTGGCCGTTCAACTGGGCTATTTTCTGAATGCGCGAGCGCATCACCACAGCACTGTGGGGCCAGGATTCGTGGTCGAAGCGCAACGCCAACAGTCCGTTCGGCACTCTTTCCTATACTTGAGGAGTTTGGCGCCCCACGAGTTCGGAATCTTCGGCGGGCCAGCCGGCGGCTACCTTGTTGGCATTGTTGCGGGAATTGAGAGCGCCCGTCGTCACCACGCTCCACGCGGTTCTCCTTTCATCAGTCGCCGTCCTAAGGCTCGCCCTTTGTGCGATGGCTGAGGTGTCTAATATTGCACAGACGGTCAAGCCTCGCACTGCTATCGTGGTGGTGGGTCAGCCAGTTCCACCTAGCTAGAGATGCAGGCAAGCAAACAGGTCCGACTACGGAAACCGGATAAGTCGCCTTCTGGCGATTCGGTTTCGGAGACCGCATACAGCCAGGGGCCCGCTACACCGCACACTCGAAACGGTGGCGGCGTGCTCAAGATTTGCGCCGCTGGCCTGTACGCCTCAGCCGCCGCCGAGGGGCGGACGGAGCAACAAGTCACCGTCAAGCTTGACGGGTGGACGCACTGAACTCAGGAGGGAGATCTCAATGTTTATAACGCTGTTCGTGGTTTTGCTTGTACTGTGGCTGCTAGGATTTTTCGCCTTCCACGTTGCGGGCGGGCTGATTCATCTGTTGCTGATCATAGCGGTGATTTCTTTGGTAATTCACTTCGTTAGGGGCCGTAGCGCCGCCTGAAGTAGGGCTCCGTTTGGTCTTTGGCTTGCAAGCCCGGAATGTAGGCAGGCTGTCCCGGCGGTAACTCCTTGGCCGCGCCGAAGAAGAGCAGTGTCAGGCGCGGCACGGGACAGTCCAGCTCGTCATCAGGTGTACCTGATGGCCGGCCGTCATCAGACTTTTTCATGCCCTCCGGCTTCCCGTGGCCGGCGAGGAGTTGCTGTGTACCCGTTGCGCAGACGCCCTACTGGCCGGGCGTTCTACGCTGAGGAGGGGCCGTCTGGCCGCGCCTCAATGCCTTTCTCCGACGCCGGTCGCTCGCAAATGCGGCCATCACGCCAGCCGGCCTGCGCCCACAACGTGGACCGCCCGCATCAGCGCTCCTCCTGAGTGTCAATATACGGAAGAAGATGCAGCGTTCCTTTGAGGAGGAGATTCTGGATTTCGGCGGATTGCCGCCCGAGGCGCTGGTACGGGCGCACCGCGGGCTTTCCCAGACACACAGCCTGCTGGGTAACCATGCGGCGATCTTGCGGGCGTTGAGGGCGGAGGGGAAATCGGCGCGGCGAATTCTGGATATCGGGTGTGGGCATGGCGGGTTGCTGGAGAAAATTCGGCGCCAAATGGGGGTGGAGGTGCTGGGTGTGGACCTGCGGCCGCCGGAGGGTGGCGCGCGGGGGTTCCCGATTCTGAAGCTGGACGCCGTGCGGGAGGCTCTACCGCCGGCCGACGTGGCCGTGAGCGTATGCCTGGCGCATCACCTCCGCGACGAGGAGTTTGTCGAGATGATCCGGAATGTCGGGCGGGCTTGCCGGCGGTTCGTGATTCTGGACTTGGTTCGGCATCGCGTGCCGCTGGCTCTGTTCAACGCGTTCGCGCCGCTGTGCTTGCCGAGAGTGAATGTGCTGGATGGGCGTCAGTCCATCCGGCGGGCGTACACGCCGGAGGAGTTTCGCGCGCTGATCGCCCGTGCGGTGTCGGGGACTGGCGGAGGTTTTCGACACAGTGTGGCGCCCCTCTGGATCCGGCAAACGGCGGATATTCGCTACTGACTCCGCACCGGCGCGGCCGAATGGCGGTTACCGGACGTCCCGCGACTCGCGCAATACCGCAGATACAGGTGGTTCTCCCGCACATTCACGCTGACGATGTTGAGCCAGGGCGCCGTTTCGGGAAGAAACTCCACGCCGGCGATGAATCCCGGGCGCTGTGGTGGCATGTTTCGGCCGGCACTTGAGAGGCTATGGTGAGGAAAAGTTCGTCGACGCAGCCGTCCGCCACGAACCTGCCGAACAGGGTAGGGCCGCCTTCATGTAGAAGGAGAGACACGCCGAATTCAGCGTGTGAAGTTTGAGAACCTCCGAACGGTGACGTCGGGCTCGGCGGCTTCGCCAACATGTCCGCACCGTGGGCGCCGGATGACCGGAGGCCGGATGTGGCGCTCGGATCGGATGCCAAGGAGCATCGTATCGAGTTCGCCGGCCAGTGCTATCAGTCGTGGTCCGGGAAATCAACTTGCTGGCCATGGCTGGATGCGGAGCAGCATACATGTGGTCACGCAATTGCTCTGAGATGCGGTGCGGACGTTGTTATCCCTGGTGAAACCATGTAAACCCCGTGATTACTTGAGGAGCGGCGGGAACCCTCCGGCGATGACGCCAAGTCCGTTGCGAAACACGGAAAACCTTTCCCGCGGGTGCGCAGAACCTTGTCGGAGGCTACCATGTTGAATCGACTTCTCCTGGCTTATCTGGTTGCAAGCCTGCCTGGAGCCGTTCTGGCGCAAACGGTCACGCGCTTCGAGCAGAACGATCCGCGGATAACCTACACTGGAACTTGGTACCCGAACACTAACTCCCTAGAGAGTGGCGGGTCCGCTCTGCTGGCAAATTTGAACGGGTCGCAGGCGGTTGTTATCTTCAACGGCACGGGAATCACTTGGGTCGGCGCCTCTGATTATTACTCTGGAATCTGCTACGTGACGCTGGATGGCGCGCCTGTTTCGGTGGACACGTCCAACCCCTCGGAAGCAACGCTCTATCAGCAACCGTTGTTCACCATCCAGGGGCTGAGTCCCGGCCTGCACCGGATGACTATCGAAGTGATTCATTCCCATGACGACTCGTCCAACCAATCGTGGATTTGGGTGGACGCATTCGACATTGCGAACGGCTCGCTTGTCGGCGGCACGGTGGCCGCCGGCGCGGGCCTGGCGCAACAGACCGACGTCGCGGCAAACTATTCCGGACACTGGTTCCAGAATGCGGGCGCACCGTATAGCGGGGGCAGCGTCAACTTAGCCGTCGATCCGGGCGCACGCGTGGATTTTACGTTCAACGGCACGGCCATCGCCTGGATTGGCTATCGCGACGAATGGTCGGGCTTGGCGCAAGTCTTCCTGGACGGCGCGCTCCAGGTCACGGTGGACACATACTTGACGCCGTCGGCGGCGCGGACGCCGACCTACAGCCTGACTGGATTGGCCCCCGGCACGCATGTCCTCAGCATCGTGGCCACAGGAACTCACAGTGCAGCCTCGGGCGGATCATGGGTCTGGGTGGATGCCTTCCAGGTTTTCGACAGCGCCGCGGCAGGCCCGCCGGCGATCAGCGCTGGAGGCATCGTCAGCGCGGCGTATCTTATGGCAGAGCCGGGTAACGAGGTGGCGCCAGGGCAGATCGTGTCCATCTTTGGACAGAACTTCCTTGCGGTTGGCAGCGCCGCAGCCGACGTGTTGCCGCTTCCGACGCAACTCGGCCCTCAGAACACCACGGTGACCGCCTGCGGCCAGGACTTTCCTCTCTACGACGTTTTCCCTAGCCAGATCATCGCCCAGATACCTCTCGAGTGTCCCGCTGCCGGGGTGGTGACCGCTACCGTTACGGTGGGCGGTCAGACCGGGACGGGGACGTTTACTTTGGCGCCGGCTTCGCCCGGGATTTTCACGGTAGAGGGAAGTGGCGTTGGCGATGGAGTGATCGTTCACGCGGACAATTCGCTGGTCAGAGCCGCAAAGCCGGCCATCGCCGGAGAAGAGGTGGTGATTTATGCCACGGGACTTGGGGCGACCAATCCGTCGTTTGCGACGGGAACCGCCGCGAATGAAATCAATACTACGGTGCTGCCGGTGAATGTGACGATAGGCGGGGAAGTTGCGACGGTCGCATACGCAGGCTTGACCCAGGGCTGCGTGGGGCTTTACCAGGTCAACGCGACGGTGCCGTACGGACTCACCGGAAGCCAGTTGGTTGCGATTACGGTGGGAGGGAGTTATTCCAGCCGCGCGGGAGTCACGATAGCGCTTCAATAGGGCACAATTCAACCGAGCCTGGGCAAGATCTGCAAAGGAAACCCATGGCACGGCCAGCCCGGGCGTTTAGAGGTTAGAATGAGAGTGCTCGCAGCGCCATCTTGCCATTATGTCGGAGCCCGAGAAAACCTCGCGCACAAGCAGGCCGGACAAGCCGCTGGACCGCTTCTGGGATATGCCGCTGCGGGACTTGCTTTCCCTGCTGCAGGCGACTCCAGCCGGGCTGACTTCCGCCGAGGCAAAGGAACGTCTGCGCCTTTACGGCCCGAACGCCCTTGTTGAGGAGTCCCGCTTCGCCGCGCTGATCGGTTTTCTGCGCTTCTTTGCCAATCCCCTCGTCATGGTTCTACTGGCGGCCAGCGCCATTTCGATGGCGCTGGGCGATCCCATCGGCGGGGGGATCATCATCGCGATCGTGCTGCTCAGCGTTCTGGTGAACTTTTACGTGGAGTTCCAGGCCCGGCATGCAGTGGAGGATATTCGGAAGCAGGTTGCGACGACTGCCGCCGTGGTGCGTGACGGAAAGGAGCAGGAGTTGCCTGTTGCGGACCTGGTCCGCGGGGATATTATCCGGCTCAATGCGGGGGACCTGGCGCCGGCCGACGCACGTTTGTTGAGCGCCAAGGACCTGCACGTGCGCGAGTCCGCGCTGACCGGGGAATCCTTGCCCGTCGACAAGGCGGAGGCCGATCTTCCCGAGGGCCGGCACGGCATTGCCGATGCCAGCAATTGCATTTTCCTGGGGACTGCGGTCCAGACCGGAATCGGCGTCGCCGTTATCGCTCGCACAGGCAAAGACACCGCTTTCGGCGAGATTGCCCAACGGCTGGCCACACGGCCGCCGGAGACCGAATTCGGCCGTGGCATCCGCCACTTCGGGCTGATGATCACGCGAGTGATCATGCTGCTGGTGCTCTTCGTCCTGCTGGTAAACCTCGTCTTGCATCGTCCGGTGCTGGAATCGTTCTTGTTCTCGATCGCGCTCGCCGTCGGAATGACGCCGGAGATGATGCCAATGATCATCACCATCACGCTGGCGCAGGGCGCCCGACGGATGGCCAGGAAGAAGGTTCTGGTTAAGCAACTTACTGCGATCGAGGATTTTGGAAGCGTGGAAATCCTATGCAGTGACAAGACGGGTACGCTTACCGAAGGCGAGATCGTGCTCGACCGTCACGTAGATGTTCAAGGGAAGGACGACGATAGCGTCCTGAGGCTGGTATACCTGAACAGTTACTTCCAAGCCGGCATCAAGAGCCCGCTTGACGATGCCGTCCTGAAGCATGATCACCCTGCCGTTGCGGAGTATGAAAAGGTGGACGAGATCCCCTTCGACTTCAGTCGCAAGCGCCTCTCGGTCGTGGTGCAAAGCGGCAGTGAACGCCTACTGATCACCAAGGGCGAGGCGGAGAGCGTCTTTGGCGTCTGCGGGACCGTCATTGTTGACGGGGTTCCCCAGCCATTCGACGAAAGCCTGCGAGCCCAGGCGGCCGAGACCTTCCGGAAGTTGAGCGCCGACGGGTACCGCACGCTTGGGGTCGCAGTCCGGAAAGTAGAGCAGCAGGATGCTTATGCGCTGGCGGCCGAGCAGGAGATGACGCTGGCAGGGTTTGCGGCATTCCTGGACCCGCCCAAAGACGGGATTGTTGCGGTTCTCGAAGCGCTGAAAAAGAACGGCGTTTCCGTGGTCATTATGACCGGTGACAATCAATATGTGACGCAGAAGGTAGCCCACGATGTCGGGTTGGCTACCGACCGCATTGTCACCGGCGACCAGATGGACGCAATGGACGATGCCGCCCTGGCTTACCAGGCGGAGCAAGGCGCCATCTTCGCCCGTGTGTCGCCCGAGCAAAAGAACCGGGTCATCCTCGGCCTGAAGACGCGCGGGCACGTCGTCGGATACATGGGCGACGGCATCAACGACGCTCCATCGCTGCACACCGCGGATGTTGGCATTTCCGTGATGAATGGCGTGGACGTGGCGAAGGACGCCGCGAAGATCATTTTGCTGGAGAAGGACCTTTCGGTCCTGAACGAAGGGGTAATCGAGGGACGGCGGTGCTTCGCCAACGTGATGAAGTATATCATTATGAGCACCAGCTCGAACTTCGGGAACATGTTCAGCATGGCCGCGGCATCCCTTTTCCTGAAATTCCTGCCCATGTTGCCGACCCAGATCTTATTGAACAACTTTCTATACGACACTTCGCAGATAGCAGTCCCGGGCGACAATGTCGACCCAGCCCTTCTGCGCCACCCGAAACGGTGGCAGATTCAGTTCATTCGCCAGTTCATGATGATCATCGGCCCCATCAGCTCCATCTATGATTTCCTCACGTTCGGGGTACTCCTCTGGATGTTCCGCGCTTCCACCAACGCGCCGCTCTTCCGGACCGGGTGGTTCGTGGAGTCTCTAGCCACGCAGACGCTGGTGGTGTTTGTGATCCGCACGGCGGGAAACCCGTTCCGGAGCCGTCCGAGCGGCCGGTTGCTGATCGCGGTGATTGCCATTGCGGCCGCCGGCGCCCTGATGCCGTACACGCCCCTCGGGGCCTTGTTGGGGTTCATCCCATTACCGGCGTCGTTACTCGGCGCGATTGCGTTGCTCACCCTGACGTACCTGTTTGTGGTGCAAGTTGTGAAGACCTGGTTTTACCGCCGACACGCGCTGCTCTGACGCAGCCACCGGAGCGCAGCCGTCCAGGGCCGGCGTTGTGGACCGAAGGGTTTCATTCTTTCGTTCCTTTGAGCATTTCGGACAGGAAAGTGGGCCCGGGGGTCCACAATCGACGGCTCAATGGAAGGGAATCCCACTTCAGGAACCACAATCGTCGGGAGGGCTGGCAGAGACCGCGTTTACAATCAGAGCGTTTGTGCAGCCGGTCCTGGCCCACCAATTCAGCCCACTTTGTAGCGGCGGATCTCGTCCGCCGAAACCTCGCTGCTCATGCCGGGTTCCTCGGGGGCCGGGACTTCGCCGTCGATCATCTCGCGCTGCCCGCTGGTTTCCATGTAAATGGCGTTCGGCATCGCAAGGAGCATATTGAGATTGGTGGAACCGCCCCCGTGACTGGCCACCTCAATCCCGTAGCCATCGGCGATGGCGGCGATCTCCATCCACTCCGTGACGCCGCCGGCGCGGCGGTTATCGGGTTGGACGACGTCGGCGCCGCGCCTGGCGATGAGGTCGGCAAAGGCATATTTCGTATTCAGGTTCTCGCCTGTGGCGATGCGCATATCCAGTTCCGCGGCAAGCTGCGCGTAGCCTTCCATTTCCTGCGGCGGGAGAGGCTCCTCATACCAAAAGCACCCCATCTCCTGGTAGACGCGCCCGCGGCGGAGGGCTTCATTGCGATTGAAAACCTGGTTGGCGTCCACCATGAGGCGGCGGTCCTTCCCGAGCAGGTCGAGCGCTGCGCGGATGCGCCGGACGTCGTCATCGAGCGGCCCGCGCCCCACCTTGATCTTGACGGCGCGGTAACCCTGATCGAGTGCCGTGGACACCTGGCCGCGGAAGTGCGAGAGGTCCGCGTCGTTATCGTAATACCAGCCGCACATCGAGTAGACTGGCATGCGGTCTCGGTAAGCGCCCAGCATCTTGTAGACCGGCAAACCGGCGTTCTTGCCGAGGATATCCCAGAGGGCAATGTCCGTGGCGGCAATGGCGAATTGAACCACGCCGCCGACCCCTTCGTACTCCAGGGCTTTCCACAGATCGGCACGGATCCGACGCGGGAAGGCGGGATCCTTGCCAAGAATCACCGGCTTGATCTGTTTTTCCAAAATGGCCTGAACCACTGCCGGGCCGCCCCCGATCACGCCGAAAGAGCTGCTCGCCCACCCGGTGATGCCCGAATCCGTTCGGATGCGCAAAACCACCGAGCCGTTTTCCGCGCCAAAGGTGTGGATCGCGTCGTAATAGGGCGTGCCTGGAGGATTCTTGAGGAGATCGGTTTCGAGCGCGGCGATTCTCATCTGTGCCCGCTGCGCGGCGGCCGCGGGAAGGGCCGCTCCCGCCGACAGCCCGGCCGCGGAGAAAAGCAGTTGCCTTCGATTCATCTTCGCGGAGACCAGTATGACAGGTTTCGGCGCGAAACGACCATCGCGGCCAGCTTGATTTGATCCCGCCCCGCATTTCACGTAAACTGAGAAACCGGAGCGAAACGGCGGCGCATGGCGGCAAGCGTTGGAGCGATGTTCGCGGTGGCCCTTCTTGCGGGCGTGGCTTCAGGGCCGTTACGCGCTCAGTCCGCAGCGGGCCAGGCGCCGGCAGGAGATCCCCTCAAAGCGGCCGGCGACAAACTGGCGTTCGATGTCGCTTCCGTCAAGCCGAACACGTCCGGTGGCGAGTCGAACTCCAACTTTCCCCTGGGTCCTGGCGATGTTTACGCCCCCAACGGAGGTTATTTTTCGGCAACTGGTTTTTCGCTCGGCTCCTACATTGCATTCGCGTACAAGGTTACGCCTTATCAGATGCAATCGCTGCTATCCCAACTGCCGGGATGGGCCAGCACGGACCGGTATGACATCCAGGCGCGGGTGAAAGGCAATCCCTCGAAAGACCAGATGCGCCTCATGATGCGCTCCCTGCTTGCGGATCGCTTCAAGCTGGGGGTTCACACTGAGACGCGACAAGTCCCCGTGTACGCGGTCCTGCTGGCGAAGCCCGGGACAACCGGACCGCAGCTTCAGCCGCATCTGGACGGCGCGCCGTGTTCGACCACCCTTCCGTCCGCTTCCGATCCGGCTCCGCAATCGAACGTCGCCGGCAAGTTCCCGGCGCTTTGTGGCGGCATCTTCAATATGCCCCCAAGCGCACCTGGCCGCGAACGCGCGGGCGCACGGAATGTGCCCATGGGAATGATCGCAAGCGCATTGACTGCCATGGGGAACCTGGGCCGGCCCGTGTTGGACCAGACGGGGATCGGCGGCACTTTCGATTTCTCGTTCGAGTGGACACCCGATCCGGATGCCGTGCCGCCTGGCGTGGATTTTCAGCCCGACCCATCGGGTCCTTCATTCCAAGGGGCGCTAAAGGAGCAACTCGGACTCAAGCTGGAGTCGCAAAAAGGCCCGACGGACGTCATTGTCGTGGATCACGTCGAGCGTCCCTCGGCGAACTGACGACGATGCCCGCCCTGCCCGCTCACGACGGCAGCTTCGAAACGTCCCATCCGCCGCCCAGCGCTTTGATCAGCAGCACACAGGCATCCATCCTACGCCGCTGCAGATCCACCTCGATCCGCTCATTGGCCAGCGCCGTACTTTGTGCGGTGACCACCTCCAGGTAAGTCACCAATCCGCCCGTGTAACGGTTCATGGACAGTTCGAGCCACTTGCGCGCCGCCTCCACCGCGACGCGCTGCGCAGCGGATTCCTGTTCCAGCACGCGCAACGTGGCCAGGCTGTCTTCCACTTCGCGGAAGGCATTCAGGGCGGATTGTCGATAATCCGCCACGGTCGCATCGTAGCCGGCCGTGGCCGCCTCTGTCACCGCGCGGCGCCGCCCGGCATCGAACAGCGTTTGCAGCGCGTTCGGCCCCAGCGCCCAGAACCGGCTCGGCCAGTTGAACCAGTCCACGATGGATCTCGCCTCGTATCCGCCCGACGCGGTGATCTGCAGCGTTGGGTAGAAGGCGGCGCGAGCGATCCCGATTTGTTCGTTGGCCGCCGACATGCGCCGTTCCGCCGCGGCGATATCCGGGCGGCGTTCCAGCAGTTGCGAAGGGATCCCCGTGGGAACCGCCGGCGGCTCCGTTGCCAGCGGCTCCAGCGGCAAGCTGAGCGATTCCGCCGACCTTCCGGCCAGCACCGCGATGGCGTCCTCGAACTGCGCCCGCGCCGCTCCCACGTCGACGCTCTGCGCCCGCACGGCCTCCAGTTGCGTCCTCGCTTCGGCCACTTCGGCGCCCGAGGCAAGCCCGCCTTCAAATCGGTTTTGGTTGAAATCGAGGGCCTTCTGGTAAGTCGCCAGAGTACTTTCCAGCAGTTGTTTCTGCGCGTCCAGGCTGCGCAGCTCGAAGTAGTCGATGGCCATTTCCGCGTGCATACTCAACCGCACCGTGGCCAGGTCCGCGGAGGTCGCCTGCATGTCCGCGCGCGCCGCCGTAATCGACCGGCGTATGCGGCCCCACGCGTCCAGTTCATAGCTCAGGTCGAACGGCAGGGCAAAGTTGCCGTATTCCCCAAGCCCCGGCTCGGTCAACGGGATGCTGCTGGAAATGCGGTTGGTGGTGATGCCGGGAGTGGTGGAGACGGTAGGATAAAGGCCGGCGCGGCTCTCGGCGACCAGCGCGCGCGCCTGCCGGAATTGCGCCTCGGCTGCCTTGACGGACTGGTTTGAGACGTCCACCTGCGCCTCCAGGCCGTCGAGCTCCGCGTTGCCGAAAATCCGCCACCAATCCTCCGCCAGCGTCCCGTCGGCCGGCTGGGCCTGCTTCCACCCGTTGGACTCTTTGAAATCCGCCGGCTGCTGCCCCGCGTCGGCGGGCGCCGTGAGCGCCGCGGGCTTGCTGTATTTCGGCCCCACCATGCATCCGGCGAGGCCCAGCGCCGCCGTCGCCAGGCACACGCGCGCCGCCCCGCGCATCATTTCGCCACCCGCACCGGCGTGCCCGAAGTCAACGAATCGGAAGGATTCTCGATCACCGCATCCTGCGCCGTCACGCCGGAGACCACTTCGATCTCATTTCCAAAATCCCGGCCCGGAGTCACCGGCCTCAGTTCCGCCCGGCCGTCCCGCACCACCGCCACGCGCAAGCCCTCGGAACGGAAAATCAGCGTGTTGGCCGGCAAAATCACCGCTGGCGTTTGCGCTCCCAATTGGAAATGCACCGAAACATAGGCTCCGGGCAGCAGTTCGCCGGTGGCGTTGTCCACGTCCACTTCGGTCAGCAGCGTGCGCGACGCGGGATCGATGGAATCGGCGGTGCGCGCGATGGCGCCCCTGAAATGGCGGCCGGGGAACTCCGCCAGGGTCAGGTCGGCGGGCCGGCCCGGCGTCGCGGCGCGCGAGTAGGTCTGCGGCACATTGACGTAAACGCGCAGCCGGTCGGTGGCCGCCAGGTCGAAAAGCTCCTTACCCGGCGCGTTGGCCCCCGCGTCGATCAAGGCTCCCGTATCGACGTTGCGCGCGGTGATTGCTCCGTCAAACGGGGCATATACCTTCTGGAATCGCTGTGACTCTTCCAGGCGCTTTACGTTATAGGTGGCTGAGTCCACAATGGCCCGCTTGGCTTGCAGGTCGCCCACTTTGTCTTCCACATCCTGCCGGGCCACCGACTCGGTCTTGAGAAGCGACTGGTACCGCTGCGCCGTGGTCTCCGCCAGATGGAGGTTCGCCTCCGAGGTGGCCAAGTCGGCGCGCGCCTGGTCCAGTTGGCGGTCGATCTCCGGCGTTTCGATCTCCGCCAGCAGATCGCCCGATTTGACGTGCGACCCGATATCGAAATACCACTTCTTCAAGTAGCCGCTGGCGCGCGCGAAAATCGGCGTGGCGACGAATGCCTGCATATTGCCGGGCAGCGTCAGTTCCTCGGCGGCTGTACTGGGTTTCGGATGCACCACGCTGACGCTGGCCACCGCCGCATCCTGCGTCTCGCGCTTCAAACTGGCGTCGGCGCGCACTCTAGAAGCAAGGCCCGTGCGGATGGCCATGCCCAGCCCGACCGCGCCCGCCACCGCCAGGACGACGATTACCAGACGCGCCGCCATCGACAAACGCGGCGTTTGCGGATCGGCCGTGCCGCTCATTGCGGACTCCTGCGGCCGTGCAACAGGCTGAAAACCACCGGTACGATCGTGAGCGTGGCTACCGTCGCCACCATCAATCCTCCAATCACCGCCCGGCCCAGGGGCGCGTTCTGTTCTCCGCCTTCACCGAGGCCCAACGCCATCGGAATCATGCCGATGATCATGGCCAGCGCGGTCATCAGCACGGGCCGGAATCGCGTTTCCCCGGCGGCCAGGGCCGCGTGCACCGGGTCGCCGGTCCGCAACCACACGTCCCTGGCAAAACTGACCACCAGGATGCTGTTGGCCGTGCCGACTCCCATGCACATGATGGCCCCCATCATNNCCCGGCAGCGCCGAAATGATGATGAACGGATCCAGCCACGATTGAAAATTCACCACGATCAGCAGGTATACCAGCACAATGGCGAAAACCAGGCCGCCCGCCAGCCCCCGGAAAGAAGCGCGCATGGTCTCCACCTGGCCGCGGACCACCACCTGCGACCCGCGCGGAACCTCCCCGCGATGCTGGTCCACCAGTCGCTCCACTTCGGCGCCCACGCTGCCCAGGTCGCGGCCATCCCCCCCGCCGTAAATGTCCACCACGCGTTGGATACCGTAATGACTGACCACCGCCATGCCGCCGCCGCGATCGATGGAGGTCACGTCGTTTAGAATTTCGGTCGAACCGGGGCGCTGCGCAGTGAGCGGAATATTGCGCAGGTCCTGGAGCGATTCCTCGGCGTATTGCGGGGTCTGAGTGACCACGTTGTAGCTCACGCCGTTGTCCGGGCTGAGCCAGAAGGTGGGTTGGGTCTGGAAGCTGCCGCTCAGTGAAATGAGCAGGCTGCCGGCCACATCGGCCTGCGTGAAGCCGCTCTGCGCGGCCTTGGTGCGGTCGGTGACAATGTGCAGCTTGGGCTGGTCGAACAGTTGTTGAATGCGCAGATCCACCACCCCCGGAATCTGCCGCATCTGGTTCATCAGGCGGTCCGCCAGGTCGCGGTTGGCCAACACGTTGTCGCCGATCACCTGCACGTTGATGGGCGCCGGCAGACCGAAGTTCAGAATCTGGCTGACGATGTCGTCGGGCAGAAAGTAGAACGTCGTGCCCGGGAATTCCTTCGGCAGCGCCGCCCGCAGGGCGCGCACGTATTCCTCGGTGGGACGATGTTCCCGCGTGAGCGACACGAAAATGTCGGCGTCGGCCGTACCCACCGGGCTGGAGTTGCCGTAAATCATGTTGATGATGCTGTAGGGCAGTCCGATCTCGTCCAGCACGCTGACCAGTTCCTCCCGCGGGATGTGGCGGCGGATGGTCTGCTCCACCAGGTCGCACAGCCGCGCCGTCTCTTCGATCCGCGTGCCCGTCTTGGCGCGCAGGTGCAGCTTGAACTGGCCGGCGTCGGAGCTGGGAAAGAAATCCTGGCCCAGCCATGGGAACAGCAGGAACGCCGAGGCGCAAGTCAGCAGAAACAGCGGCGCGAACACCACCCGCCAGTGAACCAATACGCCCAGCAGAGCCGCGTAGGTGGAGCGCACGCGCTGGAAGCCGCTGTCGAACGCTCGCTGGAGAATGATGAAGGGGTTGCGGCTCCGCCCCCTGAATTTCACCCGCAGCATGTACATCGCCAGCGTAGGCACAAGCGTTCGCGAAAGGACGTACGAGGCCAGCATGGCGAACATCACCGCCTCCGCCAGCGGCACGAAAAGGTAACGCGCCACCCCGCTGAGCAGAAACATGGGCAGAAACACGATGCAGATGCAGAGCGTGGAAACCAGCGCCGGAACGGCAATCTGCGCCGCGCCTTCCAGAATGGCTTCGTGCAGCGGGTGGCCTTCTTCCAGAAAACGCTCGATGTTCTCGATGGTGACCGTGGCGTCGTCCACCAGAATGCCCACCGCCAGGGCCAGCCCGCCAAGGGTCATGATGTTGATGGTCTGGTTCAGAAAGCTCAGCGCCATCACCGACGTCAGAATGGAGAGCGGAATCGACACCGCGATAATCAGCGTGCTGCGCCAGCTTCCCAGAAAGACCAGGATCATGATCCCTGTGAGACAGGCGGCCATCACCGCTTCACGCAGGACCCCGTTGACGGACGCGCGCACAAAAATCGACTGATCTCCTAGAGGCTGGATCTTCAGCGACGGCGGCAGCGTGGCGGCCACCGCCGGCAACAACTTCTGCACCCCCTCCACCACCGCCAGCGTCGATGCATTGCCGGCTTTGAGAATCGTCAGCAGGGCGGCGCGGTTGCCGTCCTGCCGCACGATGTTGGTCTGTGGCGCGAAGCCGTCGCGCACGTGCCCCACGTCGCGGATGTAGATGGGCGCTCCGTTCACCACCTTGACCGGAAAATCGTTGAACGCCTCCACGGTGCGCGGGCTGCCGTTTAAGTCGACATCGTATTCGAACTGTCCGATCTTGGAGGACCCCGCCGGAAGAATCAGGTTCTGCGCATTCACCGCGTTCACCACGTCGATGGGCGAGAGGCCCTTGGACTGTAGTTCCGTGGGGTTCAGGTCCACCATGATCTGGCGCTGCTTGCCCCCGTAAGGCCACGGGATGACGCACCCCGGAACGGCGATCAGCCGGGGGCGAATGAAATTCACGCCGAAATCGAAGAGTTGCTGCTCGGAGAGGCCGCTGCCAGAGAGGCCCAACTGGAGGATCGGCACGCTGGAGGCGTTGTAGATCACCAGGAATGGCGGGCTCACCCCGTTCGGCATCTGCCGCAGCACCGCCTGAGAGAGCGCCGTCACCTGCGCTACCGCCGAACCGATGTTCACCGTGGGCTGAAAGAATATCTTGACGATGGCGCGCCCATTGATCGACTGCGACTCGATGTGCTCCATGTCGCCGACCGTGGTGGTGAGCGCCCGCTCATAGCCGCTAGTGATCCGCTCTTCCATCTCTTCGGCGTTCAGCCCGGTGTAGTTGAAGGCGGCGGCAATCACCGGGATATCGATATTGGGGAAGATGTCGGTGGGGGTGCGCAGGATGATGACCGGGCTGAGGATCAGGATCAACAGCGCCAGCACAATAAAGGTGTACGGCCGTTCGAGCGCTATCCGGACGATCCACATTTCTCGGTCGGGTTCTCTTCTTTGGGGCTAACTCAGATTGTCGCATGGGCCGCCCTCTTCACGCTCCGGCTGTCGCCCATCGATACCCCTTGTTAACCTCCCGCTCCCCGCCGCGTAATTACCGGCGTAGAGGAGCTTGAAAACATGAAGCGGACGAAGGTTCGGCGAATTCTGGCATTGGGGGCGCTCGCGGTGTCCTGCAGCGTCTTTCTGGCATCGCCCGGCTGGGCGCAGACAAGGAAGGGCGCGGCGGCCGAAGACTCCGCGCCAATGGCGGCCATCGAGCAACCCGACGCGCAACGCGTCCGGGAGGAATTGTCGCAGTTGCTGGACCGCTATCCGCCGGCGCTGAGGAACACCCTTCAACTCGACCCGCGCCTGCTCGGGAATCAGCCTTACCTGGCGACGTATCCCGCCCTGACGGGCTTCCTGAATGCGCATCCCGAAATTGCCCGCAATCCCGAGTTCTACCTCGGCAACGCTCCCGGCCCCCGCCCGGACGCTGTTCTGGAGATGTGGCAGAGCGTGTTGGCCGGCTTAGCCGTGTTCCTCGGCTTCGGCATGGCGATTGGGTTGGTGACGTGGTTGATCCGCACCTGGATCGACTACCGCCGCTGGAGCCGCCTGGCTAAAGTGCAGACCGATGTACATACCAAACTCCTGGACCGGTTCACGGGGAACGAGGATCTGCTGGCCTATATCCAGTCGCCGGCGGGTTCGAAATTCCTGGAGTCGTCGCCCATCGCCCTGGACGCCGGTCCGCGCAGCGTCGCCGCGCCCCTGGGGCGGATTCTCTGGTCCGTCCAGGCGGGCCTGGTGCTCCTGGCAGCCGGTATCGGCTTGCGATTCGTAAGCGCCAATTTAGCCGGCGAGGCCCTGCAGCCGCTCCACGTCTTAGGGATCCTCGGTATCGCCCTCGGCATTGGGTTCGTGATTTCGGCGATAATCTCGTTCATGATCTCCGAACGGCTCGGCCTGATCGAACGGGCCTCCCCGGCCGCCCGCGCCGAACGGCCGAACGGCCAGGGATAGGACTCGCTGCCCTTATGTTCCGTGATGCGACATTTAACGATGTCACCCGAGCCGACGCCATTCACGACGACTCCGCGGCCTTCGTGATTGACGAGGACACATTCCGCGCATTCTACGAGCGCACGGCCCGCGGGGTGTGGGCGTATCTTGCGCGCGTCACCGGCGACCGTCAATTGGCGGACGACCTTCTTCAGGAAACCTATTATCGCTTCCTGCGCGCCGCCGCCACCCACGACAGTGAAGCCCATCGCCGCAATTCCCTCTATCGCATCGCCACCAACGTGGCTCGCGACGTCCGGCGGCGAAGCCTCACTCATCCCTTCGGCGCGGCGGGCGACGATATCGCNNATCGAGCGCGTCGCCGGCCGCGATCACGCCGGCTCGGCCGAGCGCCTGGCCGATTTCAATCGCGCCATGTCGCGTCTCAAGCCGCGCGAGCGGGCCATGCTTTGGCTGGCTTATGCCGAGGGCGCTTCGCATCGTGAAATCGCCGAGGCGCTGGGCCTGCGCACGGCCAGCCTGAAGATCTTGTTATTTCGCGCCAGAAAAAAGCTGGCCGATCTCTTGGGGGTCGGGCGATGAAGTCCGTCGATTGCGAATTCGAATCGGAAGTGCTGGCAGCCGTCGTTCAGTCCCGCTGGCCCGATCGGGTCGACGCCAGCCTGCGCGCCCATGCTTCCACGTGCGCTATCTGCTCGGATGTGGCCGCCGTTTCCGCCGCCATCGGCGATGCGAGCGACGAAATGCGCGCATCCGTGGCCGTGCCCGATTCCGGCGGCGTCTGGTGGCGCGCCCGCCTTCGCGCGCGGCGGGAAGCCGCGGAGGCCGCCGGCCGTCCCATCACGGCCGCTCAGGTGATCGCGCTGGCATGCGCGGCCGGACTGCTCGGCGCGTGCTTCGGCGCCACATCGAGTCTGTTTCAGTCGGCCATCCGTCGGATCGCGTCGAACCTGACAGCCTTCGATTGGAAAGCGCTTGTCTCGTTCGCGGTGGCATCGCTGGCCGCGCACGGCGCGCTCGCCGCCGGCATCGCCGCCCTGTTATTGCTGGCGCCCGCCGCCGCTTACCTGATAGCAAAGGACTAGCCGGCCGGCCGGACTATCGTTCTCCGCGCCCTTACTTCGCTTCCGATTCCTTCA
>PLGA01000018.1:213-3273 GCA_003139735.1 Bryobacterales bacterium | reverse complement strand
CCATGGTGGATCAGGGCGCCGGCTATCTCTCGGCGCCGACGATCGTTTTCCAAAACGATCCGCGTGAAGGCGTCAACGGCACGACTGTCGGCTACAACGCTGCGGCTGTGGCGACGTTGACCGGCTCGGGCACGATCACTGCGGCTCTCTGCCTCGACCACGGCAATCCGATCGCCTTCACTGCCGNNCTTGGTTCGGCGGCTGTCACGGCGATCATGGATTGGTCGATCGTCGGCCTGCAGTCCGGCACCTACGGCAACGGTACGTCGGGCATCGGCGGCTCCAACGCCACGCAGGTTACTGCGACCGGCGTCGATCAGCCGACCGCTGCCAACTCCACCGTGCTCAACACCGCAATTCAGGCCAATTTGGTCAGGACGCGTCAGGCTTTCCTGACGGCGACGGAGTCGGGCGGCACGTTGCCGGCGTATGGTTCGTGGGTGGTTCGCGACGGCGGTATCTACACCGGCACGCCGCTGATGATCGTCAACTCTCCCGCTGGCCCGGCGGCGGGTGCGCTGGTTACGGCGCTGGCGACGATGGGCTATTTTGCATCCGACGACACGTATATGATGCAGTTCTGATCGGCGGCCGGCCGAGGTGGTTAGTTCAACAGGAGTTACGCACATGACCCAAATTGTCACGAAGTTCAAAGCAGTTTCGATTGGCGACGTCGTCAATCTCAAGTCGGGAAGCCCGGACCTCACGGTCATTGGCTTCGCGACGGCCGATTCCCTGGGCGTGATTTCGCCGATGACGCCGGGCGCCACTTTCGTCGAAGAGTCTCTCGTCGCCGTCTGCTACGGCTTCACGACGGCGGGTGCGCCGTTCACGGCCAAGTTCCCGGTCGAGGTTTTGAACGTCAAGACGCCGGTCGCTCCGGTCGATCCGCTCAAGGACTAATACGACGCTGACGGTGTTTCAGAGCCCGCGCCTGCGAACAGCGGGCGCGGGTTTTTCATTGGTGGCTCATGTCGCTATCCCAGATCCTCAACGACACGTCCCAACTTTTAAACGACCCCAACTACAGCTTCACGTCGAAGCCGCAGCTAACCCGCTGGGTAAACCAGGCGAGGCGTGACTGCGCCAAGCGCACGGCGTGCATTCGTCGGCTGGTGACGGGTCAGTCGGCGTTCGGCGCGAGCGCGCAGCCCGGCTATGCGATTCCTGGCGCGATGCAGCCCGGCGCGCTGCCCGGCGCTTTTCCGCAGGCGTTGTCGGGGTCGTATGGCGCGGTGCAGAACGCGATGATGACGATCGCCAACGTCGAGCGCTATCCGTTCGTCGGCTTCTTCAACCCCGCTCTCCAGGCTCAGTACGCCGGCTGCGACGAAGTGATCGACGCAGTTGCGCTGGCGGTCAACTGGGGCGGCACGACGCGGCCGCAACTCGACTGGATGCCGTGGGACGATCTCCAGGCCTATGCGCGCGCTTACTCGGTGCTGAACACGTCGTGGCCGGTGCTGTGGTCGGTCTACAACGACGGACCGCAGGGCGAAATCTGGATGTTTCCTGTGCCTTCGCAGGCGACGGAAATGGAGCTCGACGCGACGGTGCTGCCCAAGCCGCTCAACACCGACGATGACTTCGACGCCATCCCGCCCGGCATGCAGGAGTGCCTCAAGTTCGGCACGGCGGCGCTGGCCTTTCTGGCGCGCGGCCGCTACGCCCAGGCGCAGGTGATGGAAGACGAGTTCGCCATGCAGATGGGCGTCGCGCGCGTGTCGTTCGATCGCGGCAAGTCCAAGACGTACTACCCAACCGCACCGTGACATAATGCCGCATGACCGCATCGCTTCGATCGTCGCCCAGGCCCGCTTGATCCGTGACGGCCTCGATCCGGCGTGTCTCGAGACGCCAGTTCGCACCGCGACGCTGGCGATGCTGCTCGACACGCTGATCGAGCTCGGCGTGCAGCCCAACGCCGAGCGGTTCCGCGAGGCGGCGCGCGCCGGCGTGCAGAACCAGACGATGTCGATCGCCCGCGCCCAGGAGGCGTTCCAGAAGGTGCTTGAAGCCGAGCGCGCCGCTGCGGAGGCGCGCGATGCCTGATCCGCGCGGCCAATTGTCGGCGAAGGCCCAGGAGACGCTGCGTCTCCCGTCAGGATTCAAAACCTACTCTCCCTATCCTTTTGGTGGGATGAACGTTCAGGCGTCGCCGGTGGCGGTCCCCGACAACGAATTTCCGTGGCTGGAGAATTTCGTTCGGCTCGGCGACGGCAATTTGCGCACGGTGTGGGACAAGGGCGCGGCGATCTTCACCGCGCCGAGCGGCCTGACGGTCGTCTGGCACGTCTTCTACAATATCGCGACCGAGTATTTCTGCGCCGTGTTCCTGTCCGACGGCTCGGCCGTCCAGGTCGATCCGCTGACGCTGGCGCAGACGCAGATCGGCGCGCCCGGCCTGTTCTACGAGGCGTCAAGCGGCGATCTGCCCTACGCGCGCCAGTGGGGCACGCAGTATCTGCTCATCAGCAATCGCAACACCACCAACGACTATTGGGTGTGGGACGGGACGCTGCTCTACGAGGCCGGCACGATCGCGCCGGCGGGTGTCAATCTGCTGTCGAGCGGCGCCGCCTATTCGTCGCTGCCGAATCTGACGGTTTACGGCGGTTTTGGCTCGGGCATCGCGATCACGCCGGTCATTCTCGGCGGCCAGATCGTCGAGATGAACATCACCAATCCCGGCTCCGGCTACGAGCCCGGCGATCAGGTGCAGATCGCCTTCAGCGGCGGCGGCTCCGACACTTCGGCGATCCTTCAGGCCGCGCTCACGGCGACGACGGTCGCCGGCGTGTCGGTCACGGTTCCCGGCGCAGGCTACACTTTCGCTTCTGTCCAGTTCACCGGTGGAGGCGGGGGGTCCGGCGCGGCGGCGACGGCGGCGATCGTCAACGGCGCCGTGACGACGATCACGATGACCAATAACGGCTCGGGCTACACGACGGCGCCGGGCGTCCTCATTCTTGGCGACGGCCTCGGCGCACAGGCGATCGCGACGCTGGTGCCGGCGGGCGTCGCCAGCGTCACCGTCGTCAATGCCGGCTCGGGCTTCAC
>PLGA01000018.1:0-192 GCA_003139735.1 Bryobacterales bacterium | reverse complement strand
CGCGACGTCGCATCTGATCGGCGACGCTGTCGGCTACGTTACCGTCACCAATGCTGGCACGGGATACCAGGGGCCGGTGCAGATCACCTTTGGCTCGGGGGGCGGCGGCACAGGCGCCGGGGCGACGGCGCTCTACAAACCGGTTGGCATCGGCTCGGTGAGCGTCTCGGCGGTCGGCCAGTACTATACGAC
>PLGA01000425.1 GCA_003139735.1 Bryobacterales bacterium | reverse complement strand
TCGCCGCCGTGGCGTGGTTGTTGGCGTTGGCGCTACGGCAGAACCGCGCGCCGGTGCGGTATTGGATCTGGATGGCTGCGTCGGTGAAGTTCCTGATCCCTTTTTCGTTGCTGGTGAGCGCCGGCGGGCAACTGGGATGGCGAACGGCTCCCGCCATTGCGCACTCGCAGTTTTCCTTCGCGATGGATGAGATCGGCCAGCCATTTGCGGTCACCGCCTCAGCGCCTTTGCCGGCGGTTGCAGCGCCGGCGCAGAACCCATTGCCGGCCATCTTGTTCGGAGCGTGGCTGTGCGGCATCGCGATTGGCGCCATCTTCTGGATGCGGTTGTGGCGGCAGATTCGCGCGGCGCGGCGCGGGTCCACTCCGCTCGATTTGAAGCTGCCGATCGCCGTGATGTCCTCGCCGGGGCGCCTGGAGCCGGGCGTTGTCGGCATCTTTAGGCCGGTCTTGCTGCTGCCGGAGGGTATTACGGAACGGCTGACGCCGCCCCAGTTGGAGGCGATTCTCGCGCACGAATTGCGCCACGTCGAGCGGCGGGACAATCTGACGGCCGCCGTTCACATGCTGGTGGAGACCATCTTCTGGTTCCATCCGCTGGCGTGGTGGATCAGGACGCGGCTGATGGAGGAGCGCGAGCGCGCCTGCGACGAAGNNCCGCAAGTCTACGCCGAGAGCATCCTGAAAGTCTGCGAGTTCTATTTGGCGCCGCCCGTAGCTTGCGCGGCCGGCGTCACCGGCGGGGAGCTGAAGAAACGAATCGAGGGCATCATGACGAATCGATTCGCCAGCAAGTTGACTTACGGAAAGAAACTGCTGCTAGCGGCCGTTGCCTTGGCGGTCGTGGCTGCGCCCATCGCAATTGGCCTGATGAACCCGCTGCGCGGCCGCGCGCAGGCGCAGAGCGCTCCGCGGCTCTCCTTCGAGGCCGCTTCGGTGAAGCTGGCCGGCCCGGAAGCGAAGCCGACGGACGTGGAAACCGGCGGCCCGGGCACGAATGACCCGGGAATGTTTCGGGCTCCAGGCATCGCCATGTTCGGCCTCCTATACGATGCCTTTGGCGTGGGTACGGACCAGTATGCAGTGCCGGCCTGGATCCGCGATCTTCGGTCCGGCAATAGATACAGCATCGTTGCAACCGTGCCTCCCCATGCCACGAAGGAGCAGTTCCAGCAGATGCTCCAGAACCTGCTCGTCGAGCGCTTCCATCTGGTCTTTCACCACGAAACCCGCGGCTTCCCCGGCTACGCGCTCGTCGTGGATAAGGGCGGCCCGAAGTTCAAGGAGGTCACCCCGACTCCGGGCGGCGATCCCGATAAGGAGGTCGAAAGGGGGGCGTTGGAAGCCGCTCCCAAGGACGCCAGAGGTTTCCCGGAGCTTCCCGGCTCGTACGAGTTTGCGGTGAGCAACCGCGACGGTCGTACCTGGATCAAGTATCAGGAACGGACTATGGCGCAGTTCATATCGCGCCTCGGGTTCATGATGGCCAACGCGGAGTACAGGAGGGCGATAGACGGCTTTCGCGAGCCGCGCATCGTCGATAAGACAGGCCTCACCGGAAGGTATACCTTCGTATTGGAATATTACCCCGAGGGTCTGGCGCACTTCCTGCCGCCCGTCGTAGATCCCGATACCGGCAAGGCGTCGCCGGCCTTTGCAAGCGACCCGGAAGGCGGCAGCCCAAGCATTTCTGTTGCGATTCGGGAGCAACTCGGCCTCCGGTTGGACAAGACCGCGGACGTTCCCGTGGACGTCATCGTGGTCGATAGCGTGGATAAGGTCCCGACGGCAAACTGAAGAAACGAATCGAGGGAATTATGGCCAACCGGTTCACGCGCAAATTGGGCCTCGGAAAGAAAATTCTGCTGGCGGCGGCGGCGGTTGTGACCGTGGCAGCGCCCATCGTGATCGGCTTGATGAACCCTCCACAAAGCCGCGCGCAAGCGCAGACAGCAAGTACCCAGGTGACATTTGAAGTGGCCTCGGTAAAGCCGGCAGCGCCGCAACCCGCCGGTTACGGTACTCTTATGAGGGTCGACGGCGGCCCCGGAACGTCCGATCCGGGGCAGCTCCGCTGGACAAACGTCACACTCAGCTTCGTCCTAAAGAACGCCTACGGCCGAAAGGACTACGAGGTCGTTGCACCCAAATGGTTGGACTCAGAGCGGTACGATATCGTCGCCAAGGTTCCCCAGGGCACCACCAAGAAGGGCCCTATGCCGATGCTTCAGAACCTGCTCGTTGAACGCTTCCAGTTAGCGACTCACCACGAGCAGAAGGAATTGCCCGTGTTTGCGCTCGTCGTGAGCAAGAACGGGCCAAAGATGAGGGAATCCGCTTCGGACCCGGGCGGTAGCCATGCCTCCAGGTCTTCCCATGCCTCCCCCAGCTCTCAATTCCCACCGGACGGTTTCCCAAAGCTTCCCGCCGGCATGACTGAGGGTTGCGCTGTCTGGGGAACCGCGGAAGGTAGCCTGCGAATGACCTACAAGGGTCAGACCACGGCGGACCTTGTCGAAAACCTTTTGAACTTTGTTCCGCGCCCCGTGGTGGACGCGACCGGCTTGAAAGCTGAGTACGATTTCACCCTGGAGTTCACGCCCGAAAGCATGCGGCGCGCCGGGGCGCTGGATCCCCCAGCCGTTGATGCGCCCGACGCCCATAACGGAGTCACGGTCTTCGAGGCGGTCGAGGGTCAGCTTGGATTGAGGCTGGAGCCGAGTAAAGCTCCGGTTGACCTCCTCGTCGTCGACAAGGTTAACAGAACTCCGGCCGAGAATTGATATGGAGCGACGCGAAGCCCGATCCTCGGCCGCTCGACCCGTGTAGATCTGCGATTGGAGGCCCGCATGATGGCTCAATTGAGGCGCGTATCGGCGCTTATCCTGGCGACAGCCTGCTTGTTTTTTGGACAACAACCCGCCGGTTCCGGCGGCAACGAGGCGGCGGGGCCGGTCATTCACGTCGATGTCAATTTGCGGCAGGTCGATGTGGTTGTGAATGACGCGAAGGGCGGGCTTGTGACCGATCTGCGGCCCGACGAGTTCCTGATACTCGAAAACGGAAAGCCGCAAAAGCTCTCCAATTTTTCCTGGATTGAAGTGACGCCGCCCCCTACCGGGACAATATTGAAGGCCCTCCAGGAGCGGCAGTCGTTTCTGCAATGGCTCACGGGCGTGCCCAAAACCGCAAAGACGCCGGGCAACGATATTCTTGCCGCTCCGGTGGCGAACCCGCACAAGGAAGATATCCGGCGCACGATCGCGTTCGTGTTTGGAGGCGCTTCGCCTCCGGTTCTGGCCAGGGTGCGGAAGTTCATCGATGAGCAGGTGGGACCCGGCGACATGATTTCGATAAGGTCGACCCGGCGCTCGGTTGTTCCCGGTCCCCATGGAAAGGATATGATCCGCGACTCCATGGGGATCTTCCAGCAATTCACCAACGATAAGCGTCAACTGGACGCCGCGACGGAACGCATCCAGCGGACCTGCGATTTCCTCCATGGGTGCGTGGCGGATCCGGTGGGTGCCCTGAGGGCTGCGATTCAGAGCCTCAGCCTTGTGCCCGGGCGCAAGGCCGTGGTGTTCGTCGGGAGCTACTTTGGACCCGTTGGAGGCATTGCGGAGCTGGCGAACCGCGCGGGCGTCGTCATCAATGTGCTGGAAATAGCGTCAGGCTTCACGACCGACGCCGAGATTGCGTTAGCCAAACACACCGGGGGGCGGCGGGTGCTGACCGATCCGGGATTCGATCTCACTTCCGATCTCAACGAAGTGATGCAGGATCTGAGCGGATATTACCTGCTGGGCTATCATACGACCCTGAGCGACGCGGATTTCGCCCGGGAAATGCCGGCCCGCCGCAAAGGGGACAGCCGCGGCATCGAGGTGAGGGTGCTACGGGCCGGCTTGAAGGTTCATTTCAGAAACGGGTTCATGGGCGCGCCCGACGTGGCCGCCAAACCGGCGCCTGCACCGGCGGGACGGCTGGAAGCGCTGACGGACGCGATGTTTTCCATCTTCACCGCCGACGGGGTTCGCGTACACCTCGATCCCACGTTTTTCGCCGCTCCGCCGGACCCGAAAACGGGGAAGCGCAGCCCGGTGGTTCGCGCCGAACTGGACATCGACGGCCGCGACTTGACCTACACGGAGTTGGGTGATGGCGCCAGGAGGACGGTGCTGGATGTCGCGCTGGCCGTGTTCAACACGGATGGAACGCAGGCCGGGGCGACAAACCAGACATTTACCATCAGCCTGCCGCGGGAGAGGGTGGCGAAAGACCCGACGATGAGTTTGCATTACGGAGTGGACATTACGGTGGCGAACCCCGGAGCGTATCAGGTGCGGGCGGCGGTGCGCGATGCGGCGTCGCGGAGGGTCGGGTCGTCGTACGCATTCCTGGACATTCCGGACTTCAACCGGCGGAGGATTTCGCTGGCGAGTCTGACTTTGTCGGTTCCGGCGGGAGCGGTTTTTGTGCCGGGGGTCCGGCCGGAGTGGAACGAGTTTGCGCCCGGGACGGCGGTTCCGTTTCGTTGCGAGGTTTTCGGGCTGAAGACGCCGGGGAAGGTGGCGGGGGCGCCGAAGGTCGATATGGGAGTTCGGCTGTATCGCGGAGGAGGACCGGTGGTCGATATTCCGCCCGCCGCCGCGTCGATTGAGAACAAGGGCGGGCTGACGTTCCTGGGCGGCCAGGTACAGATTCCGGGCGATCTTCCGGCTGGGAATTATGAGATGGAGGTCATTGCGTACGACCGGCTGGAAGCGGCGAGGAAACAGGCGGCCATGCAGTGGAGCGATGTGACGGTGGTGCGAGCGGAGACCCGCGAGTGAGGGCCGGTTCGGGGAGTTCGTAACGTCATCGACTTCCAAAGAAGGCCGGCGGACCCACGAACGGCGTGGGCGCCCCGGCCTGCCCCACTGAGCAGCAGAGCCGCAACCACGAACGCCGGCACGGACGCCGGCGTGGCAGGCCGGAGGCCCACTCCACGAAATCGCCGCCGGACAGGTTGTAATACTAGGAACAGGCCAAGAGGCCTGACCCCACGTGCTAGACTTCGGGTGATGAGAATCGGACGCGGGTGTCTTGGGAGCCGGGCGTGAGCGCGGCATCGGCCCAAGCGGCCGAGCAATTCGAGGCGGCAACCTATGCCAAGGTCACCTGGCGGATTGTGCCGTACCTGTTCCTGTGCTACCTGCTGGCCTATGTGGACCGGGTGAACGTGGGATTCGCGAAGCTCCAGATGCAGACGGACCTGCACATGAGCGATGCGGTGTACGGGGCGGGCGCGGGGGTCTTCTTCATCGGCTATTTCTTCTTCGAGATTCCGGCCAACATGGTCCTGCGGAAGCTGGGGGCGCGGCGGTGGATCGGGCCGATCATGATCGTTTGGGGCATGGTTTCGGCGTGCACGCTATTCGTCAAGGGGGCGTACAGCTTCTACCTGGTGCGGTTCGTGCTGGGGATTGTGGAATCGGGTTTCTTTCCCGGCGTGATTTTGTACCTGACGTTCTGGTACACGCGCAAGCACCGAGCGAAGATGACGGCCGCGTTCATGACGGCCATTCCGCTTTCCGGGGTGATCGCGGGACCGATTTCGGGTTGGATTTTGGCGCGGATGGGCGGGGTGGGGCAGTTGGCGCCGTGGCAGTGGCTATTCCTGGCCGAGGGGATTCCGTCGTTTATCGCCGGGTGGATCACGCTGTACTATCTGCCGGACAGCCCCTTGAAATCCAAGTGGCTGAGCGCGGAAGAGAAGAGCCTGGTTCTGCGGAAGCTGGACGAGGAAGAGGCGCTCAAGAGGGAGGCGGGCGGCCGGAACCACCGGATCGTGGACGTTTTTCGCAGCAAGCAGATCTGGCTGATGTGCGTGATCTACTTCGGAATCGTGATGGGGAGCTATGGCCTGGGGTTCTGGCTGCCGCAGGTGATCAAGGAGACGATCAGCAAGGACCCGCTGAAGATCGGGTGGCTTTCGGTGATTCCGTGGAGCGTGGCGACGGTGGCGATGGTATTGGGCGGCCGGCATTCGGACGTCAAGGGCGAGCGGCGATGGCACGTGGCGGGATTCCTGTTCCTGGGAGCGGGGGCGTTCGCGGCCAGCGCGATTCCGGGTATTCCGGGTTGGTTGGGCCTGCTGACGCTGGCGCTGGCGGCGTCGGGGATTGGCTGCTCGAACTCGATCTTCTGGGCGCTGCCGACGGAGGTCCTTTCCGGGGCGGCGGCGGCGGCGGGGATCGCGTGGATTAATTCGGTGGGGAACCTGGCCGGTTACGTGAGCCCATTCGTGGTGGGCCAGATACGCGACAGGACGCACAGCATGGTGCTGGCGCTGTTGGTGCTCTCATTCGCCGCGCTGGTTGGCGGATTGGTGACGCTATACGTGACGCGCAAGCAGGGGGCGGCGAAGGCGCCGTGAGATGTTCCCAACGGCTTCCGCCGTGGGGACAGACCGTGGACAGACGGATCTGTCCACGCGGCGCAAGGGCGGCGCCTTGGGACAGATTCGTCTGTCCCCTCGCGGTACTGTTGGAGTAGTGCGCATCCTCGGCATCGAATCCTCGTGCGATGAGACCGCGGCCGCCGTGGTGGAAAACGGCGAGGCCGTGCTGTCTTCGGTGGTGGCGTCGCAGATGGAGACGCACTCGAAGTACGGCGGGGTGGTGCCGGAACTGGCTTCGCGGGAGCACCTGCGGGCCATTACGCCGGTTGTCCGGGAGGCGCTGGAAGGCTCCGGAACGCGGCTGGCGGATCTGGCCGCCATCGCGGCTACGGTGGGGCCGGGCCTGGTGGGGTCGCTGCTGGTGGGACTCACCTACGCCAAATCCCTCAGCTTCGCCAGCGGCGCGCCGCTGATCGCCGTCAATCACATCGAGGGGCATATCCACGCCGTGGTTCTGGAGGCCAGGCGGGCGGGCACGCGGATCGAGTTCCCCGCCCTGGCGCTGGTGGTGAGCGGCGGACACACGCACCTGTTCGAAGTGCGGGAGAGCTTCGCCTACCGCCTGCTTGGCAAGACGCGGGACGACGCAGCCGGCGAAGCCTTCGACAAAGTCGCCAAACTCCTGGGCTTCGGCTATCCCGGCGGCCCGACGATCGACCGCCTGGCGCCCTACGGCAATGCCGGCGCCGTGCCTTTTACCTTCGCCAGGATGAAGGGCAACGCGCTCGATTTCAGCTTCAGCGGCCTCAAGACGGCGGTGCTCCGCTGGGTGGAGGCGCATGGCATGGAGGCGGAAATCGCCGCCCGGCGCGCGCTGGAACGCAGCCGGACGCAGTTGACCACGGAAGAATGGCTGGCCGTTACGCCGCCGCGCACGCTGGACCTGCTGGCTTCGTTCCAACGCGCCGTCATCAAGGAATTGCTGGTGCGCGCGGCGTCCGCGGCGGAACGCATCGGAGCGCGGGCTATGATTGTTTCGGGCGGCGTGGCTTCGAACAGCGGTCTGCGCGCGGCCGCGAGCGCGGCCGGCTTGCCCTACCCGGTGTACTTCCCCAGCCTTGGCCTCTCTACCGATAACGCCGCTATGATCGCTGCCGCCGCTTTCCCCAAGCTGGAACGGGGGGAATTCGCCGGGCTGGATGTCTTGGCGCAAGCCAATTTGACGCTGGCGTAGTGGCGCGGGAGCCTATCGCTGCACCCGGCCCGAGCCGCCGCCCTTCAGCAGGGCGTTGACCTCATCCACGGTGAAGCGGTTGAAATCGCCGGGGATCGAGTGCTTGAGGCAACTGGCGGCCACGGCGAACTCGAGCGCGTCGAACGGCGCCGCGAGCGCCATCAGGCCGTAGATCAAGCCGCCGGCGAACGCGTCGCCGCCGCCGACGCGGTCCACGATGTGGGTGATCTCGTAATGACGGCTCGCCAGGAACTCCTTGCCGTCGTTCCAACAGGCCGACCAGCCGTTGTGCGACGCGCTGCGGGATTCGCGCAGGGTGATGGCAATGCCGCGCAGGTTCGTGTGCTCCGCCAGGACCTTGTCGCTCAGCTTGCGGTATTGCCCGAGGTCGAGTTCGCCGGAATGGACGTCCACGGCAGCCTGAATGCCGAGCGCCATTTGCACGTCCTCTTCGTTGGCGATGGCGATATCGACGAAGCGAATCAGCTCGCGCATCACCTCGACGGCGGGCTTTCCCCACTTCCACAAATTCTTGCGATAGTTGAGGTCGCAGGAGACGGCGATCCCTTTGGCGCGCGCCTTCTGAACGGCTTCGAGCGACAAGGCTGCGGCCGAGGCGCTGATGGCGGGGGTGATGCCGGTGATGTGGAACCATCCGGCGCCTTCCAGCGCGGCGTCCCAATCGATATCGCCCGGCTTGGCCAGCGCGATGGCGCTCGATTCGCGGTCGTAAACCACCTTGGAGGGACGCTGGTTGGCGCCGGTTTCCAGATAGTAGACGCCCATGCGCCCCTTGCCGCGCACGATCCTGGAGGTATCGACGCCGCGCCCCCGCAAATCCGCGATGGCGGCATCGGCCACGGGATGGCTGGGGGGAAGCACGGTGACGTAGGCCGCCGGCGCGCCGAAGGAGGCCAAGGCGACGGCGACATTGGCTTCGCCGCCGCCGAACGTCGCCACAAACCGCGGGCTCTGCAGAATGCGCTCGAAGGCGGGAGGGGCGAGGCGCAGCATGATCTCGCCGAAAGAAACGGTAGTTTTCAGCATGGTGAACCGCAATGCTAGCGCGTGGAAAGGAGCGGAAGCAAGCGGTAGCGCGAAGTTCAAGAGTGCTATGATTACCAAATATCGAGGCCTGGAAATGCGCAGGTTGCCGCTGATTGGCTTGATCCTCTTGTATCCGGGATGGCTCGCCGGCCAAGGCTTCGGAACGCTGAAGAAGACCATCGTTCTGGAACGGAAGCTGCCCGCCGCGGTCAAACTGCCGGGCAACTCCTTCGATGTCAAGGCCTCGGCGGAAAAGCCGCTGGATCTTGGCCGGTTCGCAACCTACTGCTTCACGAAATCGACCGGGCAGGCGCGGCCCACGACGCCGAGGCCTTTATCGCGTTCGCCTGAGCCGTGCGTTTCCTGAAACTGGGCCTTGATGTTATAGCTATAATCCGAGCCTTGCGTGGTAAAGACACCAGTGCCGTATTCCCTGGAGCTGACCTTGCCCGTGGCCGCGAGCTTGGCGGAGCCGTTGTCGGCTATCTTGCCTTCGATCAGCAGGTAGCCGGGTTCGCCCGCGGCGCCCCGCTCTCCGCGAAAACTGCCGTCCTTGATCACGCTGGGTACTTCGATCTTGTAGCCCAGGGTCTTTCCTTTCGCAGGGCAGGTGACGGTTGCAAGCCACTTGCCATCGAAGCGCTCGCTGGGAAGCAATACCCCTGGCAAGAGCAATAGGGCGCAGACCATGGGAATCCGGACCGTTCCGATCATTCTATTCTCCAAATGACAGACTGGGATTTACATCCTGGCGGTAGCCATTATATACCTAACCAGGCGCCATCGGAGCCGTACTCTTGTCTCATGCAAGATGAG
>PLGA01000453.1 GCA_003139735.1 Bryobacterales bacterium | reverse complement strand
AATAGCGGCCACTGCAAGGACACCCCGAGTTGCCCGTTGTTCCGCTGGAACCTCTGAAAGTACTGCTCGTAGTTATTGAACTTGGCGAGCATTCCGTATTGCGCAACCAGGTCGGCGTGCGGCAGTCGCGCGGCTTTCTGCCCGCGCATTTCGAGTTCCTTGGAAGCGATCTGCGAGTCCAGTTGGCGGATATCGAGGTTGGATTGGAGGGCGGTCTGGACGGCCAATTCCTCGGAATCCGGCAGCGCCAGGGCCGGCGCGTCCTCTTCCAGCGGGACGATGCGGTCCTCCGCCGAAAGGCCGAGCGCTATGGCCAGCGAGGTTTCCGCGGCGGCTCGATCGTCCGTCAATCCGTCGGCCAGGGCGGCGGCGCGCGCCACGTTGTACGCCGCCTGCTTTTCGGCGAGCGGCAGCGCGCGGCCTTCCTGCACCTGCGCGCGGACGGTTTCCAGCACTTGCTGCAGACTGGAGGCGTCCTTCCGCGCCAGCTCCCCGATGCGAACGGCGCGGCCGGCATCGAGATATAACGAAGCCGTGCGGAACGCCACCTCGGCGCGCTTGGCCTCGGTGGAGAGGGAAGCGCCGCGCGCATCCTCTTTCGCCTGCGAGACGGCCAGCCTCTGCGGGCGGTTGAAAATAGACGCAACGGCGTTCGTCTGCAAGACGGTCGGCGCCGAGCCTTCGATGCTCATCGGAAATCCGTTCGTATAGGCCAGCCCGCTGCCGACCACGATGCGCGGTACGAACGGGTCCTTCGCCACCCGCACGGCTTGCGCCGCCTTTTCCTCATCGAGGCGGGATAACATAATATCGGAGTTCTGTTTTAATGCCGTCTCCACCGCCTGCCGGAGCGTCATGGGGTGGTCTTCGGCGCAAGCCAGCGCGGCGGATGCCAGGAGTAAGGCTGTCAGTGAACGCATGACCACATTGTAGCGATGGCGGCACAGTCTAGCGGGAATGCCGCGCGGCGAGCTAGAATCGGTCATAACGGTTCAACGACGAATCCATCTTTACGGTTATCCGGGTCCTATTTTTGACGCCTAAAAGCCATGCGAAGAACATTCACTCTTACTCTTTTTCTGTGGGCGGTCTTGGGATGCGCCAGCGCGTGGGCACAGTCGACGCCGGGGTTCGGATCGGTGCAGGGGGCGGTGGTCGACGCTTACGGCGAAGGGATACCCGATACGAAGGTGATCCTGACGAACGCGAAGATGGGCATCGAACGCACGTTCATGACCAGCGACGACGGCATATTCGCTATCTCCGGGCTGGTTCCCGCGGACGGCTACACCCTGAAACTGACCAGGACGGGATTCGCCAATTGGGAAACCGGGACCTTCGAAGTGCCGCTTGGCCAGCCGCTGAGTTTTAGAATTCCCCTGAGTCCTCAGGCACCCGCCGCGCACGTCGAGGCCAGTTCCGTGCTGCCCGTCCTGGACACCACAAGAATGGGCGTTAACGAGCTGGTCGGCCCGCGGCTGCTGGCCGAACTTCCCTCGGGCGATCTGCGCTGGGATGCGGTGACTATTCTCGCGCCGCCGGTAGGAGCTTTCAATCCCGTTTTCCAGAGTCCAACGTCCCCGCCTTACCTCCTCATCGACGGCGTCACGGCCGGCAATACTTTCAATCCGGGCACGGTAGCTCCCGACCGGATTTCGCAGGATGCAATCCAGGCGGTGCAGGTGCTCTCGAACGGTTATCCAGGCGTCTTTCCCGGCGCTTTTAGCGGCATCGCCGATGTGGCGACGCGCAGCGGAGCAAGCGGCTATCACGGAGACGCGTACGACTTCTGGCGCGACGGGTCGCTGGCGGCGGCCGACCGCTACGCCGCGGGGTTCAAGCCCGCGGAACACCAGCACCAGGGCGGCCTCAGCATTGGCGGCCCCATCTTCCGCAACAAGCTGTTCTTCTTCGCGAATTACGAATTGTTGGACGGCCATTTCGAGGGCTACAACCGCATCACCAATCCCCTTATCGCCGACCCGACGGGGTCCTTCGTTTTGCCGTCGAATTGCACGGCCACGCTCACCCAGTGCGCGAACGCCGCCAAGTTCATTCAGTCGCGCATGAATGTGATTGTGCCCCGCACCTCGCACTCCGGCGTGGCCTTGGCTAAGATCGATTACCGCAAGAGCGACCGCAACACGTTCAGCTTCGAGGGCAACGGCTCCAGGTGGCTTTCGCCGAACGGGGCGCAGAGCGAGGCCGTGTCCACGGATGGCTCGCTGCTCGGGGACAACGGCAATGTGAGGGAGGATTCGCGTTACTTGAGAGCCTCTTGGGTGGGCACGCCTCATGCGACCACGGTGAATGAGCTGCGCGCGAGCTGGACCAGGGACGACTTGACCGGAACCCCCGATAGGGGCTTGAACCCGAAGACTACCGGCCCGCTCTCCATCGAGATCGCGGGCACCGAGATAGGCGCCGCTCAGGGCTATCCGTTCACCTACCCGGACGAACGGCGGCGCGAGTACTCGGATACCTTCAGCAAAGCCTTCAACACTCAAGTGATTCAGTTCGGCGGCGACTTTTCCAGTGTCGAAGACTCCATGAACCAGATCTTTTCCGGCGGCACGTACGATTACAACTCCTTAGGCGCCTTCGCGCAGGACTTCAGCGGCATCACCGTGGGCCGCAAGACCTACACAAGCTACACCCAGCAATTCGGCAATCCGATCCGCACGCAGCGCCTGTCGGAAGCGGCAGGGTTTGCGCAGGACACCTGGCGGGTTTTTCCCCGGCTGACCGTTACCGTGGGCGCGCGTTACGAGAAGCCCATGCCGCCTACCCCTACTGCGACCAATCCCGTGGATTACAGGACGGGTCTGATCTCGTCGCCCAACGTCGATGGCGGCCCACGAGCCGGCCTGGCATACGCCCGCAGCGCGCGCACGGTCTTCCGCGGCGGGTACGGCTGGTATTTCGCCCCTTATCCGGGTCAGGCTCTCGATGCGATGATGCAGGGAAGCGACGAGAACCTGGAGAGCATCCTTGCGACGCCGACTCAGACCGGCGCGCCGATTTTCCCCACCATATACTCCTCCGCCACAAGCACCCCCGCGGGCGTCCCGAGCGTGCTGTACGCGTACCAGAAGCTGCGCAACCCCCGCGCCACTGAGGCCACCGCCTCCATGGAGAAGCTCCTATCGAAGGACACGACTCTCACCGTGAGCCTGCTTGCCACTCGCGGGCAGCGTCTGTGGACTCTGAACGACACGAATCTACCGGTTACCACCAACCCCGTGACGGGACTCTCCAACCAAAGGGTCGTGACGTACACCATCGATAACATCTACGGGGTCCCTTCAGGCAGCTACGCCACGCCGGTCTATGCCCAGAAGTCCAACTTGGATTATTCCCGGATTTACGAAATGGAAAGCAGTTCCACGTTTTCGCGCGACGCGATGACGCTGCAATTGGAGAAGCGCATGGGCGCGCTCAATTTCCAGGCGGTCTATACCTGGGCGCACGCCACGGACGATGCCGGCTATTCGCCTTACGGCGTTGCGGGGATTAACAGCGTGCCCGGGGCCCCCGGCGCCGATAAGGGCAGTTCGGCGACGGACCAGCGGCATCGCGCCGTATTGAGTTGGACATGGCAGCCCACCGTATCCGCCGGCGTCTTTCCCATTGCGCGGCATCTGTTCAGCGGGTGGGACCTCTCCGGCGTCGCCACCGCGGCCAGCGGGCTGCCGGAAACGGAGCAGGTCATGGTCATTGGCCAGCAAGCCTCCGGATCGCCCATGGCCTATACCAGCTCGCTCAACGGCTCGGGCGGTTGGGACCGGGTCCCATTCAACCAGATCGCAAGCCTGCGTCCGGCGCCTATGTTCGTCGTGAACGCGCGCCTGTCGCGAACGCTGCGATTCGGTGAGCGGGCGCGGGCGCAACTGATGTTTGAGGCCTACAACGTGGCCAACACGCAGTTCAATACCTCGGTCAACAGCATCGCCTATACCGCGAGCGGCGGCATTTTGAAGGTGGCGCCGGGCCTGGGCGTGGGTAACGAATCCTACGGCTTGGTCAACGGAACCAACGCCCGCACCGGCCAGGTGGCCCTGCGGATCACCTTCTAGCCTTCAGAAGCGCCCGGCGCTCCCGTGGAGCGGGCGAAGGCCGCTCCACACTAGAACGCAACCCAGTCCTTGGCGGCATCCACTTTCTTGGGGTCCAATCCGGGGACTTTTTTCAGATCGTCCAGCGATTTGAAGGCCGCGTTTCGCTCGCGGTACGCGACAATGACTTCGGCTTCGGTCGTGGTGAGTTCCAATTCGTCTTCAAGACTCTTTGCGGATGCCTGGTTCACGTTGATCGGCTTGCGAAAGTTCGCGATCAGGTAATCCAGGATTGCGCTGAACTGGGCGTCGGTGGCCTGGGCCCCTTGGGTGATCATCTTATCGACGGTCATGCCCCAATCCACCGCGGTGCGCCGCCGCGCGATCACCTGGTTCAGGTCGTGACACTTGGTGCATACCACCTTCAGATCGCTCTTGGCCGGTCCGTCCGGAAGGTCTTGCGCCGGGAGGGCGGAAACGGAAAGCGCGGCCAGAAGAAGGGCCGCCGGGAAGCATTGTCGTAGAGCTTGGAGGCGAAGGTTCAAAGCGGAACCATTCTATCATTGGAAGAGGGTCTTCCGACCCTACTGCGGGGGGGGTGTATCATCGAGGAAGGAGATGGAATTGCCATGACGCCGGAGGATCGATTTCAGCGCATCGAGGGTTCCCTGCAAGCGTTGGCCGAGTCCCAGCTCGCCCTCCAAGCAGCCATCGGGGGCCTGATTGAAGCTCAGACCCGCAACCAGGATACATTGCGGGTCCTCACCGAATCGGTCAGCCAGTACGTCAGCGCCGCCGACGCCCGCATGACGCGCATCGAAACGAACCTGGATGGCCTGATCCGCGCCATCACCGCCGAGCACACCAACGGAAAGAGCCAACGATAGGATTATGTCCTCGCCCTTGCCGGGGGCCGCACTGCGGGTTAGTCATCTCCGGAAAGCCTACAAAGACGTGGTGGCCGTCGACGACCTCGGGTTGGAGGTGTGGCCCGGCGAGTGCTTTGGCCTGCTAGGACCGAACGGCGCCGGGAAAACCACCACCATGGAAATCTGCGAGGGGCTCACGCCCGCCGATTCGGGCGACGTCGAGTTGCTCGGCATGCGCTGGATTTCCGATGCCGCCGAACTGCGCCAGCGGCTCGGCATTCAGTTGCAGGAAACCCAGCTTTCCGATAAGTTGACGGTGGCCGAAACCATCCGCCTGTTTCGCAGCTTCTTCCGCCGCGGGCCGGAGCCCGCCGAAGTCATTGCCTTGGTGCAGCTCGAAGAGAAGCGGAAGGCCCGCGTGGGGGCCCTTTCCGGCGGACAGAAGCAGCGGCTGGCGCTGGCTTGCGCCCTGGTCGGCGATCCGGATTTGCTGTTTCTCGACGAACCCACCACGGGTCTCGACCCGCAAGCGCGCCGCCAGCTTTGGGATTTGATCGAACGGTTCAAGTCCGCGGGCCGAACCATTCTGCTGACCACGCATTACATGGAGGAAGCCGAGAGGCTCTGCGAGCGCGTGGCCATCGTGGATCGCGGCAAGACCATCGCCATGGGCACGCCCCGCGAATTGATCGCCTCGATTGGCGTGGAACACCTGGTCGAGTTTTCGACGGGCGGTTCGGGGCGGGCTTTCGATGCGGCGCCTCTGACCCGCCTGGATGGCGTCCGCGACGTTCGGGAGGATAACGGCGCGCTGCGGATGCAGGTGACCGAACTGCATCGCGCCGTGCCCGCCCTGCTCGACGAGCTGACCCGGCAGGGTGTTCCGCTCACCGAGCTGCGCACCCACTCGGCTTCCCTGGAAGACGTTTTCGTGGCCCTGACCGGGAGGCATCTGCGCGATGAGTGACCTGGCCGTAACGGCGGTGCGCCGGGAGGCCCCCATGGACCATCCCCTGGTCCAATTGACTTTGGTGCGGTTTCGCGAGTTCCTGAGAGAACCCGAGGCGCTGTTCTGGGTCTTCGTCTTTCCCATTCTGCTGGCCGCGGGGCTGGGAATCGCTTTCCGCAACCGCCCGGCGGACGTGCTTCCGGTGGCCGCCGTGACGCGTTCCCTGGCCGACGCGCTCGGACGGGATAAGCTTCTCAACGTGAGGCAGTTATCCGCGTCCGCCGCGGAGGAAGCGCTGCGCGCCGGGAAGATTTCGCTGCTGGCCGAACCGGGCCCCGGCGGAGCGGTGGTGTACCGATACGACGACACCAACCCCGAGGGCCGCACCGCCCGCATGCTGGCGGACGCCGCCATCCAGCGCGCCGCCGGGCGAGCCGACCCGGTGGCGTCGAGCGACCGCCCGGTGCGCGAACCGGGATCGCGCTACATCGATTTCCTGATTCCCGGNNCTGCTGGGGATGAATCTGATGGGCAGCGCGATCTGGGGGATGGGATTCGCCATCGTGGATGCGCGCCGCAAGAAGCTCATCAAGCGCCTGGTTGCCACGCCCATGCCGCGCCCATACTACCTGTTGTCTTTTCTGTTGTCGCGGCTGGCGCTGCTGGCCATCGAGGTCTTTGCGGTGGCGGGATTCGGCTATTTCGTATTTGGCGTGCCCCTGCGCG
This sequence comes from Bryobacterales bacterium, assembly GCA_003139735.1. Classification (GTDB taxonomy): domain Bacteria; phylum Acidobacteriota; class Terriglobia; order Bryobacterales; family Bryobacteraceae; genus BOG-224. Next base: position 1,874 of record PLGA01000453.1, on the reverse strand, counting down.
GTTCGCTGGCCAGCCTGGCGGCGCTGTGCGTCCTCGGATCCCTCGCGTTCAGCGCTTTAGGGCTGCTCATCGCCTCTCGCGTCAAGACCATCGAAGCGGCTTCGGGCCTGATGAACGCGATCATGATGCCCATGTGGATCGTCTCGGGCGTATTCTTCTCCGCCGAGCGGTTTCCCGCCGCGCTCCAACCGGTCATCCAGGCGCTGCCCCTGACCGCCGTCATCAACGCCCTGCGGGCCAACATGCTGCAAGGCGCGGGNNCTGGCGCTAAAGCTGTTCCGCTGGGGGTAGGGAAGTGGGGTGGGGGGCTTGACAAGGCCACGAGTCCGGTTAGAATAAACTTCATCTAATTGTTGTTCTATGCAAGCCGCTTGTGACCACACCCGCACCCAGATCATTGCCCGAAGAGNNGATTGCCGCCAGATCTTCGAAGCTGAGGACCTTGAACCCGTGAAAGCCGAGGAAGAAGAGGAATAGAGCCTCCACGCATGCGCTAGCATGGATGGAAATGCACGATCTCTCGTTCTTCCGCAACAACTTCGAGCGTGTCGCCGAACGGCTCGCAAGCCGCGGTCCTATCCCCAGTCTCGACCGGTTCCGCGAATTGGACCGCGCCCGCCGCGCCGCCATTTCGCAATCCGAGCAGTTGAAGGCCGCGGCCAACGCCGAAAGCGCCGAGATCGGAAAACTGCGCCGCCAGGGGGAGGATACCACCGCCCGTCAGGAACGGGTGCGGCGGATGAAAGAGCAGATTGCCGGCCTCGACGATCAGGTGAAGTCGCTCGAAGCGGAATTCCACGAACTGCTGGCCGGCATCCCGAACATCCCTCACGAATCCGTACCTGTGGGCCGGGATTCCGAAGATAACGTCGAGGTGCGGCGGGTAGGGGAGCCGCGCCAGTTCGATTTCGAGCCGAAAGCCCATTGGGACCTCGGAGCCGACCTGGGCATCCTGGACCTGGAGCGCGCGGCGAAAATCTCCGGGGCGCGCTTCGCGCTCTATTGGGGGGTGGGCGCGAAGCTGGAGCGGGCGCTGGTGAACTTCATGCTCGACGTACACACCCGCGAGCACGGCTACACGGAGGTTCTGCCGCCTTTTCTGGTGAATTCCGCGAGCCTCTTCGGCACCGGCCAATTGCCCAAGTTCAAGGACGACCTGTTCCGTTGCGAGGGCAGCGATTTGTGGCTGATCCCGACGGCCGAAGTCCCCGTGACCAACATCTATCGCGACGAAACGCTCGACGGCGGCGCGCTGCCCATCAATCTGTGCGCGTACACGCCCTGTTTCCGCAGCGAGGCGGGGTCCTACGGGCGTGACGTGCGGGGCATCATCCGCCAGCACCAGTTTCANNGCGGAAGACATTCTGCGCCGGCTCGGCCTGCCCTTTCGCACCGTCGCGCTATCGACTGGCGACCTGGGATTCGGGTCCGCCAAGACCTACGACATCGAAGTGTGGCTGCCCGGCCAGAACGCCTACAAGGAGATTTCCTCCTGTTCGAACTATGAGGCTTTCCAGGCGCGGCGCGCGTCCATCCGCTTCCAGAACGGGAAAAAATCGGAGTACGTCCACACCCTCAACGGCAGCGGCCTGGCNNGTCGAGAATTATCAGCGCAAAGACGGTTGCGTCACGGTGCCCGAAGCGCTGCGGCCTTACCTCAACGAAGAGGTGATCGTCCCCCGAAAGTAGCGCGAGGAGAACATGAATTTCCAACTGATCGGACACCTGATAGGCCTGCGCTATCGGCTTCTCTGGGCCAAGACGCGCACGCGCAGCGGCAAGATCGCGCTGTTCATGGCCGGCTACCTGCTGTTGCTGCTGGTGGCCGCGTTCTTCGCGATCGCCGCCGCCGGCGGGGGCATGGTCGCGGTACG
>PLGA01000028.1 GCA_003139735.1 Bryobacterales bacterium | reverse complement strand
AACCAGAACTACTCGTCGCTGGGAACGCGCATGAACCGGTTCCTGGCCGCGCGCGGGTTCGGGCAAAGCGGGCAAGCGGGGCAAACGCAGCTCCAGACCGAGCTGTCAAGGCAGGGCGCGATCGGAAAAAACGCGTCCAACGCGGCAAATAGCCAGCTCGGCCTCGACACGGGCTTTCTGTCGGACGCGCTGAATTTCGCGTTCAACACGCCGGGATCGATTTCGAGCGGGACGACGACGGGATCGAGCGCAGGCGCGAGTTTCGCGGTATAACATGGCGCAATTTGCACCCATGATGAGCGCCGAGAATCCGTACAGCGGGCCGGCAGCCGACGCGTTCCGCACCGCGATGGGCCTGGCCGCAGGTCTGCGCGCGGAGGCGGCCAAGGGACAGCAGGCGGACCAGGCGGCGGCGCAGAAAACGCTCAAAGATAAGTTCGACACCGAGTTGAACTTGAGGAAAGAAGGCTACACCCCCTTCGATGCCTCGGAGAATTCGACCGCGCCGGGGCCGAACGGCGGACGGAGCCTCCATGTCCCGGATGGCGCCGCCGTCCCGGAGCGAGGCGTGCGGACAGCGCCGCCGAGCCAGGTGATTACCGATCCTTTCGGGCGGCAGTGGCTGGCGCCCGGCGCCAAACCTGACGCGACGCCTCAGCAGAGTTTCACAGACACCCAGGAGCTGGACAAGCAGGGTGGCCGGCCGATCTCGGCTGAGGGGACCGTGGCGCAGCACACCGATATACCGCGCTTTCGGCAGGATGCTCAGGGCAACGTGAGCGATACCGGCATGTTCGGCATCAACGGGCCAGTAGAGGATCCGTCGCGGGTGCGCACCGTGCCGGGCAGTGGGCAGCAGTTCTACCTGCCGACCGAGGGCGAGAAGACGGCCGAGAGCGGCCGGGCGGCGGCGTCCAAGACCAAAGCGGAAGAGGACGCCAAGAACCTTACGCTGCCGGATTCCATCACGGCGAAGTGGGAGCAGAAGGCGGGCGTGCCGGCGGGGTCGCTGAAGGGCCTGGCCGTGCCGCGGTCGGAAGCGGTGAACGTGCTCAAGTCACTGGCTGATCCGTCGCAGAAGGCGCCGCACATCGAAACGCAAAAGGACGATGTGGGGAACGTGACCACCGTCGCGCGGGACGCGGAGAGCGGGAAAGAGCTTTGGCGGACGGTGGATAAGGGCATCGGGGAGAACAAGGCGAAGGACCGCGCGGCGGCGCAGGCCGATCGGGACGATGCGCGCCGGCAACGCGAGGCAGACGCGAATCAGAAGATCGTCGATACGCTGGACAGCAAGCGCGAGGCTTTGACGGGCCAGGCGGACCAGCAGCGGCAACTCCTCAACGAATACCAGCGCGCGATCGGGACGCCGAACGGCACGTTGTTTACCGATCCGACGGATAAGAACCGGGCACAGCGGCCGATGAACGCGGCGGCGCGTACGCGCATGGGCGAAGCCTTTATGCGCGTGAAGAGCAAGGCGGACGATCTCGACAAGCAGGCGACTACGTTCGGACAGCAGGCGGAGGCGCGCAGGAACGGGCCGCAGCAGGCGGCGGCCGCTAGCCAGCCGAAACCGGCAGCGGCGCCCGCGCGACAGGCTGCCGCGCCACCGGAGACCCCCGCTACGGCGCCGTACAGGCCCGCGGCGGCGGCCGGGGCGGCTAAGGGGTCCCAGGCCACCACGCTGGCCAAGGTGCGGGCCTACGCGAAGGCGCAGGGCATCAGCGAGGCCGAAGCCATCCGCGCGGCCAAAGGCGAAGGCTTCAGCATCGCCGGGTTGGGGCATTAATGTGGCGGACCAGAGCTTCAGCTCGTTTGTCGCCCAGGACCAGAGCGAGGCGGCGGCGGCCCCGCCCCGCCAGGCTTTCGGCGATTGGCTAAAGGCCGGCGCCGCTACGCCGACGACCAGCGGAGTCACCGCCGGCGGCCATAGCTACACCGCGCCGAAGATCTCCGACACGCTCGGCGATCCCAACGCCATCAACGCGCAGACCTGGCAGGCCGCGCGAGTAGCCGCGAAAGCGATGACGGACCCCGCGCGGTTCGCGCCCGGCCCCTCGCTCGCCGATCGCGTGCGCACGATCGCCGGGCAAGCCGGCCAGGTGGCCACCACGCACGCCGTGAAGGCGCTGGGTGGATCCACCATGACCGAGCTATGGGACATGGCCGGCCAATCCGCTAAAAGTCTCGTCGAGCATGTGACCGGCGAGAACTGGGAAGCCACGCGCGCGACGCTGCCCGCGCCGGCGAAGACCGCCGAATTCCTATTTCACGCGAGTAAGATCATCCCCGGCATCGTCGATTTCCTGTTTACACCGCTTGGCGCGGCGACCGGACCCGCGGCCGAGTTGGGCGGCCCCGCCGCGCAGGCCGCCATCGGCGCAGCCTTTGGAACACAGATGGCGGGCGCCACGAAGGACGCCTACAAAAACTACAAAAAGACACCGTCCGCCTCGAGCGCAGGCGACCTGGTGGCCAGCGCCGCGGGTACACTCTTGCCGGCGGTCCACGCGGCCGGTACCGAATATCAGAACCAGGTGCGCGCGGCTTATATCGAGCGCGCGCGCGGCCCGGCACAGGAATACACGAGCACGGGCGAGCCCATACGGCGCGCTGGATCGGAGAACACACATGAAGAGTCCACTCGCACGACCGGGGCGCAAGAGCAGCCCCAAACAGTCGCAGGTCCGCAAGGGCAGCCTCATCGAGGCGCTGAACCAGGCGGCGGGAGCCAAGGACCGGCCAACGGCGCGGCCGGCGCTGCCGCCCCGGAGGTAGCGAATGATAACCGTAGCGGTGGAAGTGTCGGGCAACCGCCCGGCGGCACTGGAGGAGATCGAGGACCTGGCGGGGCACAACCGCCTGTACCGGAAGGGAACGAACACGGCCCTGTATTTGGACTGCCCGGACCGGGCAACGGCGGGACTGCTGGCGCTCAACCTGGGGCTGATTCCGGGAGTGACGGCGGGAATCTTCGGCGGGTGACCGGTTCGGCCGATCTACCGCTGACTCCGGACGGGAAAGCGAACGCGGCCAAGCGGAATGTGCCGGCGGACGTGCAAGTGTTCCATGCGCCCAACCAACGGTCGGAGGGGACGGCGCGCGGCGCCAGCGCGGGCGCGCGGCCGGCGAGCTGGCTGGCACCGTGGAAGCTGGGCGAGCACGAAGGGAAACCGGTAGAGGAGGCGCAGCCGGCGATCGATGAGCTGATGCGCAACCCGGGGCGAGCGCCCGGCGTGAGCGCGCACTCGGGCGAACAGGGCGAGAGCTTCGGGGCCGCGTCGCGGCGGCTTATCGACGGGGCCAACGCGCAGTACCGAGGGATCGGGCCGAACGATAAGGTCCTCAACATCACTTCCGGCAGGGCGCTGCAGATTATCGACGCCAACGGAGATCCGGAAAGGATTATCGGGCGGCGGAAGGAGTTCCAGCGCGGGCAGATCTACCGGCGGACGGCGGAGGGGCTGACGCCGGCGGACCGCATCGTTCCGGGGACTCAGAACTTCACGACGCATGAAGATACGGCGTGGAACCCGAGCAAGAAGGCAGGCGGGCCGGCCGTGCCGGCGGAAGGCCCAAACGGGCCGATTTGGCAGGAGTACTCCGGAAAGCCCGCGGAGGCCATCGCCAAGCGGCGCGCTGGATCGGAGAACAC
>PLGA01000154.1 GCA_003139735.1 Bryobacterales bacterium | reverse complement strand
TCCGCCGCGCCAGCGGCTTTGTTCAAACGGGAATCTCGTACTTTGACCCTGGAACGGGGATTTACCCCTCCGTTGCCGAGGCCACGGGGATGAGCCTCCCACCTGTCGGGATGTGCCGCTCGCCCGAGGACGAAAATGCGTCCGTCACCTTTTCCGTCGCGGTGAACGTCCGGTCTGTCCCCGGTTTAAAATGGAGCCGATTGACAATCGGCCCGCAGGTTGCCTTCCGGCCAACCTGCCCCACACCCGTGCTACATTTTGGGTTGAAGCACTATCCCATTTTTCTCGACCTGAAGGACCGGCCCGTACTGGTGGTGGGCGCGGGGAAGGTGGCGTTGCGCAAGACCAAGGGCCTGGTTGAAGCCGGCGCCCGCGTGACGGTGGTGGCGCCGGAGTGGGAGGCGGAGTTCGAAACCCTGCCGGTCCGCCTGGCGGCGCGCCGGTTCCGGGCGTCGGATCTCTCCGGAGCCGCGCTGGTCTTCGCCGCTACCAACGACCGCCTCACCAATCACCGGATCGGCATCGCCGCCAAAGGCCGGGGCATTTTCGCCAACATTGCCGATTCGGCCGAGGAGTGCGGTTTCCTGGTTCCGGCACGCGTCGAGCGCGGCGCGGTGCAACTGGCTATTTCGACGGGCGGTGAAAGCCCGCGGCTCGCCGCCGAAGTGCGCAGGAAGATCGAAGAGGCGCTGCCATGAGCCTGCGGATACCCGCGCTTTTGTTGATGGCCGCGCTCGCGGCCCCGGCGGCGGTTCGTGATTTCGACGTGGTGGTCTACGGCGGCACGGCCGGCGGCGTCATTGCGGCCGTCGCAGCCGCGCGCGAAGGATTGAAAACGGCTCTGCTGGAACCAAGTGGCCATCTGGGCGGCATGGTTTCGGGCGGCCTCGGCTGGACCGACTACGGCAGGAAAGAAGTCATCGGCGGCTACGCGCTGGAGTTCTACTATCGCGTGGGCCGGCACTACCAGATGCCGCTCTACGGGCAGGACCTCGCATGGGTTCACGAGCCGCACGTGGCCGAGGATATCTTCCGCTCGATGGCGCAAGAGGCAGGCGTCGCCCTCTTCGAACACCAGCGCCTGCGCGAAATAGACGGCGTGCGGAAAGAGGGCGCCCGCGTGGCCGGAATCGCCACCGACAGCGGCGACCAGTTCACCGCCAAGATCTTCATCGACAGCAGTTATGAAGGCGACCTCATGGCGCAGGCGGGCGTGACGTACACGTTCGGGCGCGAGGGCGCTTCCCAGTACAACGAATCGCTGGCCGGCGTGCGCGACCGAACGCCCTACCACCAGTTCCTGGTCGATGTGCCGGCCCGCGACGACGCCGGCAACCTGCTGCCCGAGATTTCCTCGCGCCAGCTTCCGCCGCCGGGGACCGCGGATAAAGCCGTGCAGTCGTATAACTACCGCATGTGCTTTACCGACGTCGCGGCCAATCGCGTGCCGTTCGCCAAGCCGGCCGGGTACGATCCGGCGCGGTACCAGTTGCTCGCGCGGCTGATCCGCGCCCGCATGCAGCCCGAAGGGCGCGCGCCGGAGTTGAGTTCGCTGTTGAAGATCGACCGCATTGAGAATGGCAAAGCCGACGTCAACAATAACGGCGCGTTCTCGACCGACTACCTGGGCGGCAGTTGGAATTACCCGGACGCAAGCTACGCCGAGCGGGCGCGCATCTGGCAGGCCCACAAAGACTATCAGGCCGGCCTGTTTTATTTCCTGGCCAACGATCCCCAGGTCCCCGAGCCGCTCCACCAGGAGATGAACCGCTGGGGTTTGTGCAAGGACGAATTCACGGACACGGACAACTGGCCGACCCAGCTGTACATCCGCGAAGCGCGCCGCATGGTGGGCGAGTACGTCATGTCCCAGAAGGATCTGCAAACCGAGCGCGCCAAGCCGGACCCGATCGGCATGGGATCTTACAACAGCGACTCGCACAACGTGGAGCGCATCGTTGTACCGGACGCCAGCGGGCCGGACGGCAACGTGCGCAACGAGGGCGATATGCAGGTGGGCGTGCAGCCGTACCAGATCCCTTACCGCGTCATGCTGCCCAAGCAGGCGGAGGCCGTCAATCTGCTGGTCCCGGTGGCCTTCTCGGCCAGCCACGTGGCCTATTCCTCAATCCGTATGGAGCCGCAGTACATGATTCTGGGACAGGCCGCGGGCGTGGCCGCCAGGCTGGCCATCGAGAGCGGCAAGCCGGTGCAGGCCATCGATGTGGCCGCGTTGATCGCCACGCTTCGCAAGCAGGGCGCGGTTCTCGAATACGTGCCCTCCCCGCAAGCCCCGGCCTTGCAAACATTCCCGAAGCTGGCGCCGCAGCCTAGTTTTCCGCCGGCCTCTCCACGCGATCGATGACCAGGAAGTCGCCGCGTCCCTTGGCCGGTTCCATTCTTAGCCCGATGCTTCGCACGGCCGCAATGACCGTGTCGCTCAGGTCTGCCGGGGAAGGCGCAATCCCGGCGGCGTCTACGGGTGCGGCATCGAGGGGCGGCGTCTCCACGTGGATATCGAACGCGCCCGCAATCCCGGTCTTGTCGATGACGTCCCGGTCCAACAGCAGCGAAATCTGCGCGCAGAAGTTCGCCAAGGTCGTGCCGTACATGTAGGACCCGTCATTCGTTTTGGACCGGGTAAAGACGCCGCAAGGAAACAGACCGGCCGGCCTCTCGGCGCGCGGCAGATCCGGTGGGAAGCACGTTCCGGACTGCGCCGCTTGAAGCTTGGGGCCGCCCTTGGCCACGGTCAGCTCATAGACCGGAACCTCTTTGGCGGCGTGATGGACCTTCACCCGAAACCGGTCCTCCAGAAGCGCCTGCAGCATGGGGCCTCGCATCGTTTCCGGGCTTTGCGGGCTCTCCGCTGTCGCGCTGATGTCATAGCGGTCGGAATCGATCCAGCCCGGCCCTCCCGAGACGGGCGTCTGCCGTCCGCCTGGGGACCTCGGTTTCCCATCGGCGTATTGAACGTACGCCATACGGATGAGTTCCATCGCGGTGTAGCATCGGAGATCCAGTCTTCCAGGATCGGAGCTGACGCTTTCGCCACTACCCCTGCCCGACTGCGCGCAGGCAGTGCTGCGCTTGATCGAAGCCACCTCAAACACCGACGCGGCCATCAAGCCGGCGACAATCGGCCCGACTAAGAACAAGACTCGTGCGAAACGATTCATCGCGATTCCTTTGGCGTCGGGCTATTCAAGCCTGAAGATGAACTGCAAGGTGGCCGCGGCCTCCACCGGTCGGCCATCCCTGCGGGCCGGAAGAAACAGCCACAGGCTGGCCGCTGCAATCGCCTGCGCGTCCAGCCGTGGGTCGGCCGATTGCGTGACGTGGATGTCCTTGGGGATGCCGTCAACGCCGACTGTGACTGCAAGCGTGACGACTCCCTGGATCTGCTGGGCACGGAGTTCGGGAGGGTATTCGGGGTCCACCCTGCGCTGCGGCCGGGGCGGAGAAGAAAGGTCAGGAAAGAGACGGGGGTTCTCCACGTGCCTGTTCGGGTACGGTGGCTGCGGACTCGCCGTAACCACCGATTGGAAGAACGTGCCGTCCGCCAAGGCCCGGACATCCACCGGATAGAACGCGACATTGGCGCCCAGCGCGGCGTAGATGGTGCGGCGCAACTGCGCGCCGTCATCGGTTCCATTAAGCGTCATGCGGCTGCCGAAATAAATCAGCGCCTTCTTCTCGGGCAGGGCGCCCAGCATCTTGACGGCCGCTTCGAGCGAAACCAACTGCTGGCCGGAATTCCCGGCGCCGCTCTGGGCGTTGCTTCCTTGCAGGCTCTCGATCCTTTGGATCAAGAGGCTCCGGTCGCCGGTGAAGTCCTGTACCACTTTCACCGCGCCGGTGTTGGTCATGATGGCCGCCAAGTCCCCATCCGCAAGACGCGAACCGACGATGGTTTGCGCGCTGTTCCGAACGTGAACCAGGTCGTCCGGGCTCAAGCTCTGCAAATCGAAATACAGGACCTTCAAGCTGTGTCCCGCATAAAGCAACTCGCCGGCCGGCTTTGGCAGTTCCTGCTCCTGGGCCGGAGATGCCTTGATCGTCGGCGGCGCAGGAGCCTGTGCCATCTCCGCCAGCGCCGCCCGCGGTTGTTGCGCGGCAACCGGCGCCTGCGCGGGGGCCAATTGGGTCACCGATGCGAGGTACATGAGCGGCAAACTACATGCCACCACCGCCGCCCATCGCCCGCGCGTCAATCCACGCGGAATCTGTCTGGTTTCGTCCAAAATCCGCTCGATTCTCCTTCGCACCTCCGCCGTTCGCGCCATGGCCATCGCCTCCCACACCATGCGGCCGCGACCGCTCTTCACGGCCGCCGCCATGTCCAACAGGGCTTCCGCGTAGGGCTCGCGAGCGCCGGTTTCGAGCAGCGCCGCATCGTCGCAAGCCTGCTCGGCAAGAAGGGCCAACTTTCGTTCCATCCACCAGGCCAGCGGGTTGAACCAGAAGACCGAGCGGTTGAACGCCGCCAGCGCCGCAATGGCCCAGTCCGCGCGCCGGATGTGCATCCGCTCGTGCGCCAGCACCGCTTCGAGCTTGGGTGCCTCCCATTCCTTCCAAACGGCCGGCAACAGGATCTTCGGCCGCAGCCAGCCCACGGTCATCGGGACGGCAATCCATGCCGATTCGTAGACGTCCCCTTCGCGGCGGCTGGCGCGGACCAATCGGCGCGTGAAGAGATAGCCGTATGCAAGCCGCAGCAGGAGGACCAGGGCGATGGCGAAGTAGATGGCGGACGCAACCGCCGGCCATCCGAAGTCCGGAAGCCATCGACGCCGATCCGGCTGCTTCGCGGCGGGCGGATCCGCCAACGGCGGCAGCGTAGAGGTCGCTTCCACTTGGAAATCGGGCGCGGGAGAGACCCGTGCCGCCCGCTCCGCACGAAGCACGCGCAGCGGAATGGATGGCAGCGTTGGCGTGAGCGCGGCTAAGAGCAGCATGCCGCCCGATACCACCGTCAGTGCCGCGTGCCGGGCCGCCGCCGTCTTCACACGAAACAGCCACACCCCCAACAGAGCGAGCGCCGCCAGACAAAGCGAGCGCGCCGTTACGTCAGCCAGATAATACAGGAGTTCCATTTCATGGCGCCTTTCCTGCGCCCCTCAGTTTTCCGTCGGGGTCTTCTCGATATGATCGACCACCAGTTTTTCGTAAGGGACTCTGCGCTTCTCAAGCCTCAACCCCTGCTTCTTAAGAGAAGACATGACCGATGCTCCGCACGGGTCGGTGGCGGCGGGCACGGCTTGGTCGTCGGCTTGAGTGGGCTGAGCCGCGACGCAATGCCCGGCGGGGACATCGAACGTGACTTGATAGGATCCCTTCAACTCCGTCATGTCGATTACCGGCCGATCCAGAAAATACCGAATCCAGTTGGCAAACGCCTCGATCGTGACGTTCTCGTATTCGTAGTGCGAGAAGCCGTTCGCCACCGTCAGACGATATATCCCGAGTTCCTGCGTTCTGACCCTTACCGATGCCGATCTGGTCTCGCCGGCGCCGCTCTGAGTCGTGGTAATCGGTCCGTAATTCTCGGCGTCGGAATCGGCCAGGCCCGGTTGGACCTTCGAACCGCCCGGCGCCGCGAGCAGCGCATAAACCTGCGTCGGGGGCGTCTCCAGGTGATATTGCAGCTTGAACCGGTCGGCCAGCAAAGACTGAAACATCAGCGGGTATTGCTCTTTTTTGGCGCNNGATGTCGAAGGTCTGTGTGCGAATCCAGTCCGGTCCGCCGATCTGGTCGGGTTGAATCCCGAATGCCCGCATCAGCAGCGCAAGGGGCGAAATGCCCTCGAGAACAAACCTGCCTCCAATGCCGGCGCTGCCCTTCGCGGCCTCGGCCGACGTTCGGCCGGAGGGGCCGGGAACGTGTGGCTTAACCGAAGCCACCTCGAAGGAGGGCAACGGCGCGTTCGGCGCTTGCCGCGGCGCCTGGCCCGACATCGTCATGACGCCGATCAAAGCCCCTAGAGACCACGTCGACGTTCCCAAAATGCACACTCGGCTCATGCTTCTCCTTTCTCGTTCTCCCGCCGCGCGATGCGCTTCGCCAGACGCTGCAATTCGCGTTCGTCCACCACGTCGTTATTGACCATCCCCACCAGGAGTTGCTCCACCGAGCCGCCGCAGAACCGGTCGATGATCTGCCGAATCGCGCCTGCCGCCACGTTGTGCGGCGCGTCGACGCCGGTGTAGACGTTGGTGCGGCCTTCCACGCCGTGCGTCGCATAGCCCTTCTCTTCGAGGCGCTTCAGGATGGTGCGCACCGTCGATTCCTTCATGGGATGGCGCTCGGCCAGCGCCATCCGGACGTCTTCGGCGGTCGCCGAACGGCGATCCCAGAGAATGCCCATGACGAGGTGCTCCAGCTCGCTGAGGGCTTTGCGGGGCTTACGGGCGCTAAACATTGTCACGCTACAAAATGTAGCGCTAAGCCGCGCGGATGTCAAGAGGCATTTCCCTGGCCGGCTATTTTCCCTTTACGGCGAAATCCCAGACCCGCATGTTGGCTTTGCCCTGGGTGTACTGCACCACGGCGTATTCGCCGGCGGGCAAAGGATCCTTGGGCCAGATCTTGTACAGACCATCCATCAATTCGAGCTGCAGGGTGGGGACCAGTTCGAATTCCTCGTCCGCCTCGTCCATCATGTAACTGATGTTCTCGGCTACGCGCGCTGCGCCTTTGATCCTGAGGCGGGCGATTCCGAAAGGCTCGGTCTCGGAAAGCTGGATGTAGAACTCCTGCTCCTGGTTGGCGAAAACCGTGGCGGAGTGCGCTCCGTCCACTTCCAAGGTGGCTGTCTTGGTGGTCTCCGGCGGCAGGGGCGACAGGCGCCTCAAAATCGAGCGGCCAACCGGTTCCGTGCGAATCTTGGTATCGGCCTGCTTGACCTCCCTGGCCTGGGCGCCATCCATCCAGTAAACGCCCGGTTCGCGCGGGATGCGCTCCGCTTCATCCTGGAGCTGGCGCTCGGCCTGCTTCTCTTCGGTGACCAGCTTGGCCTCCTTTTCCAGTTCGGCCTGCCGGGTGGCGGATTCGGCCTCGGTGCGTTTCAAATCCACCATATCGAGCGGCATTTCCTCCCACTCGCTCCGCTCCACGCTGTAGAAGCGCACACGGTCGGACTGAACCTGGTATTCCCGAACCAGTTGGTAGCCGCCGTCCTTCAGATACAGCTTGACGTTTGCCGCCCAGGCGGTGAACGCCAGAACCAGGACGAAAAGGAAACGCCCTCGCATACCCTTATGGACTAGTCTAGCGCCGGCCGAGCCGCGAACGTAAGAGAGCGGTAGAACTTCGGGTCGGGAACCGCNNTTACGTTCGCGGCTCGGAACGGCCCACGAAGCTAATGGCGGGCGGTCTCCGCCGTCAATCATTATTGGTGGCCGGCGCGACAATTCCCGAACCCCCGCGCCGGTTTCCGCGTATATCGGAAGGAAGAGTTACCACCCGCGCGTGCGTTAGCTACCGGCGTGCGGCGATAATAGGCTTTCGAGGTTTTATCCGCTTATGTTTATCGTCAGACCCTTCGCAGCCACTGCGCTGTGCGTTCTCATGGTCTTCCCCGCATTCGGGCAAATGCAAATGCCTTGGAGCGGCGGCGCCCAGATGCCCACCATCCCGCAGGTCCAGCCAGGGCCGATCACCTACCAGACGCCGGAGATGGCCGGCTACGAGCGTCCCAGGTTTTCGTGGTTTTCGCGGAACTACCTGCCGCGCTCCGTCCGCAACATCACGTGGGCAGATTCGCCCAGGATGGACCGGTTGATGCGGGCTGGTAATGTCTATCTCTCCCTGCGCGATGCCATCGCCTTGACTCTGGAGAACAACCTGGATATCGAGAACGCCAGGTTCAACCTGCCGCAGGCTGAAGCCAACCTGTTGCGCGCCAGCGCCGGCCAAATCCTGACTAATGTTTCCAATAGCATCTCCTCCGGGCCGTCCTCCGCGGCGAGCGGCGTGCTGGCGGGCGCCGGCGGCTTCGGCACCGGCGGAACCGGCGGCAACGCCTCCGGCACGCAGACGGGCGTGCTGAGCGGACTGAACGTGCAGTTGGCCGGGTCGGCGATTCCCGCCCTCGATCCGACGTTTTACGTGTCGGGCGGCGCCTCGCACGCAACCCAGCCGCTGACCAGCACCTTCGTCACGGGCACGAACTACCTGATCACCAACCTGCAGAACTGGACCTATGGGGTCCAGCAATCGTTCCTGACCGGCACGACGGTTTCGCTGGGGAAGAGCGACGTCCTGGGCTATTGGCAGAACTCTCCCAATAACAACCTGAACCCCTCCACCAACTCCACGCTGCAGCTCTCGGTTACCCAGAACCTGCTGAGAGGCTTCCGGCCCTCCATCAACAACCGCGAGATTCGCATCGCCAAGAACCAGGTGCGCATCTCCGATCTCACCTTTGAGAACCAGATCATCGCGACGGTGGCCAACGTGGTGGGCCTTTACTGGGACCTGGTGAACGATAACGACGTCTTAAGGGTCCGTCAAAAGACTCTCGACCTGGATACCACGCTGTACGAGGACAACAAGCGGCGGGCGGAGCTGGGGGCCATCGCGCCCATCGACATCATCGCGGCGGAAGCCGAGATGAAGGGAGCGCAGCAGGATGTACACACCGCGGAATCCGTCGTGCTCCAGCAGGAGACCATCCTGAAGGGCGTGTTGACGCGCAACGGGCTGGACAATATGGCCATCGTCGGCGCCCGCATCGTGCCCACCGACCACTTCGAAATCCCCGCGCAGGAGGCCGTCCGGCCGATTCAGGAGTTGATTGCCGACGCCTTCGCCAAACGTCCCGACCTGGAACAAAACAGCATCGGCCTGGAAGACACGCGCATAGGCATGACGGGCGTGAAGGACGCCTTGCTGCCCTCGCTGAGCGTCAGCTTGAGCGCGTCCAACACGGGTCTGGCGGGCCAGACCAACAGTTTGAACGGAGGGCTGCCCCCCAACGCCCTCTTTTTGGGCGGCTATGGCACGGTGCTCGATCAGTTGTTTTCGCGCAAGTTCCCCAACTACGCCGCCAGCTTCGCCCTGACGGTCCCCATCCGGAACCGCTCGGCGCAGGCGGATTTGATCAGCCAGGAATTGCAGTACCGCCAGGCGCAAATCCAGGATAAGCAGCTCCACAACACCACCAAGCTCAATGTGATCAACAACCAGACGGCCCTGACGGAGGCCCGCGGCGCTTATGAGCTGGCCATCGAGTCACGCCGGCTCCAGGAACAAACGCAGACCGCCACGCGGCGCAAGTATGAACTGGGCACCGCGACCATTTTGGACGTTGTGACCGTGCAGCAGACCACCGTCGCGCGCGAACTGAGCGAGGTGAACGCCCTTAACACGTACATTCATGCGCGCCTGAACCTGGATAACGCCATGGGGCGGGTCCTCGACGCCTACAACGTCAGCATCGATGACGCCAAGAAGGGCGTTGTGGGGCGTGAGCCGGATCCGATCCCGGCCGTTCCGCCCATCGCCGCCGCTCCGGCCGGCCCGTCCGGCGCAGCCATCGTCCGGCGGTAAAACCTTGACGCGGAGACGGGCCCGCAANNCCGCTAATTCCGTCGGGCTTCACCCGTCCTTTAACTGGAAGAGCCTGATAGGATGAAAGCGCTAGCCGCTGAATCTATGGAGTCGGCCAACCAGCTCGTAACAGACCTGGAAGCGGTCTTCCGTGACAATCATGCGATGGTGTTCCGGGCGGCGTACCGCATTACCGGCAATGCCACCGACGCGGAAGACGTGCTCCAGACGGTGTTTCTCAGAATGCTCAAGCGCGATTCCGGCGCGGATCCGGTGGACAATATGCCGAGCTTCCTGCACCGCGCGGCCGTCAACGCCGCGCTCGACATGGTGCGCGCGCGGCAAAACATCCGCAACGTGCCGCTCGACGAATTGGAGCCGGTGCTCGCCGAATCGTCGCACCGCGGTCCCGAGCGGGTCCAAAACTCCAGCGAAATCCGCGAATGGCTGCGCGGCGCCCTGGCGCGGCTGAACCCGCGCATCGCCCGGATGTTCGTCCTGCGGTTCTTCGAAGGAAAGGAAAATCCTGAGATCGCACGCCTGCTCAACACCACGCCGGGTACGGTGGCGGTGACCCTGTCGCGCACACGCGACCGCTTGCAGCAGGATTATCGTACGTACGTGGGAGGCGAAGCATGACCCCCGAAATGAATCCCATGGATCCCGCACTGGAGCGAGCCGTGGCGGAAATTTGCGGCGAACCCGTGGATCCCGCTGTGCTGGAAGCCGCCGCTGCCAGGGTTTGGGCCTGCATTGCGGAAGCGGCGGAGTGCGCGGGTCCGGTTCCCGTTCCGGAACTCGCCTCGCATATCCGCTCCTGCGCCGATTTCCAGGCCCTCATTCCCGACTACCGCGCAGGCCGTCTGACGGATGCGCGGGCGCTCCTGCTGAAGGACCATCTTCACCAGTGCGTGGCCTGCCGCAGGGTTTTCGAAGGCAAGGTTACGCCGTTCCGGGCGCGTCCGGCAGCCGCGCCGGCGCGCCGGTATTACGCGGCTCGCTGGGCCGCGGCGGCCGTGGTGGTGGCCGCGGCCGGCGTCTCCATCTGGTTCGCCGTGGATCGGTCCGGCGCGCGCTCCGGCCGGGCTTACGTGCAGACCGTGAACGGGTCCCTGTTTGAGATTTCCGGCGCCGGCATACGTCCCCTGGCAGCCGGCCAGGATCTGCCCGGCGGCGTGGAGATCCGCACCGCCAAGGATTCCGGCGCCACCCTCGAACTGTGGGACGGCTCGACGGTCGAACTGCGCGAGCGCTCCGATCTGTCGAGTTCGCAAAGCGGGAAGGACATTACGGTCCACCTGGACCGCGGCAGCATCATCGTGCAAGCCGCCAAGCGGCGCTCGGGGCATCTGTATGTGGCCACCGCCGATTGCCGGGTGGCCGTTACCGGAACGGTGTTCAGCGTCAACGCCGGCGTCAAGGGATCGCGTGTTTCCGTGATCCAGGGCGAAGTGCATGTGGCGCAGGATAACCAGGAGAAGGTGCTCAATCCGGGCGATCAGTCCGTGAGCGGATCGAGCCTGGATCGCGCTCCCATCCTGTACGATATTTCCTGGAGCCGCAACGGCGCCCGCCTCAACCCGAATTCGACTTCTTCCGCGCCGGGACGCGTGAGCCCGCTGCTCGACCGCGCCCCCGCGTCCACCGTCGTATTTGCGATCCTGCCCCACGCGGCGGACGCCATGCGGAACGCGCAGGATTCGCTGCGCCAGGCCGCCGGCGAGAACCCGCAATTGCGCGCGTGGCTGGGCAGCCGGACCGCTGGCGTGGATCCCCTGTTTGCCCGCCTCGAAGCCGCCGGCGATTACCTTGACGAAGCCGCCCTGGTGGTCTTTCAGGGCGCGGACAAACAACCGCAGCCGGTTTTTCTGGCGAGCACCCGGCGCGCGGGGCTCGGCGATTTCCTGAAGAAAGAGGGTCTGCCGGTGGCGGTCGAGGAGCGTCCCGGCCTGGCGGTGTTCGGCCCGCAACGCGAGGCCGTGGAAGCCTTCGCGCTCACTCTGGACCAGCCGCGCGGGGCCTTCCAGTCCTCGCCCTGCTATGCCCGTCTTGCCGACGCCCAGAGCCAGGGCGCCGGCGCCGCGCTGTGCGCCGATCTGGGGCGCCTCGGCCAGCCGATACAGGGCGCGCGCTACTTCCTGGGTGAGGACAGGCAGATCAACGGGCAGACGGCTACCCGCTCTGTNNGGCAGACGGCTACCCGCTCCACGATCGGCTTCAACGGACCGCGCACGGGCATTGCGGCGTGGTTGGCGGCGCCGGCTCCCATGGGATCGCTCGACTATGTCACTTCCGAAGCGACCTTGCTGCTGGCTTTCGTGGTGAAGGATCCCTCCGCCATTGTGGATCAGCCGCTGGCGCTTGAGCAGCGCTCGCAGGCGGGCGCCGACCGGACGCTGGCTACGGCCGACCAGCAGACCGGCATCGACGTTCGCAAGGACCTGGCGGCCAGCCTGGGCGGTGAATTCGCCCTGGCGCTCGATGGCCCGGTCCTGCCGACGCCTTCCTGGAAGTTCATCGCCGAAGTCTACGACCCGGTTCGCTTGCAGGCGACCTTGCAAAAGGTGGTGGAGTCGTACAGCCAGGCCGCCGTCAAGTCCGGCGGAAAGCCCTGGCGCAACCTGACGGAAACCGCCGACGGCCGCACGTTTTACACCATCGGGACTTCCGACGGCAACCCATTGACCCAGGCGAGTTACACCTTCGACGACGGTTACCTTGTGGCCGGGCCCTCGCGCGCCATTCTGAACCAGGCATTGCAGGCCAAGGTAACGCGGACTTCCATCGCCCGGTCCACCAAGTTCATCTCCATGATGCCGCGCGATTCCTACGCGAATTTCTCCGCCGTGTTCTACGAGAACCTGGGCACGACGCTCGCTCCCATCGCCGGTCTGATCGGCGCGCTGGCGCCCCAGGGGGCCGCGGGACGGGGCAATGCCATGCAGAACCTTTCCAACCCCAAGCCGGCTTTCATTGCGGCCTATGGCGAACCGGATCGGATTACCATAGCCGGCAACGGCAAAACTCTGGGACTCGGCATGGCCCAGTTTATGAGTGGCAGCCTGTTGGGAATCGCCGGCCAGGCGCTGCCCGTCCTCCAACCGCAAGGAACACGCGCGCGCGAAAGTGCGTTTAGATAGAAGAATGGAACCGGTCATCGAACTGGATGGACTGGAGGTGTGCTTCGATGGCCGCCCCATCCTCAAGAAACTGAAGGCGACCCTCACCGGGCGCTCCATCGGCCTGTTGGGACCGAACGGCGCCGGTAAATCGACGCTCCTCAGCACGCTGCTCGGCTTCTACCCGCCTTCCGCGGGGACCGCGCGCGTCTTCGGGCGCGACGTGCGCACGCATGCGCGCGAGGTGCGCGGCCTGATTGGCTACATGCCCGAAAATGACGCCTTTATCGCCGGCATGAGCGGCGTGCGCTTCGTGCGGCTGATGGCCGAGTTGGCCGGCCTGCCGCGCGAGCAGGCGCTCGAGCGCGCGCATGAAGCGTTTTTCTACGTGGGCTTGGGCGAAGTCCGCTACCGCACTCTGGGAACTTATTCCCTGGGCATGAAGCAATCCGCCAAGCTGGCGCAGGCCATCGCCCACGGACCCAAGCTGTTGTTCCTGGACGAGCCCACCAACGGTCTCGATCCGCCCGCCCGCTCGCGCATGATTCAACTGATTCAGGAAATCCGCGACCGCGGCGACCTCCGTCTGATTCTCTCCTCGCACCTGCTGCGCGACGTGGAGGAGTGCTGCGACGAGGTTCTCATCCTGAAAGACGGCAACATCGCCGCCTTCTGCAACCTGGAGGAGGAGCGCCGCGCCAACCGCCGCTTCCTGGAGATTGAAACGCGCGGCGAAAACAATGGCGATTTCCTGGCGGCCCTGGAGCGCCAAGGCTGCGAAACCGCGCCCGGCGCGCAGGGGCGCATCAAGCTGATCATGCCGGACGGCCTCGAGGTGCGCCAGATTTACCAGATCGCCGCCGCCCAGAACGTGCAGGTGCGCCGCCTCAACCACAAACGCGATTCCCTGGAGGACATTTTCCTCAAAGCCATGGAGGCCGGCGATGGCCGTTTATAAGAAAGTCTACCGGCCCTACGAGGGCCGTTTGACCGGGCCGTTGGCGCGGCTCCTGGTGATCCCGCGCTACGCCTTCGAGGATTTGCACCGGTCGAAGTTCCTCAACACCTTTTTCATCGCCACCTTGATCTACCCCCTCATTTGCGCCCTCATCATCTACGTGCAGCACAACGCCAGCGCCCTCCAGTTGCTCAACGTGCAGAACGCGCGCGGGCTGATCTCCATCAACGTGACGTTTTTCCTGTCGCTGCTCGGCTGGCAGAGCGTCATGGCGCTGTTCATGGCCGCGTTCGTGGGCCCGGGCCAAGTCTCGCCGGACCTGGCCAACAACGGGCTATCGCTCTATCTCGCGCGGCCGTTTTCGCGCGTGGAATACGTGCTCGGCAAGATGTCCATCCTGGTGGTCCTCATGTCGCTGATGACCTGGATTCCGGGCCTCCTCCTGTTTCTCCTGCAAGGCTACCTGGAGGGCTGGAGCTGGATGACCGATAACGCGCGCATCGCCTCCGGGATTTTCTTCGGCTCGTGGGTCTGGATTCTGCTGCTCTCGCTGCTGGCTCTGGCGCTTTCGGCCTGGGTGAAGTGGAAACCCGCCGCGGGCGCCCTGATGTTCGTCCTGTTCTTCGTCACCTCCGCTTTCGGCGCCACCATCAACGCCGTCGAGCGCACGCACTGGGGCAATCTGGCCAGCATCAGCTACCTGGTGGGGTCCATCTGGGTGCAGCTTTTCGAGGGCGCCAACAAGACCACCAACGGCGCGGTTTTCTTCCGCTCGCCCATCGGCGAGGAGGTCCCCCTGTGGTATTGTTGGGCGGGCTTGACCGCGATCGTCCTGGCCTGCCTCTATATGCTGGCCCGCAAGATCCGCGGCGCCGAGGTGGTCCGATGAGCAACCTCATCACCTTCGAAAACGTCTCCCGCTTCTACGGCGAAGTCCTCGGCGTCAACCGCGTGAGCCTGTCCATCCCGCCGGGCGTCACCAGCCTGGTCGGCCCCAACGGTTCGGGCAAGACCACGCTCATGAACCTCATGTCCGGCCTGCTCCAGCCAACCGACGGCAAGATCGAGGTCCTTGGAATATCCCCCGGAAACCCCGAGCGGCTTTGCAAAATCCTCGGCTACTGCGCCCAGTTCGACGCGTTTCCCAAGGGCCTGACCGGTTACAAGTTCATCTATTCGTATCTCGCGGTTCACGGCATGAGCCATGCGGAGTGCGATGAGCGCACCCGCGCCGCGCTCGAAATGGTGGGCCTGACCGGCGCCGCCGACCGTCACGTGGGCGCCTATAGCAAGGGCATGCGTCAGCGCGTGAAACTGGCGCACGCCATCGCCCACGATCCGAAAGTCATCGTGCTCGACGAGCCCCTGAACGGCCTCGACCCCATGGCGCGCGCCGAGGCCATCGCCCTCTTCCAGCAATGGGGAGCGCAGGGACGCCACGTCATCGTATCGAGCCACATATTGCACGAAGTGGACCGCATCTCCGACCAGGTGATCCTGCTCAGCCAAGGCTACGTGGTCGCCGAAGGCCAGATTCAAGGGGTCCGCAGCGAGGTCACGGACCAGCCCATGCAGATCCTGGTCCGCTGCGACCGCCCGAGCGTCCTGGCCGCGCGCCTGTTCCAGCAGGACCACATCGTCGAGGCCATCATTCAGGGCGACGGCAAGAACCTGCTGCTCCGCACCAAGGACGCCGACGGCTTCTACCTGCTGCTGAATCGCGTGATCCTGGAGACGGGCCTGGAGGTGGAATCGGTGGCGCCCGCCGACGACGACGTCAACTCGGTCTACCAATACCTGATCGGCGCCGAAGGGGGCAACGTATGAACAGCCTGTGGATGCGCCAGATCGCCGGCGTGATGCGGCTCGAGCTGAAGCGGACGGCGTTCTCCAAGCGCGGCTGGTGGATCTACTGCCTGGCGGCCGGCCCCGTGTTCATCTCGCTGCTGCACTGGCTGGTGGAGTCGCAGCGCCATTCCACCAGCCACACCGTGGGCGAAGATAGCGTGATCTTCGCCGGCATGTTCCTGCTGTTCTTTCTGCGCGGCTCCCTCTTTTTCGGCGCCATGGGCATTTTCTCCAACCTGTTCCGCGGAGAAATGCTGGAAAAGACGCTGCACTACTATTTTCTGACCCCCATTCGCCGCGAGCTGCTGGTGGCCGGCAAGTACCTGGCCGGGCTGACGGTTTCGCTCATGCTGTTCGTTCCCAGCACGGCGCTGACGTTCCTGCTGTTGGGCCGCCATTTCGGCCCCGCCTGGACCGACTACCTGGTCCACGGCCCCGGCCTGAGCCAGTTGGGTTCCTACGTTCTGGTAACGGCTCTCGCCTGCGTGGGCTACGGCGCGGTGTTCCTGGTCTGCGGCCAAATCACCAGGAACCCCATGATCGCCGCCGCCGTGGTGTGGGTCTGGGAAGGGCTGAATCCCTTTCTGCCGTCGCTGCTGAAGAAAGTCAGCGTGGTTTTCTATCTGAAGAGCCTTTGCCCGGTGGAAGTCCCCGTTCCTCCGCCCTTTTCGATCATGGCCGTCGAAACCGATCCCGCCGCCGCGTGGATTGCCGTCCCCGGCCTGCTGGCCGTAGCCTTGATCCTGCTGGTCTACGCCGCCGTCTCCGCCCGGCAGGGCGAAATCAGCTACGGCGAGTGACGTGAGGCGGGCCTCCTGGCCCATAGGC
>PLGA01000515.1 GCA_003139735.1 Bryobacterales bacterium | reverse complement strand
GTGCACCAGTCGGGACGCTAGCAGGAGGCCGATTGCGCGCGGGCCCTCACGGTGGATCGCCGGCGGTCGATTGCCGCGCGCGCCTGGTCCAGGCGTGCTTCCATCTCCCAGCGCTGCGCGTCGGGCGCACGCGCGATTCGCAGCAGAACCCTGGCCTGATGGTACGCGGCTTCCGCGTCCGCCATGGCGCCCCGGCTGACAAGCTTCAAGCACCGTTCGATTTCCCTGCCAGACAGAATGACCAGATCCCGGTCGGTTTTCCTCCGTAGCTCCGGCAGAGACAATCGCGATTGCGCCGTATTCATGAAGCCTTCAATTCCCATTTTTTTCGGCGTGCCTCTCACTTATTAGACGTTTGAAACCGGCGCTTCGCTCAAAGATTCTATGGCCGATAAATTGCCCGTGGGCTGCCCGTACGAAAGCGCCGGGCCGGATCGCTTACTGGAGGCCGTAACGGTCGCGGCATTCCTCGGAGCAGAAATAGACCACCTGGCCGTTTATGCTGCGCGTAACGCTCGCCGCCGCCGATACGTAGGTCCCGCAGACGGGATCTTTCTTGAGTTCGCCGCCGGATTGAGTGGGCGCCTGCCGGGGCGCGCTCGGCGCCCTGCGTCGGTTGGATAGGAAGCTTCTGACGATCGATCTCAGGAAGAGAAAGAGCAGCAGGTAGGGAACAAATTCGAGAATTTCCCGGAACATGGAATCGAGGCGGAAGCCCGCGGCTCCCGCCCCGGAATCGGACTACTTTTTCTTCTTCGTCGTCGTCGCCGGCTTCGCGTTCGGGTCGGTGTACCGCGTATCCACCGAAGAACCCAGCGCGGCGATCGAGTCCTTGCACTGCTGCGCGAAAGTGCACTTGTCCGCGAAGCTCAGGCATTTCTGGAACGCCTCGATCGTACCCGGCGCCGGCGTCACCTTGCCATCTGCGCCAATCTGGGCCTTGGCCATTAAGGACACGCCGTACTGATAATACGCGTCCGCGTAGTTGGGGTCCGCCGCGATGGCTTTCTGGAACGCATCGGCGGCTTGGTCGGTCTGGCCACTGTTCACCAGGATCGCGCCCAGGTTGTAATAATACTTGCCGGCGCCGGGCGGGTCGATCTGCGCGGCTTTGGCCATCTCGGCCATCGCTTCCGGGTATTTCTTGGCATTCGCCAGCGCAAGCCCGTAATTGTTGTGGGTGCCGGCGTCGTCAGGCTTCAACGCAATCGCCTGCGTATACGCGTCGACGCCCTTCTGCATTTCGGCGTCGCGATCCGCGCCGGTCTTGGTGGCGGCGTCCGCCAGATATGAATCCGCCAGATGCGTCCAGATGGCGGTCTGCTTGGGATCGATGGTGGAAGCCTTTTCCAGCGAGGTGATCGCGTCCCCCCAGTGCTTTGCGTCCATCGCGTTCACGCCCGCCGTGTAGGCCGCGTTCAAGTCCGCATGCTTCTTAATGGCGTCCTTATCGGAAGCGATCTTTTTCTCGATCGCATCCTTTTGCTCGGCTGTCAAGCCGCGTTCCATATCCGGCGTGATTTGGCCGCCCGATTGCACCGCCTTGTCCAAGGCCGCCTTCTCCGCGTCCTTGGCCACTTTGGACTTCGCCAATTCGAATCTCAGAGTCGGCGGATCGGAGAGCGAAGCCCTCGTGCTTTGGGAATCCATCGCCTTGCCATCGATCTCGACGGTGACGGTAAAGACTGCTTGGTTCTGCACCATGGCGACGAAGTGGCCGGTCTTATCCGTCTTGGTCTGAAGATCCCCGGATCTATCCGTGCGCTGTAGTTTGATTACGGCCCCCTGCAGCGGCTTGCCATCGAAGCCGACAACGTCGCCATCGATCCTCGCACTCTGCGCAAGAGAGACGGAGGCAACGAATACCATCCCGGCGATGGCAGCGACCATGTTGCGGAGTTTCATAGTAACCCTCCAATGATAAGATGATGCTTCTAAAGCTTCAGTATACCGTATTTCAGGCCGTCTCTTCCTGAAATGTTGGCCGCCGGGACGCCGGCCCGCGACATGCCGCGCCCCTATTCGTCGAACAGACCGATCTGCTCCTTGGGAACGGCTTTCGCCCGCCGCCGCCTGAGCGGGCTCCCCACCACCCCCAGGATTTCGGCCGAGCGCAGCGCCGCCCGCGGCGCGAACACCCGCTGGTTGTTGCTGGACGAATCCGGCGGCACTAGCATGAAGCCTAAAGGTTCCAGTTGGAGCAAATCGTTCGGCAGGATCCCCTCCAGCACTTCACCGTCCCGGAACTCCAAACTCAGCCAAAGTCCTTCAACCTTCGGACGGGTGTTGAAAACCCGGCGTCCGGCGTCTCCCGCGGCTTCGAAATCGCGCACGAAGCAGACGGTCTTGATCTCTTCGTAGGGGACCGTGCTCACCCGGCCCTCGGCCGAAAGCAGCTCAACCCCCGTAGGTTTTAGAAAAGAAACGGGATTGACGTATCCGGCCAAGGGATCCTTCTCGAAGCGGCGGAGAATTGCCTTCTTGGTTGTGGACGACGCGGACAAATTTGGCCTCTTTGTTACGTCTATGTATCGAACATTTAGGCGCTTATTGTATCATTGGCTCGATGCCTGAAGCCCGCGCGGCCAATTTGCGCAACCGGATGACCGCGTTCCTCAACTTCTGCCAATTGGAAAAGGGGCTTGCCGCGAACTCCCTGGCAGCTTATTCCGCCGATCTTTCGAACTTCAGCGCGTTCATCGGGGAGGCCCCGGAGTTTCCCGGCGAGGCGGACCTCGAACGGTATGTGCAGAAGTTGTATGGATCGGGGTTGAGCGCCCGCTCCATCGCCCGGCGCCTGGCTACGCTGCGGAACTTCTATGGATTTTTGCTGCGCGAGGGCCTCATCGATACCGATCCGGCCGAGCGCCTGCGCGCGCCAAGGCAATGGCGCACAATTCCTAAGTTTCTGAATTTAGAGGAAATCAACAAGATTATCGAGGCCCCCGATTTATCCCGGCCAACCGGCGCCCGGGACCGTGCTATGGTCGAATTGCTGTATGCCTCAGGGTTGCGCGTCTCCGAGTTGTGCCGGATCGGGGTGGGAGACATCGAACTCGATCTGGGGGTTTTGCGGGTCACCGGGAAGGGCAACAAGCAGAGGCTCGTCCCGGCGGGCAAGTCCGCCGTCAAGGCGGTGGAGGAATATTTGGCGAACGCCCGCGGCAAGCTGCTCAAGGGGCGCGCCAGCCGGTATCTTTTNNAGCTTCGCCACGCATCTGCTGGAGGGCGGGGCCGACCTGCGCAGCGTGCAGGTCATGTTGGGGCACGCGGATATTTCGACGACGCAGATCTATACCCATGTCATGCGATCCAGACTGCGGGACGCAGTCGAAAAACACCACCCCCGGGCTTGAACCGGCCGTGGAACCGAATCGAGAGCGCTGCCGATGAGCGACTACATTTACATGCTGGAGAACCGCCTGAGCCCGGATCAAAACCGGGTGTTGGGAGAAATCCAAACGGCGGCCGGGCAGGCCGGCGTTACCCTGTTCCTGACCGGAGGCGCGATGCGGGACATGCTGTCGGGGTTTCGCATCCGCGACCTGGACTTCGTGGTGGAAGGCGACGCGTTGAAAGTGGCCGAGGCCGTGAATGCGGCCGCCGGCGCCATGCGGATGGCGGCGGACGAAGCCCGCAAGAGCGCGGAACTGGAGTTCCCGAATTCCGTTACGGCTCAGATCGCCATGTCGCGGCAGGAGAAGCGCGGCGCCCGCGGCGGCAAACTCCAGGTCGTGCCGGCTACCATCCAGGAAGATCTGCGCGGCCGCGATTTCACCTGCAACGCCATCGCCCTTTCGCTCAACAAGGCCTCCCGCGGTCTTCTGCTCGACCCGCTGAATGGCCTCGCCGATATCGGACGGCGCGAGTTGCGGGCCGCCAGCGCCTATGCCTTCTACGACGACCCCTCGCGCCTCCTGCGCCTCGCCCGTCTGCAAGTGCGGCTGGGGTTCTCCGTCGAGGAACGCACCCGGATGCAGGTGGCCAACGCCCTCGAAGCGGACGTCCAGAATTCCATTCCTCCGGCCACTCTCGGAGAGGAACTCAGGTTCATCGCCGCCGAAGACGGCTCGGCCGAGATCTTGCGGACGCTCGATGAGGCCGGGCTTCTCAAGCTGTTTTCGCCGGCGTTGTCGGGCCCCAAGGTGAATCTGGCCGGGATGGCCAAATTCGAGAAGATCGTCCGCGCTTTGCCCGATGAACCGCACTGGCGGTCGGCGCGGCTGGGCCCGTTCCTATTCGTCCTGACCGAGAAACTGTCGCCCAAGGAAGAGCAGTCGCTCATCCGCGCGGCCGCCCTGACTAAGGCCGAAGAGGACCTGTGGCGCAAGTTGGAGGCGCGCTCCAAAAAGCTGCAAACCGCCCTGCGCGCGGCGCGCATCAAGAAGGCCTCCCAGGTCTACCACATCGCATCCGTGGCGCCCTCCGACGAGATCCTCTTCCTGCTCTATCATTCGAACCTCCGCCCGGTTCAGGAGCGCTTGAAGAACTATTTTCAGAAGTATCTCCCGGCCATCCAGGAGGTCACGCCCGAAGAATGGGCGGCCATCGAGGGCAATCCCGGAACGCCCCGCTACGCCAAAGCGCGCAACGCCTTCGTCACAAACCGCCTGGACCGCCGCCCGAAAAAGCCGGTCGAGGAAGCCCCCCCGCCCGAACCGCCTCCGGCGGATGCAGCGCCCGTGTACCGCGGGCCAGGGGCCAGGGGCCGGCCTCCCGGGGCCGCCGGGCAATAGCGGCCCGCCGCGCAAGCCGTCGGGACGCATCGGATGGGCCAAGCGTCCACCCTGCCGGCATAGGCGCTAAAATAAGCCCGATTCCGACCCCGTGGCGCAAGCCGCCAGGCTTGCAGAGTCGGCTGTCGAGCCGACTTTTTGAAGGCCCGAGACGGCTCTCGGCCCTGCCGTCGTGGCCGCCCGCCCCGCCCTGCGCCGGAAATCGGGCTT
>PLGA01000613.1 GCA_003139735.1 Bryobacterales bacterium | reverse complement strand
GCGGATCATCGCGGCGACGAAGAGGCGGTGGGCGGCGCTTCCCGGTCGAGCGCGATCGGGGATTCCATTCCGATCTAGTCCGGGCCTAACCGAAGATAACCGTTGCAAGCGCCAATAGAATCACTTAGAATCACTCAGAGTTACAACGCGTTCAGTGGGAAGAGCCAATCCGACCCGGTTTCGACATCCGGGCGGATGAGAGGTACGGGAAAGGAGGACGATGATGAGCCGTTCCGAAGTCGAGCGTTACCGCACGATGCTGGAAGCCAAGAGGACGGAGCTCTCTTTCGGTCTCAGGAGTCGGGAAGACATTGTGATCGAGAAGGCGGCGGATACGCTGGACCAAGTGCAGTTTGCGGGCGAACGGGAATTGGCAATCCGTAATCTGGACAGGGGATCCAAACTCCTCCGGAGTATTCGGAACGCCCTCGCGCGCATCGAGGATGGCAGCTACGGCGTGTGCCTGCACTGCGACACGGCGATCAACCCGAAACGCCTGGCTGCCGTACCGTGGGCTGCATATTGTGTTCGCTGTCAGGAGGCGGCCGACCGGTACGCATTCGACAGCGAAGCCGCGAATAGCGAGCCCGAACTGTTGTTTGCCTGACCTCCTTGCCGCCGCCCTGGTCGGGTGGGCGCCAGCCCGCACAGCACGAATACGGCGAAGTGAACGCCACCGTGCGGGTAAGCCGGTTAGGGAACCCATGACCTTCTGGATAGCCGACGATCCCGCAGTTGGAGTGCGCCGGTCTAAACTGCACCGTTTTCCGCGGGTGGTCGCCGGGCGAACGTCTCGCGGCTGCTCACCCTACCAGGCGTGAGCTGGCACGAACAAGGCGAACTGCGCACTTGTGACTTGCTCATTTCGGGTCTGCCGACTTCCGCAAGTCCCATGCGTGGAAAATGCCGTCGCCGCGACTTGCCCAGACCGACCCTCGTGGGCCTCGGCCCATTCGCAAACGGACGATTGTGAAGTGGGTCGCGGATGCGCACCATAGCGCGGTGGAGCTTGCCAGCCAACCGGGGGTCGGGAACGCTTTCACCGGAACCTGTCACGCTCTGATTCATCGTGCGTTCATCTTTCGGATTCTATACTGAACTCTACCGCATGACATCCATGTTGCCGACAGTGGCGTTGGGCATGGCCCTGTGCCAGGGCGCGTTTTCGCGGAACTCGCCCGAGCCGGCAAGTACATGAGAATCTTACTCTACAACCCTGACAACGGCGTGACGCAGAACTTCATGCCGCACCTCTGGATGTTTTTGTTGCAGTCGCTTACGCCGCCCGGCCATGAAGTCCTGCTGATCGACGGCAATGCCCAGCCCATGACCGATGCCGAACTGGTTCAGTTCGCTCTCAAGGAGCGAATCGGGCTGGTAGGAATCGGCGCCATGACGAAGACGACGGTGGTATGATCTGGTGCGGAGGTGTCTAATGCGAGTCGGGCTAGGTACCTTCGCGCTCGCATGTGTACCCTTTTTCCGGTACCGGCAGCCGCCCAAGCCGCGAGCGGATTCTGGTCGGGGGGCAAGTTGACTTTGCGCGCCATTACCGGCTTGATGGATTACGCCGACCCCGCAGTAACCCGGACCGTGAACGGGCGCCTGGTCGCGGCCTCCCAGAATCTGGGTTTTGAGTATCACGCGGTGCGCATCCGCAACACATTATATTCCTGATATTCCTGGCATGCGTTCGGCGTGCATGATGATGCGGGCGCGGTGGGCGTCGATGGTCCGGGGACTGATACCGCATGTAGCGGCACGAGATCGATGAGAAGACGCGGACTCGGAGGCTGCGGACTTTGCGGGCTGCAGCCCGATTTCAAGCTCGGCCTACGGCTCGCGCGAACTCCGCGTCGCCTCCCGCGTCTTGACGAAGAGTTCTTGGAGATCCCCCATTGCTGCCGCGTCGCCCTTCGCCAATTCCGCCGTTACCCTGTCTCGCAACGCCCATAGATCCTCCAGGGCTTTTCGGCTGCTCGCGTCCGGCGTCTGGTTCGCCATTTCGCGGACCCGGCTGAAGAAACGACTGGTCGTTTCGGCGCCGAGGCCGAAGTTCTTTTGGTTCGCCTGAACGTATGCGAGGCCGATCAGGTCCCGAAGCTGGGATCCTCTGTTCTCCTGCCAGGATTGGCGCAGTTCATTTTCCAGCCGGTTCGCTTTAACGTACTGCGGGACGAATCCAACGAGGAATACGGTGACCAGCGCGATGGCGGCCACAATGATCTTGTTCTTCATGTTGCGCCCTCCCCTTCGAGGGTAGCTCACGGCGCAGGCTAATCGCCTGCGGATCACAGGTTCATTTCCCTCCCCGCGGGTGTTCACTCACCGCCGCTCGCCGGTGGCCGAGACTTCCGGTAGCGCCGCGAGACCGAATGGCGCGCGCACGGCGGAAAGACCGTGAAAGACCGCGACGCAGCGTCACGCCACCCGTGCGCGTCTTTAGGTGGACGGCCGCGGGGGTTGAGACGGCGGACTCCCCCCCAACGGCAAAGGCGTACACTTGGACTTGGAAGCCAGAAACCGGCGCCGCCAGGGTGAAGCAAGAGGTGATGACGAAACAAGAATGCGACTTCACCATTGCTCACCTTGATGAACTCTGGGGGCTGATTCAGGCTTTGAAAGTGCTGCATGGTTTGGAGTTCCCGAAGGTTTTGGAGCGACTCCATGAACTGTTGTCTCGCTTGGCTGATGATTCCAGGTCCGTCGAGTTTCTAGAGGTCCACCGGTTCCTTGATTGGGCTGAGGGTATCATCAAGCCCTGCTTGCGGGAGTTCCCCGAATACCAGCATGCCCTGCGAGATTTTCTTGCCGCTTGCCGTGTCGCCGGACCGATAGCTTAGGGGCGGAGCATGGTCCCCGGCATTGCAAAGCCGTTCGCCCCTTCCGCCGAATGCCTCGATCAGTTTGACATTATCCGGGTAGATTCCCCCGTTGCAGTACAAAGGCTGACCCCATGCTCGAAGCATAACCGTACGCCACTTTGGCGCCAATGGCTGCCGGGAATTCGTAGCCGAGAGTGCCCGCGCCGCCAGAGGGGAGGTAGCGCCGGGGCCGCTCGATGTTCTGCAACTGACCGGACCAGATTTGGGTTATGCCGCAGCCCGTGGTGAAAATTGTGTTGGGCGAAAAAAAGCGGTTGATCTCCAGAAAAACGCGCTGCGGTTTGATAGGGACGTCGTAATCGGTCTTGCGGGCCAACTCTCTCCGTAGCGCCGGCAAGCACTTGACTCGATCGGAGGGCGGCGGATGGTATGGGCGCCTCTGAGCTTCCTCCAACAGGGCGGCGAGCGCCACTTTAGCATCGGCCACGATGCCCAACTCGGTAGGCGCCACCCGCCCGATCTGAGTCGGTTCGACATCGATGTGGATGAATCTCCGGCGTCCGACGTACGTCTCGACCTTGCCGGTGCGCCGGTCGGTAAACCGGCATCCGACGCCAATGACTAACGTACAAGAGCTGGGCGCGCCATGGGTTATAATCCGGGTCAGTTTCCATAAGTGAGGTAGTCGTCATGCGCTTTCACACTGAGCTTGCGGTTCCGGCGGTCCTGCTCGCGCTGGCTGCTTTCGCGCCCGGCCAGACGTTGCCGCCCGGCGTTCACAAGAACGCCTCGCTGGCGGGCGTCACCGAATACGCGTTTCCTAACGGGCTGCGGGTGTTGTTATACCCCGACAGCTCCAACCCAACGATTTCCGTCAACGTGGTCTACCTGGTCGGGTCCCGGAGCGAGGGATACGGCGAGACGGGCATGGCGCACCTGCTCGAACACATGGATTTCATCCAGACGACCAACGGCAGGAAGATCAAGGAAGAACTGGTCAACCACGGATCGACCTGGAACGGAACCACCTCCTATGACCGTACGAACTACTACGAGACCTTCACGGCGACCGACGATAACTTAAAGTGGGCGCTGGGCCTGGAGGCCGACCGTATGGTCAACGTGAGGCAGGCGAAGGAACTGCTCGACACGGAGATGACCGTGGTCCGCAACGAGTTCGAGCGGGGCGAGAACAGCCCGGCGGGAATCCTGGAAGAGCGCGTGATGGCGACGGCCTATCTGTGGCACAACTACGGGAAGTCGACGATCGGGTCGCGCGAGGACATCGAGAAAGTGCCGATCGACCGGCTGGCGGAGTTCTATCGCAAGTATTATCAGCCGGACAACGCGGTGCT
>PLGA01000211.1 GCA_003139735.1 Bryobacterales bacterium | reverse complement strand
GGAGACGCCGGTACAGCCGCCGGCCCAGCCGGCCGCTCCGCCGCAGACTGCGCCCGCCCAGCCCCCTGCTCAGCCCGCGCTTCCCGCACAGCCGCAACTGGAACAGCCCAAGCCGCCCCAACTTCCGGCGCAGGCGGGCCAGTACATCGAGGCGGTCGAATTCCGCGGATTGCGCCGCGTGCCCCTGGACACGGCGAAGGCGCTCATCCAGACCAAGGCCGGCGACTTGTACAACTTAGAGATCTTAGATCGCGATTTCATGCAGTTGTGGAATAGCGGACGCTTCGACGATCTCCGCATCGAAGTCGAACCGGGGAACGCGGGCCTCCTCATCCGCTTCGTGGTGATCGAGCGCCGCGTCATCCGCAGCATCGACTACCTTGGCATCAAGTCGGTTTCGGTATCCGACATCCTGGACCGCTTCAAGGAACGCAAGGTCGGGCTCGCCGTGGAGTCGCAGTACGATCCGAACAAGATCCAGCACGCCGCCATCGTCCTGAAGGAGCTATTGGGCGAGCGCGGTCATGAGTATGCCTCGGTGAATCCTGTGGTCGAGCAGGTCCCGCCCGCCTCCCTGAAGGTGACTTTCCATGTGGACGAGGGGCCCACGGTGAAGGTGGGGAAGATCGACATTGTCGGAAACCATGCCTTCAAGCGGGACTGGGTCGTGTGGCAGATGGCGGACCTCAGGCCGTACGGCATCCCCCATTCGCCGGTGTTATCGAACGTCTTCGCCAGAAGTTATGACGTGATCAAGTTGGAAGACGATACGGAACGCATCCGCATGGGCTACCTGAACCAAGGCTACTTCAAGGCCAAGGTGGGGAACACGTCCGTTAAAATCGTCCGGCGGGGCGGTTCGGGCTGGCGCCTTCCGATAGTCATGATGAACATGCCGCACATCGACGCCGATATCACAGTTCACGTGGACGAAGGCCCGCAGTACCACCTGCGCAACGTTTATTTCCAGGGCATCACCCTGTTCAAAGCGCCCGACGCCCTGATGAGGCCCCTGTTCAAGATGGGGCCGGGCGACGTGTTCTCGGCCGACAAGCTCAAGAAGGGCATGGAAGACATGCGCAAGCTGTACGGAGGGTATGGCTACATCGACTTCTCGCCCGATCCGAATCCCGATTTCATTCCCGATACCAACCAGGTCGACCTGACGATCACGTGCGAAGAGGGCAAGCAATTCTTCATCCGCCGCATCGATTTCCAAGGGAACCAATCCACGCGGGATAAAGTGATCCGCCGCGAGCTGTATGTCGACGAGGGCGAATTCTTCAACATGAACATGTGGAACCTGAGTATCCTGCGCCTGAACCAGCTCGGGTATTTCGAAGTGATGAAGGAGGAAGACGCCACCACGGTCGCCAGGGTCCCGAACACGGATACGGTGGATCTTACGCTCAAGGTGAAGGAGCGCGGGAAGAACGCGATCGGGCTGAACGGCGGCGTTTCCGGCATCGCGGGCAGCTTCGTCGGCTTCAATTACTCCACCAACAACTTCCTGGGCCTCGGCGAAACCCTTTCCCTCGATGCGCAGCTTGGCACGCGCCAGCAGATGATCAGCCTGGGGTTCACGGAGCCGTATCTCCTCGATAAGCCTATCCAGACGGGATTCAACGTGTACCTGCGGAGGTTCAATTTCGACCAGGCCCGCGAGGCATCCATCCTGTCGGGACAGAACCTGATTCCGCTGTACGCGGGCCTGGGACAGCAGAACCTGTTGAATTACACCCAGAACAGCAAGGGGTTTACCACTTCCCTCAGCACGCACCTGCGGCGCAGCTTCGCGCAAATCGGCCTCACCTACGGCTACGACGTTTCCAGCATCGTCACCCAGACCACGGCGGCCTTGAATTATTTTACATACCTCAATTTCGCAGGGATCAACGGGCCCAACTCGCTCAATGGGATCAAGACCAGCCACGTCAGCCTGTCGTATAACTACAACACGGTGAGCAATCCGTATTTTCCGACCGGAGGCCACAGCTTTTTCTTCTCGACCGATTTCGCCGGCGTGGTTCTGGGCGGCAACGTCAACACCGTCCGTCCGTCCGTCGAGTACAAGTACTTTCATACATCGCCATTCAACAAAGCCCACGTTCTGGCGTTTCACGCCCTGGGCTCGATGATTAGCGGCTACGGAGGGAGAGTGGCGCCGCCGTTCGCTCGCACGTTCATCGGCGGCGAGATGGATATCCGCGGATTCCAGGACTGGGGCATCACGCCCATCGCGTTTATTCCGACCACACAATCGGTCCCGTTGCTGAACGCCAACGGCACCAACCGTACGCAGACGGTGATTACCAACGGCGTCGTCTCGCAGGCGGGAGTTTACGAGACGATCCCGAGCTATCAACTGATTACGCCCGGGGGCGACTCGCATGTGATCTCAAGTTTCGAGTACCGCATTCCGATCGTACCCAATGTCGTAACCCTCTCGGCGTTCTTCGACGCCGGCGTCGACAAAATCCTGCTGAGCCACCAACTCGCGCTCGAAGCCTCCCATATTGCCGGCCTGAACCAGCAGTTTCCCCAGGCGGGCTTTTCGAACGACGTGAGGATCATCGCGGGCACGCAGAGGCCGAGGGCTTCCACCGGTCTCGAGATTTCGGTCAGGCTGCCGGTCGTCCAGGCGCCATTCCGCATGTACTTCGCTTACAATCCGTCGTGCGTGCGGGAGTACCTGCAGCCGCCCATCGTGGCCGACCGGTCGTTGTTCCCCAACTACGCGAGTTTCACGAACGCGGCAACCTATGTCGGCGAGGCCATCCCGTTTTTCGAGAAGCGGACCATGTTCCGGTTCACGATTGGCAAGTCGTTCTAAGCACAGGAACCAGTCTTGATGTTATTCTCAAAGTTAGGAGTTTGCAGCTTGAACAAGAAATTCGCCGTTTTACCCGCTTTGGTCCTGAGCTTCGCCGTTCTGGCGAACTCCCAGACCCCCGCTCCCGCCGCCGCCGCCGCGGGTCCCCCTCCCACCAAGATCGGGATCATCAATGCGGAAGGGGCCATCGTCGCCACGAAGGAAGGCGCGAAGGCCATAGACGAATTACAGAAGACGGTCGTCACGCCGAAGAAGGACGCCCTCGATAAATTGCAGGCCACCATTACGGCGGACACCGACAGGCTGCGCAAGGGCTCGGCCACCATGAGTCTGGACGCGCAGAAAAAGCTGCAGGCCGACATCGACGCTAACACCAAGACCTTCAACCGCTCCACGGAGGACGCCCAGGCCGAGGTTTCGGAGCAACAGGGCAAGATCTTCCAGGAGCTGGGGACCAAGATGATGACGATCCTCGCGAAGTACGGGACCGACAATGGGTTTGCGGTGGTTCTGGACGTGAGCAACCAGCAGACGTCGGTTCTGTGGGCGGCCTCCGGCATCGATGTTACCAGCGATATCGTCAAGCTGTACGACGAAAAGTATCCTCTCAGCGCGGTGGCTGCGCCCGCCGCCCCGGCTGCCAAACCGCCCGCAACGCCCCCGGCGGCCGCCAAACCGCCCGCAACGCCCCCGGCGGCTAAGAAACAGTAGGCCCGGCGGCGCTACTCCCATTCAATGGTGCCCGGCGGCTTGTGCGTCAAATCCAGGAATACCCCCGCGATGCCTTCCTGCTGGAACAACTCCGCGCACATTTCCTGAAGTAACGCCGGGTCGATGGAGACGGACCGCGCGGTCATTCCGTCCACGGAATCCACGGGACGCAATACAACCGAGTCGGGGAATTCGGCGCTGGCGCCCAAGGGAATCAGGATCACCGGGAATTGCCAAACGCGCTGGTCGAAACCGGCGCGTTGAGACAGCCGGCGAATCGCGGCGTCGGCGAGCGGCAACCGGGCGATGCGCTGGGGGGTCAGGAAGCCGGCGCGCACCTGCATCCGGGAGATGGGAACGCGCGTCCGCACGCTCCCGATCACGCGGTTGATGCCGGGCAGGCGGTTGATCAGCGCCGTGGCCCGTTCGTGGTCCAGCGCGTCGATCGCCAGCACGGGCGCGTAGCTGCGCGAATCGCCCTGCACTCCCACCGAATTCACCGGGACGATATACCCGTCGGCCGTGGCGCGGAGCGGCGCGTCAACCTCCGAACAGAGACAACGAATCGCCAGCCCCGGGCCGGGAAACGGATGGCGCTCCAGCAGTTCGGAGGGCAATCCCAGCTCGCGTCCCACCTCGCGCACTTCGTCCTTGTAGAACGACTTCAGCGGCTCCACGATGCGGCCGGCTTCGATCAGCTTCCGAATCCCCTCCACGCGGTTATGGTGCGTCTTGATCACCGCGGCGTTGGCCGTGCCGCCGGATTCGATGGTGTCGGGGTAGATAGTCCCTTGGCCCAGGATCCAACTTCCTTCGGCGAGGCCCCGCTCGGCCATGATCCGCTCCTGCACGCGCACGAATTCCTCGCCGATGATGTGACGCTTCCGCTCCGGTTCGGTAACGCCCTTGAGCGCGCTGAGAAACTGCTCCGCGGCGGGTTCCACCGCCACTCCGGCGAGACGACCCACAAACTCGCTTTCACCTTCCCGCATCAACCCGGTATCGACGTAGACGCCGCGCACGCGGCTCTCCCCGAGGGCGCGCGTACACAAGGCGAACGCCACGCTGGAATCCACGCCGCCGCTCACGAAGAAGAAGACGCTGCGGCCGCCCACCGCGTCGCGGATCTCCCGCTCCAGCATCGGCGCGCGGCCGCGCGGGTCCCAGTCTTTCCGGCATCCGCACACGCGAAATACGAAATTCGCCAGATACTCCCTGCCCCGCTCCGTGTGGACCACTTCGGGGTGAAACTGCACCGCGTAAAGCTTCTTGCCGGGCGCGGCCATCGCGGCGATGGCGCACGTAGCGGTGCGGCCGGCCGTGGAAAAGCCCTCGGGCAGGCCGGCTACCGCGTCGCGGTGGCTCATCCAGACCTGTTGCCGGCCGCCCAGCCCTTCAAACAGCGCATCGGAAACTGGGTCCATCTCCAGGGTCGCCATGCCATACTCGCCCCGTTCGCCTTTGCGCACCTCGCCGCCCAGCAGATGCGCCATAAGCTGCTGGCCATAGCAGATGCCGAACACCGGAACGCCGCAAGAGAAGATCGCTGGGTCCACCGTGGGGCTGCCCGGATCGTACACGCTGCTGGGGCCGCCGGAAATCACGATGCCGCGCGCGGACGCCAATTCGCAGGCGGGCGTCTCGCTCGCCCGGACTTCGGCGTAGACTCCTAAGTCACGCACTTTGCGGGCGATCAAATGGCAATACTGCCCGCCGGCATCCAAGACAATGATCTGCGCATCGGGGTTCAAGCTTCGATGGTAGCAAGCCCGATGCCTTTGCCGACGCGCTATAAAGGGAGAGTGATGCGCGAAATTCCGGTTGGGCTGATCGGCTATGGCTTCGGCGGCTCCGTCTTTCACGCACCGCTGGTCCGCCGCACGCCGGGACTGCGGCTGGATTCGGTGGTGACCAGCCGTAAGGAAGAGGTCGAGCGCATGCCCGGGGTGCGCGCGCTGGGCAGCGTGGCGGAGTTGCTGGCTGACGCCGATATTCCCGTGGTGATTGTGTCCTCGCCCACCGGAACGCACTTCGAGATCGGCCGCGCCGCGCTGCTGGCCGGGAAACATGTCGTGATGGATAAGCCCATCGCCGTCGCCGTGAGCGAGGCAGACGAGTTGATCGCGCTCGCCCAGGCGAAGGGACTCGTCTTGACCGCGTTTCACAACCGCCGCTGGGATGGCGACTTCCTCACCGTGAAACAATGCATCGCCAACGGGTGGCTCGGGACGGTGCACTCCTACGAGGCGCACTACGACCGCTTCCGTCCCACCGTGGTCGCCCGGTGGAAGGAGCAGCGCGTGTCCGGCTCCGGGACTCTCTACGATCTGGGGCCCCATCTCATCGACCAGACGCTGCAGCTCTTCGGCATGCCGCGCGCCGTAAACGCCGGCATCTTTTTTCAACGCGAGGGCGCCCAGGCCGTCGATTACTTTCACCTGGCGCTCGATTACGGCCGCATGCGGGCGATTTTGCATAGCTCCATGCTGGTTCCCCGCCCAGGACCGCATTTTGCGATCCACGGCGATCGCGGCAGCTACTTTTCCTACGGCATGGACCCGCAAGAAACGGCGCTCATGGCCGGGAAGCTGCCGGGCGATCCGGGTTGGGCCGCCGATATAGTGGCTCGGCCCGGCGATCTGTTCTTGGCGGATGGAACCGAGCGTCAGGTAGCGACCATCCCCGGCGCCTGGCAGACCTATTACGCGGTCTTGGCCGATTGCCTGCATGGCGGCGGGCCTCCGCCAGTTGATCCATCCGATGCGCGCGACGGCCTCAAAGTCATCGAAGCCGCCCTGCGCAGCGCCGAAGAGCGCCGGACCGTGGATCTGTGAGGAGACGATTGGCTTGCCGGCCATGCTTTCGGTCAGGCATGGCGCAGCGCAAGACCGGCGGCAACAAGAAAGCCGACGCCGACATGCTCCGCCTCAAGCGAACCACGCTCTCGGCGAAAGTCCGCAGCCTGGAATCCGTGGCCTGCAATTGAGCGCCGCAAGCCGCGGAGCCGCGAACGTGAGAGAGCGGTTCTTTACGGTCTGCGCACCAGGAATACCGCGACCTCGGCCAGCAGGTTCGGCAGCAGAGTCACCTTGCGGCGGCCCGCCAGGAAGTAGCGGCGCTCCACCGTCAGACCCTCCACGGCCGCCAGGTCCTCGAAATCGTGCACCGTCAGGAAGTGGATATTGGGGGACTCGTACCACTGGTAGGGAAACAGCTTGGTCCGCGGCGCCCGCCCGCTGGCCAGCATGGAAAGCCGCATGCGCCAGTGCCCGAAATTAGGGAACGCCACGATGGCCCGGCGGCCTATCCGCAGCATCTCGGCCAGCACCTGGCGCGGGTGGCGCGTCTCCTGCATGGTCTGGCTCAGGATTACATAATCGAAAGCCTGCGCCGGGTAATCCGCCAACCCATTGTCGATGTCGCCCTGGTACGCGGAAACCCCGCGCGCGATGGCGCGCCGCACCTTCTCGCCGGAAATCTCCACTCCGCGCGCCTCGACGCCCTTGTTTTCCGCCAGCCATTCCAACAGCTCGCCGCCGCCGCATCCCAGGTCCAGCACCTTCGCGCCCGGCTCCACAATGTCGCCGATGATGGCGTAATCGCTGCGTCCCAAGAGTTCGCGAACGAATGCCTGCTTGCGCGGCGCCTCGGCGCTCATGAAGCTTTCTCGAACGTGCTGGCAAGGAATCCGCTCACCAGTGCGCTTTGTTCGGCCACGTCCACCAGGAAGGA
>PLGA01000297.1 GCA_003139735.1 Bryobacterales bacterium | reverse complement strand
GATCACTTTCATCTGATCATTACGCCCATTGCCAGTCTTGAGTTGGCGGTTCAATGCTTGAAAGGCGGGTTTTCTTTCCGAGCCAAACGTGAGTTCAATTGGATTGGCGGCATTTGGGTGACGGGATATTCGGATCATCGGATTCGCGACGACGAGGATTTTGAAATTCATCGTAGGTATATTGCAAGTAATCCAGTCAAGGCCGGTCTCGCCCAATGTACAGAGCAGTATGCTTACAGCTCGTCGAGCGGAAATTTCGAGTTGGACACATTCCCTCGGGGGCTAAAGCCCCAAAATTCTCCCCAATTGTTTATTGGCGCAGCTGAAGCCGCGCCCTTTCAAAACAAGACCAATCCATCGCGAGAATGAACGACCGTTTTTCAAATGCGCTGAGCCCGGAAGGAACGTAATGAATCCCAACCCCACCCCAGCCATCACCACGCTTTCCACCCGCGAAGTCTATCGCAACCACTGGATGCGCCTGCGCGAAGACGAGATCCTTCGCTCCAATGGCCAAAAAGGCATCTACGGCGTCGTGGAGAAGCCTGACTGCGCCATCATCCTGCCCGTTGACCAGGGAAGGGTCTGGCTGATCGAGCAGTTCCGCTACACCATCCAGGANNCATGCACGTCTTCCTGGCCACCGGCCTCACACACACCGAGAACGATCCCGACCCCGAGGAACACGACCTCGTGGTCCGTTCATTGTCGGTCGAAGAGTTCGAACAGAGGATGCTTGACGGCAGCATCCGCGACGGATGCACGCTCGGCGCCTGGGGCCTGTACCTGCTGTGGAATGCGCGCCAGCCATCAGGCGCATGAGGCATCTAGCCCGCCCGCATTCTGGCTTCCCCTACGGCCGCTCACCCATAGGAATATAAGGCGACGGATAAACCGGCCCGATGTACTCGGCCCGCGGCCGGATCAGCCGGTTGTCGTCCAACTGCTCAATCACGTGCGCTGCCCAGCCCGCAATGCGGCTCACCCCGAAGATCGGCGTGTAGAGATCGATGTCGATTCCCAGCGTTGCGTAGGTCGAGGCGGAGTAAAAATCAACATTCGCGTTCAGCTTCTTCTCGGCGTTGATGTAAAGCTCGATCGCCCGCGACATCTCGAACCACTTAGGCTGGCCGGAGTCCTTGCCGAGTTGCTCGCTCATCTTGCGCAGGTGCGTGGCCCGCGGGTCTTCGGTTTTATACACGCGATGCCCAAACCCTGAAATCTTCTGCCGCGCGTTCAGCATGCCCTTCACGTACTCCACCGGGTCGGCTCCGGCCTTGTCGATTTCGTACAGCAGCCGCATCACCGCTTCGTTGGCCCCTCCGTGCAGTGGCCCCTTCAGCGCGCCAATGGCGCCGGTAATGGCTGAATGGATGTCGGAGAGTGTGGCGGCGATGACGCGGGCGGCGAAGGTGGAGGCGTTCAGCTCGTGGTCGGCGTGCAGGGTCATGGCGACGTCGAAGGCGTGCTCCATCACCTCGTCGGGACGCTTTCCGATGAGCGCGTAGAGGAAATTCGCGGCGAACCCAAGCTTGGGATCGCCCTCCACGATGTAGAGGCCTTTGCGCAGCCGGTCGAAGGACGTCACGATGGCGGAGGTCTTGGACATCAGCCGCACCGCCTTGCGGTGGTTGGCGTCGGCCGACATGTCCTGCGCCTCGGGATCGTACAGGCTCAGCATGGAAACCGCCGTGCGCAGAACATCCATGGGAGCGCCGCCGGGGACGCTCCTCAGGAAGTCGATCACGGGGCCGGGCAGCCCCCTCTCCGCGGCCAGATCCGTCTTCAGTTGGGCCAGCTCGCCCGGCTTGGGCAGCCATCCATTCCAGAGAAGGAAGATAGTTTCCTCGAAGACGGCGTTGTCCGCCAGGGTATGAATGTTATAGCCGCGGTAGCTGAGAACACCCAGGTATCCGTCGATGTAGCAAATCTCGGATTCGCCTGCGATGACGCCTTCTAAACCTGCTGCGGTAGTTTCCATGTAGTTGTTTTCCGCCCTGTCCCTTATTCTATGACGAAGCGCGCAATGCCGCCGCGTTACAGCTTGACTCTTTCGCCGGTGCGGCAGGAGCGGTACACCGCGTCGACGATTTCCAGGGCCTGATAGCCCTCTTCACCCGAGACCGCGGGCCGGCGGCCAGTGGCAATGGCGTCGCCGAAATCCCGGAACAGGCGCTCGAAGGGATCGAGCGGAATCGCCATCGGGTCGGAGGATCCGGAAACCGCCGGCAAGGCGACCGGGGCGGGCTCGCCGGAATCTTCCTCCACGTCCCAAACCGTGAGCTTGTCGCCCGCAATCACCGCCGTGCCCTTCGCGCCGTGGAACTCCGTCCGCTCGGTATAGCCCGGCCACATCGCGGTGGATGCCTGGATCACGCCGGTCGCGCCGTTTGCGTACCGCAGAACGGCGCTCACCACGTCCTCGGATTCGATCTTGTGCAACGCGCCCAACTGCCACATGCCGGACACCTCCGCCACCGGGCCGGCCAGCCAGCGCAGGAGGTCCACCTGGTGAATGGCCTGGTTGATCAGCGCGCCGCCGCCTTCGGTTTGCCAACTGCCCTTGATGGGCCGGGAGTAGTACGCCGGTGAGCGGTACCACTTCACGTAGCAATCGCACTGCAACAGCTTGCCCAGCCGGCCCGCCGCGAAGGCGCGCGCCAGGAACAGGCTGGCCTCGTCGAAGCGGTGCTGGCTCACCACGCCCAGAAGGATGCCCGCCTGCCGCGCGGTCTCAATCATGCGGCGCGCGGTCGCCATGTTGGTGGCGATGGGCTTCTGCACCTGTACGTGCTTTCCGGTCCGCGCGCAGATCTCGACCGG
This sequence comes from Bryobacterales bacterium, assembly GCA_003139735.1. GTDB lineage: Bacteria > Acidobacteriota > Terriglobia > Bryobacterales > Bryobacteraceae > BOG-224. The sequence goes on along the minus strand of PLGA01000297.1, from coordinate 15,287 downwards.
CTGCAGGCGGAAATCCGGGAAGGTGCAAACGTCCACATAATCCACTTCGGGATGGCGGCACACCTCCTCGTAGGTACGGACGAACTCCGCGCCGTGCCTGGCGGCGAAGCTGCGCCCGGCCTCCTCATTGACATCCGTGCATGCGCGCAGGCGGAAACCGATATTCCGGTAAGCCTGGGCGTGCATATTCGAAATCGCGCCTGTGCCAATCATTCCGACGTTCATCAACGACTATTCTAGCCGCGCTCTGTGCGCCCCGCTACAATAGGATTGCGATGAAGCGTCTTCTGGTCTTCCTGGCGGCGGTTGCGGCCGCGCTCACGCTGACCGCGTGCAAGAGTTCGACGCCGGCCGGCGTGGCGGCCAAGGTGAATGGGTATGCCATCACGTACGCCGAGCTCGAAAAAGTCTACCAGACCCAATATCCCCAGGCTGTCGAAGGCTCCAATGAAGACCTGGTGAATACCCAGAAGATGGATCTGCTGGGCAGCCTGATTACCAACGAGATCATGTTGCAGAGGGCCGAGAAGCTGGGTCTGGCGGCGGTGGACGCCGACGTGGAAGCCGAGTTCAATAAAATGAAGGCGCCGTACACCGAGGAGGAATTCCAGAAGCAGCTCGCCGGCCGCAAGCTTAGCGAAGCCGACCTCAAATCGCAGCTCCACCGGCAACTCACGGTGGACAAGCTGGTCAACAAGGAAATCGCCTCGAAAATCGTAATCACCGACGCGGACGTGGACAGTTTTTACAACGCCAACAAGGCCAGCTTCAACCTGGCCGAGCCGCAGATCCACATGGCGCAGATCCTGGTGACGCCGGCCCCCGACCCGGAAGTTCGCAATCTCAAGAACAACAAGGCCCAGAACGACGCCGAAGCCAAGGTCAAGATCCAGGATATTTATGCCCGTCTGTTACGCGGCGACGATTTTAGCCAGGTGGCGCAGAATTATTCGGAGGACCCAAAGTCGGTGGCAAACGGCGGCGACCTGGGATTCGTTCCGGAGTCGGCTCTGGAAAAGGCCAACCCGGAACTGCGCAAGCTGGTGGCGTCGCTGCAGCCCGGCGCCATCTCGCAACCGATCAAGACGGAAGAGGGATATAGAATCCTCAAGGTGATCTCCAAGGAGACGGCCGGGCAGCGCGACCTGAACGATCCGCGCGTGCAGACCAACATTCGCGAAACCTTGCGCAACAGCAAGGACCAGCTCCTGCGCGCCGCCTACTACGAAGTGGAACGTAACAATTCCAAAGTGGTGAACTACCTGGCCCAGAGGATCATCGATAACGCCGGCAAGCGCTAAGACTCGTCTGTGTTTCGTCTTTGGTGGGGCGGACGATCGCCTTTTGTCGTCTGCGTTTTCTTGCAGCCTTTAGCGCCCCGCGGTTTTCGCCTGAGGCGCGGGAGCCTTCTGCGAAGCCGGAGGCTTCCGCGCCGCCGGGCGATTCAAGAGCCGTTTGATGGTGCGCGCCAGTTGGGCCGCCTCGCCGGCGCTCTTGGCCAGCACGGCATCCGCCCCCGTGTTCTCGGCGGTCAAGGCCAGCGCCTCGACCTGGCCGGAAAGAAGGATTACGCGCGCCTGGGGATCGACCTTGCGAATTCGTACGATCAGCTCCGCGCCGTTCATGCCGGGCGTGCGGTAATCCGCCACCACCAAGTCGAAAGTGGACGCCCCGAACAACTTCAGCCCTTCTTCGCTGGTTTGCGCGGCCACCACCCGGTACCCCAGTTCCTCCAGCAACTGCCCGCGCACCAGCAATCCGTCGCGATTCCGGTTGATCAGCAGGATCTTGGGGTGGAGAAGGGGAGCGGTTTTCATGGTGAACTGTGCGAGAGTAACAGAGCCGTAACTCAACTGTCAACGGTCTTGCATCGCTTTGGAACATCGCAAGATGGAGATCTTGACAACGGGCCGCAATGGTGAAAGCCTGCGCGCACGCCGTCGCGGCGAAGCTTTGCGCGGCGCTATTCCACGGCCTGCGGGGCCTTGTAGCCGCTCTTGGCGACGATGGCGTACTTGATCGGCTTGCCTTTTTCGTCTTTCATGGGCAACTGCTCGTTGGTGGCGGGATTCACCAGCTCGACTTTGATCTTGCGAAAGGCGCCGTCGTGCGCCTTGTTCGAAGATGTATATGTGATCACGTACTGTAGACGAAGCGCCTGGTGCACCGCCTGGAAGATCGAGGGGAACTCCCCCTGGAATCGCGGGAAGAACGACTGGCCGCCGCTCTCCGAGGCGAACGTGCGCATCTGGTTATCCGCCATCAGGAAATCCATCTGCTGCGACTGACCCATGCGGGACTCGGACATAATCCGCAACGCCTGCATCAGGCCGATCGCGTAGATCGGCACTCCGTTCTGCTGCAGCGCTTTGCGCGTCTCGTCGAAGGTGGTCTTGCTGAACGTGTCCACTCCCGACGAGATCAGCACGATCGCCTTGCGCCCATCGATGCCCGACATCCGCTCGGTGGTATCGATCAACGCGTCGTACAGGTTCGCCTCGGACCACGTCGCCATCCGCATCTCGTCCAGGGCGCTTTGCACCTTTTGCCTGTCCGTCGTGAAATCGGCGAGGATTTCCGGCTTCATGTCGTAGGCGATCACCGCGCAAAAATCCTGAGGCTGTAGAGTGTTGGCGAAGCCATAGGCAAGCTGCAGCGTTTGGTACCACACCGGGCCCCAGTAGCTCTGAAATTTGTTGCTGAACTCGATCAGCAGCGCCACGGTGATGGGCGCCTGCCCCATATCGACCTTTTCGATCTTCTGCGGAACGTTGTCCTCCAGAACCCGGAAATTGCCGGGGGGAATTCCTGGAATGAAATTGCCCTTGTTGTCCAGTACGGCCGTATCTACCGTAACCAGGTTTACCTCGCTGCGGAAGCGGGGCGCGGCGGTGGTGTCCGGCTCTGCGTTCTTCTTATTGAGGCGGGAAGGGATTTTAGGAAGCTCCGGCTCCGGCTGGGCGGGACTGGCGGCGTCCGTGTCCGGAGTCCGAGGTCTTGCGACGGTCGGCCCGGAGCCCCCCTGCAGAGGACCTTGCTGCCCAGCCACGAAGCCGGCCAGCAGCATCATCATCGCCGCCGCGCATATTGCGCAGATAATCCAGGATCGCATGGCCGCACCCCCGCCTAAAATATATCAAAACGGCGCGCGAAAGTGGGACGCCCGCCTCAGTTCACCCACGGCCCGCGGCCGCCGCCGCGATTCCGCATGTAAACCTGAAACTTCTTCTTGGCCCGCGCCATTTTCCACTGCCGGTACGCTCCGCCCCAGTCCGGCATCGGCTTGCTCGGCAAACGGCGCTTCAAGTAGAGATAGCCGAACGCCATGCCCCCCAAGTGGGCGATGCTGCTCACGCCCGTGTTCGGACTGAGCGTCGTCAGGAATTCGATCCCCGCGAAGATCATCACCATGTACTTGGCCTTCATCATAAAGAGCATGAGAAACAGCACGGGAGCCTCCGGGTAAAGCACCCCAAAGGCAACCAGTAGGCCGTAAATCGCGCCCGACGCCCCAATCGTGCTCGTACCCCAATTCCCAAGAATCGCGTGCAGCGCGACGTCGCAAACCCCCGCCGCGATGCCGCAGAGGAAGTAATACCTTAGGAACCTCCGCGTGCCCCAATCGTTCTCGATGGGCGTGCCGAACATCCACAGCGCCAGCATGTTGAACACCAGGTGCCAGATGCTGCCGTGGAAGAACATGTACGTGAAGAGCTGCCAGATGAAGAACGGGAATTTGTGCACCACCAGTTCCGGCACCAGGAAAAGCAACTGGAGATTGCTGTAGAGCCCGGCGCCGCCCACCACCTGCAGCGCGTACACCGCGGTGTTGACGATCAGCAGCCACTTGACGCCCTTCGGAAGGGGCCCCATGTAGAAGATGGTTTCGCGGTATCTGGGCAGCCCCGGCATGGAAGGATCTCTCAACTAGAATATCAGAAGCGATTTCCCGACCCCGCTCATGTACCGCACTCATGTACCGCCGAGACGGGCCCGCAAATGCGGCGGGCGCCCCGACGCCGAGTTCTAAATGGAATCCGTCTCAGCGTCCTCGGCCCGCTCTGCGCTCGAACCGGGGACGAACGGCAATGGCGCAGAGTTTCAATCTGATTCTTCTCTGCGCCGGGGCGCCCGCTGCCCTTGCGGGCCGGCCTCGGCGGTGAACATGTTGGCCTAGGATGCCGCCGCGTCGTCGTTGCGCGCGTAACGGCTCAAGATCCGCGACGCCGCCTGCAAAAGCGCCGCCGCTCCCAGCCACGCCTGCCAGTGCGAGAAGAGGCCCGAGGAGATGACGAAGGTGCTGGTCCAGCTCAGATCGGCGGCAATGCCCCAGCACGCCAAGGCGAAGGCCATCGCGGCCACCGGTGTCAGCAGCCCGGACATCATGAGGGCGGCCCGCCGGTTTTTCCGCCGTCTGACGCCGATCCTGGGTCCCTTGCCGAACCGGATGCGTATGACCATGCGTCTTCGGTACCAATCTAACAGGTTTTGCGATACAGTAGACCTTTCCAAGACGAGGCGCATGAGAACGTACAAAACCGCATTATTCGGCGCCGGCTTCGTCGGCCGCGTTCACCTGGAAGGCCTCCGCAGGCTGGGATACGCGTAACGGAGACTTGGGACGGCTTTGCCGCGCTGGATCAACGTTCCGAACGGGTTTACCGCGCTCCGCCTGGCGCTGGTTCCATTCGTCGTTCAGGCTGTCCTCGAGGGCCGGCACGTCCTGGCGCTGGCGCTGTTCGCGGCAGCCGCGGCCACCGACGTCGCCGATGGCGCGGCCGCGCGGCGCTTCGGATCGGTTACCCCGCTTGGCGCGTATCTGGATCCGATCGCCGATAAGTGCCTGCTGAGCGGCGTTTTTCTGGCGCTGGCCGCCTCCCGCGCCGCGCCCTGGTGGCTGGTGGGCGTCATCTTCGGCCGCGATATCTACATCCTCCTTGGCGCCGCGGCCGCGCTTTGTTTTACATCCTTGCGGAGATTCCCTCCCAGCGTGTGGGGCAAAGTTGCCACGCTCGTTCAGGTGATCGCCGCTGTCTCCTTAATGGCCCGTGACGTGCTCCTTACCGGATGGGCGGAGCGCTTTTCGGCGGCGGTCCAATGGCCCTGCGCGGCGTTCACCGTCTGGAGTGGCGTTCACTATACGTGGCGAATTCTGCGGCCTCGCGGACGGATTGACGCAGTCTCCGCTCGGGAGTAGTCTAAGAGTAGAAGACGGGCGATCCATGACTCGCTATGAGCCGGCACGACAATACGTGGGCTTTGGCGCAACCGCGGCCGCGCTAGCCGGCCTTTCCGGCTGGTTCGCTTGGCGTTATTCGCCGTTGTCGTATATCGCCGCCGGCCTGTTCCTGCTTACGGCCTGCCTGTTGTTCGCGATGGCGGCTCTTCCCGCCATCGAGATCCACGAAGGCTACGTCGCCATCGGCAAACGCATCGTGCCGTGGATGGATATTCGCCGCCTGGACCGTACCGGCTGGGTGTCGCCGCTCATCATTCGCGTCACGCTGTTCGACGATTCGCGGTTTCCGCTGATTTATCCCGGCAACCTGGATTCCTGCAACAGCCTGCTCCGCCACCTGCGCCGCCTTTCGCGCGACGCCCTCATCGATGGCGTGCCGTACCGTCAGTATTGGGGCGAAATGACGCCCGCCGGAGATCGCAAGCCCTCCCCGCCGCCCCGTTACCGCATCCTCCTGCCGGAGGATGAGGCCGAAGTCGAGCGTCTCTACCAGCGTCTGAAGACGGTCGGCAACCTCGACCAAAAGAATTCCACGGACGAGAAATAGCCTTGACGCGGAGACGCGGAGGCGCGGAGAAGACCTTTGGTAAGGCTAAACCGCGAGATTCCTGCCGTCTTGCCGATCCCTTCTAGGTTTTTCTCCGCGTCTCCGCGTCAAATCGGTCCCTCAAATCAATCCCAACCGCTTCCCCACCTTTCCGAACGCCTCCAGCGCCCGGTCCAACTCCCCCCGCGTGTGCGTCGCCGCGACGATGGTCCGCACGCGCGCTCGGCCTTTGGGAACGGTGGGGAACCCGATGCCCGTCGCCAGCACGCCTTCCTCGAAAAGCTCCCGCGACAGCCGGTGCGCCAGCGCCGCATCGCCAACCAGCACCGGTGTGATGGGCGTTTCGCTGGCCCCCGTATCGAACCCGGCCGCTGCCAGACCCGCCTTGAAGTACTTCGTGTTGGCCCAAAGGCTCTCGATGCGCTCGGGCTCCTGTTCCAGAACGTCGAACGCTGCCAGGCACGCCGCCGCCACCGCCGGCGGGTGCGAGGTGGAAAATAGGAACGGCCGCGCGCGGTGGTACAAAAACTCGATCAGTTCGCGGCTGCCGCATACGTATCCGCCCAACACGCCGATGGCCTTCGAAAGCGTTCCCACCTGGATGTCCACGCGCCCGTACAGACCGAAATGGTCCACCGTGCCGCGCCCGTTGCGCCCCAGCACGCCGGACGAGTGCGCGTCGTCGATCATCATGATGGCGCCGTGCCGCGCGGCCGCTTCCACCAGCCCCGGCAGTGGCGCGATATCGCCATCCATGGAAAAGACGCCGTCCGTGATCAGCAGCTTGCGGCCCGGAACGCTTTCGAGTTCCGCCAGAATTTTATCCGCCGCCGCCGCGTCCTTGTGCGGAAAAACGTGAATCTTCGCCTTCGACAGACGGCAGCCGTCGATGATGCTCGCGTGGTTCAGCTCATCGGAAATAATGTGATCTTCCGGCGTGAGAACCGCCGCCACCGTCCCCGCGTTGGCCGCGAACCCCGACTGAAACACAACGCAAGCTTCCACCCGCTTGAACGCCGCGATGCGCTCCTCCAATTCCATATGCAGGCGCATGGTCCCGGAAATCGTCCGCACCGCGCCCGACCCCACGCCATACTTGCGCGTGGCTTCTATGGCCGCCTCCCGCAACTTCGGATGGGTGGTCAGCCCGAGGTAGTTATTGGAGGCCAGGTTGACGACATCCTTGCCGTCAAAGCGCGCTTCCGCCGCGCTCTCCGATTCCAGCACCCGCAGCCGCTGGTACGTGCCTTCCCGCTTCCACTGTTCCAGTTGATCGTGAAGATAAGAGAGAGGATTGTCCATCAATTGCCAGTCTAGCGCCGCGCGGGTGTGCGTCTTGGCCCCAAGCTCCGTAGGAGCGAAAGAAAGTAGCCCACGGCGTGAGCCGTGGGAAGAAATTGCCAGTGTAGCGCCGCGTCCTGCCGCGGGCGTGCGTCTTGGTTTGGCCCCAAGCTCCGTAGGAGCGAAAGAAAGTAGCCCACGGCGTGAGCCGTGGGAAGACGGCGAAATCGATCAAGCCCCCGGCAGGGGGCGGTAGATAGTCCCCCTCTATCCCCCCAAATCCGCCAGTTTCCGATACCTGCTCGAAAAGTGAATCAGCGGATCCCCCTTATGCACCCGCGCGCTCAACATTTCCCCAATAAGAATCTCGTGGTCGCCCGCCGTCACCCGCTGCCGGACCGCGCATTCCATCTGCGCCAGCACGCCCGCCAGCAGCGGCACGCCGGTCTCCCCAGGCGCCCAGTCCAGCCCGTCGAAACGGTCGTGCCCCTTGCGCGCAAAATGCTCGGACAAGGCCCGTTGATCTTCCCCCAAAACATTGATCCCGAAATACTTAGCCGCACGGAACGCCGCCAGGGACGTAGTCTCATGGCCCAGGCAAATCAGCGCCAGCGGAGGGTCGAGCGAAACCGCCGCAAAGGAGCTCACCGTGAGGCCATGCGGCGCGCCCAATTCATCGAGCACGCTGGCGATCGTGACGCCCGTGGCAAAGCGCCCGCAAGCCCGCCGGAACTCCTCGCCGGCCACTGCCGCAAGCGCCCTCGGGAGCTTCTCGCTTGACATGGATATAAATTCAATCTTATCATGTGGTTGAACGATGCGATAACCGCGCTCTCCCCGTTCCAGGGCAAGGAGGCTTTTTTGATCAAGCTGGACATCATCAACGAGGTCGTGAACAGAACCGGCATCACCAAGACCAAAGCCGAGATGGCGGTCGAGACCGTCTTTGAATCCATGAAGAAGGCGCTCGAGCAGGGCGATCGCATCGAGTTGCGGGGTTTCGGAGTTTTCAATGTGAAGCCCCGCAAAACCGGCATTGGGCGTAACCCGCGCACCGGAGCGGAGGTCTCCATCCCGCCCGGAAAGGCCGTGCGCTTCAAGCCGGGCAAGGAGTTACAGACGCTGCAGTAGGCTGCTGCACGCGCTACGCATTGTGTCCTCTCAGGATCTCTCTCCCGCGCCGTACCCCTTCCTCGCGGGAGGCGGCAACGGCCAGGGATTCGCCATCCCGGCAATTCGTACCCGCGAGCGGTATTGGCTCTACGGCCTGCTGTTCGCGCTGACGGTGTTCACCGCAACCGTGGTCGGCGCCGGCATGCAGAGCGATTTTGAGCGCAACCTGCCCTTCGATGTCGATCGCTCCTACTCGCAGTATGCCGTCTTCTGGCAGCATCCGGCCCTGCTCTTGAACGGCCTGCCCTTCTCGCTCACCCTGCTGACCATCCTCATGGCGCATGAGCTCGGCCATTACCTCGCCGCCATGTATCACCGCGTGGATGCCAGCTTGCCCTACTTCCTCCCCTCCCCGTTCCTCGGAACTTTCGGCGCTTTCATCCGCGTGCGCTCCCCGATTTATTCCAAGCGCGTCTTGTTCGATATCGGAGCCGCCGGTCCGCTGGCCGGCTTTGTATTCCTCATGCCGGCGCTTGCCGTGGGATTGGCGTTCTCCAAGGTGATCCCCAACATCGCCCACCAGGGCATGATGCAATTCGGCGCGCCCGGTCTCGAATGGCTCGCCGAGCGTTTGATTTTCCCGGGCGTCCGCTCCGCCGATATTTATCTGCACCCCGTCGCGCGGGCCGCCTGGATCGGCATGTTGGCCACCGCCCTGAACCTGCTCCCCATCGGGCAACTCGATGGCGGCCATATCCTCTACGCCTTCTTCCCCCGGCGCCATAAGCTGGTCTCCAAGCTCGTCTGCATCGCCCTGCTGCCCTTGGGATGGTTCTGGTTCGGCTGGCTGGTCTGGGGACTGGTCCTGCTCTTCATCGGCCGCCGCCATCCGCTCATCTTCGACGATTCCGAACTCACCGCCGGCCGCCGCAAGCTCGGCTGGATCGCCCTCATCGCCTTCCTCCTGTGCTTCACCTGGGCGCCGATCGTTCCCGGCGGGCTTTGACGTGAAAATTACCGCTACCATCATCACCTGCGATGAGGAGCGCAACATCGCGCGCGCCATCGAGAGCCTGCGTTGCGCCGACGAGGTTCTGATCGTCGATAGCGGCTCCGTGGACCGCACCGTCGAACTGGCTTGCAACCTGGGCGCCCGCGTCATCGAAGCCAACTGGCGAGGCTTCTCTGCCCAGAAAAATTGGGCCGCCGAGCAGGCTTCCCACGATTGGATCCTCTCGCTCGACGCCGATGAGGCCCTCAGCGAAGCCCTAGAGGCCGAGATCTGGAACCTCAAGAAGACCGGTCCCCGCGACGACGCCTACACCATGCCGCGCCTGGCGCGCTACCTGGGCCGATGGATCCTGCATAGCGGCTGGTATCCCGACCGCAAAATCCGCCTCTACCGCCGCGATCGCGCCAGCTTCGTCGGCAGTTTCGTCCATGAGAGCGTCGAGGTGCGCGGCAGCGTCGGCAATTTGCAGAACAACCTGCTCCACTACACCTGCGATTCGCTCTCCGAGCACGTCAAGACCGTGGAGCGCTATACCACCCTGGCGGCCCAGGAACTGGCGGCGCGCAAGGTCAGGATTCCGCTGTCGCGCGTGATCGCCGACCCCGCCTGGACCTTCCTGAGAACCTATTTCCTGCAGCGCGGTTTCCTCGATGGCCCCGAAGGCTTGACCATCGCCCACATGGCCGCCTTCTACACGTTCCTGAAGTACTCCAAAGCGAGAAACATGAGCTGATGCGGGTCCTCCACCTGGACGCGGGCAAGACGATGCGCGGAGGCCAATGGCAGGCCCTCCGTCTCATTCAAGCCCTACAGTGGGGCGGGCCGGGGGACCCACCGCTTCCGTGGGTCGGCCTGCCTTCTTCTGAATCGACCTTGCTCGCTCGCCTGGGATCACCCTTGTTTGAAGCCGCCGTCCAGGCCGGCATCCACGTGGAACCCCTCGGCCTGATCCGCGCCGCCCTACTCGCCCGCCGCCACGACCTGATCCATGCGCACGATTCGCGATCCCACACCCTGGCCGCCCTGGTAGGCGGCGCCCCGCTGGTAGTCTCCCGCCGCGTGGCCTTTTCGTGGAGTGGGCTTCCAAGCCNNGGCGTCCGTGCCGGCGTTCTTCGCTTCCGCCTGCCACTGCAAACTGGAAATACGCCCGCCCCGCCCGCTACATCGCCGTCTCCGAGTTCGTGAAATCCGTCCTTCTCCGCCGCGGCGTCCCCGCCGATAAAATCGCCGTCGTCTATGACGGCGTGCCCTTGCTTGACGATTCCGCCCCGGTCGACGCCCCGCCGCGCATCCTCGCGCCGGCCAACGCGGACGATCCCCGCAAAGGCGCCGCGCTCGCTCTCGAAGCCGCGCGCCTGGCCGGCGTCGAACTGCATCTCTCGGATAACCTCGAGCGCGATCTCCCCGGCGCCTCTCTCTTCCTCTACATCACGCACAGCGAAGGTCTCGGCTCCGGCGCGCTGCTGGCCATGTCGGCGGGCGTTCCGGTGATTGCCAGCAACGTCGGCGGCTTGCCCGAAATCCTTCGCCACGGCGAAAACGGATGGTTGGTCGAAAATACGCCCGACGCCATCGCCGCCGCCATCCGTCGCTTCCAGTCCGATCCGGCTTTGGCCCGCGGCCTGGGCCGGGCCGGCCGCCGGACCGTCGTCGATCGCTTCACCATCGAGCGCATGGTTCGCCGTACCATGGAAGTTTACATGCAGGTTCTCCAGTGACGGCTGCCATTCTCGCGTTCCTCTTCGGCCTCTTGATCGGCAGCTTTCTGAACGTGTGCATCTACCGCTGGCCGCGCGACCTTTCCGTGGTCCGCCCGCGCTCGCACTGCCCTTCGTGCGAAAAGCCCATCGCCTGGTACGACAACATTCCTCTGCTGAGTTACGCGCTGCTCGGCGGACGCTGCCGGCAGTGCCGCGCCCGCATCCCCATTCGCTATCCCGCCGTCGAGTTGCTCACCGGCCTGTGCTTCTTCTATTTCGTGTGGACCCTCGGGCCGGCCCTCCCGGCGTACAAGATGTGCGCTCTCGCGGCCCTGCTGCTGGCGCTGCTCTTCTGCGATCTCGAAGAGCGCATCCTGCCGGACGAACTCACCCTGGGCGGCGCCCTGGCGGGCCTGGCTTTCGCCTTCTTCGTGCCCACGCCGGACAGTACCGCGCAATCCCTATCCTGGCTGGCCGGCGTAAATCTGACCGGCAGGGCGGACTGGCTTGCGGAATCCGTCCTGGGCGCGGTGCTTCCGGCGGCCCTTCTCTGGGCCGGCGGTTGGCTCTATGAAAAGGTGCGCCACCGCGAGGGCCTGGGCTTCGGCGACGTGAAATTCATGGTCATGGTGGGCAGCTTTCTGGGAATCAACGGCGCCTTGCTCACGCTCCTGCTGGGATCGCTCGCCGGCTCCATTTTGGGTTACGCCTACATATGGATCGCGCGCAAGGACCCGAAGACCTACGAGTTGCCACTCGGAACGTTCTTGTCCGCGGCCGCTCTGGTCGTGGCTATGGCTGCGCCGAGGCTGCGCGCATAGTATTACACCCGTCCGCTTCGTGGGCTTTCAGCCTGCCACGCCGGCGTCCGTGCCGGCGTTCTTCGTGGCTGCGGCTATGCCGCCCCGTGGGGCAGACGCTTTCGTCTGCCACTCCGGACGCATGCGTGGCAGACGCTTTCGTCTGCCACGCCTTCCATCGGCGCGTCTCTTAGGAGGCCTTTTGGATGAGCGTCTGCTCGAAGACGGCCGCTTCGTCGTCGCGCCGGCTGCGCCGTGTCCGCGCACGCAGGCCGAGCCGGTGCATGATGCGGCCCACGTGGTCCGGATCGTAGCGCACCCCGAAACGCCGTTGGATGGCCTCGGCGAAGCGCGCCGTGGTCCAGCGGTCGCTATCGAAACCGGCCTCTCGCGGGCCGGCATGGTAGATCGCCGCCGCGCCCAGGAATTGTTCCTGGCTAAGCCGGCTGGGACGGCCGGACGCGCGGCGCTTCCGCAGCGCCTCCACGCCCCTGACGCATAATGCGCGGCGCCAGCGCGACGCCGTGGTCCGGCTCACGCCGAACTTGCGGGCAACCTGGGCCTGCGTGAGCCCCGTCTGCAGGTCCTGTGCGGCTAACAGGCGCCTGCTCTCCATTTCATCGCGAGTGAGAATGCCTTGCGCGGCTGTATCCATACTTCAGTTCGCGCGGACGGTATCGGCCAGAGCGATTCCAGAATAGCAGAAAACAATTCGAATGCAAATTGTTTTTTGCAGAAAAGCGGCCGGGGCGGTAGATTGACAGAATCCGCCAGGCTCTACACGCGCGTTGACGGACTATTCGCCGCGCAATGTCCGGAGCGGGTCCCGCGTGGCTGCCCGCCATGCCGGCCCTGCGCTGGCGGCTGCTCCAACCCCTAACAGCAGTGCGCCGGCGCTCAAATACGTCAAGGGGTCGCTACTGCCGACCCCATAGAGCAGGTTCGCGACAAGGCGCGACAGCAAGAGCGCCGCCACGGCGCTGAGACAGAGGCCGAACGCCAGCGGGATCAAGGCTCCGCGCAGAATCACGGCCAGGACGTCACTGGCGGCGGCGCCGAGCGCGACCCGAATCCCTACCTCCCGTGCCCGCAGGGTGGATGTATACGCGACTACGCCATAAACCCCGATCGCGGTCAGCAGCACGGACAATCCGCTCAGCACGGAGAAGATCCAAGCTGAGAATCGCGGGCGCCAGATGGAGTCGGCGATCACCTCTTCCATGGTTTCCACCTTTACGACGGGCTGGGTCGGGTCGACCGCCCAAACCTGCTTTCTCAGCGCCGCGGCGAGAGCGGCTGGCTCGCCTTCCGTTCGCACCACGATGGTAGACATGAAAGCCGCAAAGATGTACTGCTGATAGGGAATGTATACCTCGGCCCTGGCTGGCAATTCGTAACTCAGTTGCGCGGAGTTCTTGACCAAGCCGACGATCGTCGGACCGCCAGCGAGCTTTTCGCCCAGCGGGCTCCTGTTCGGGAAGAGCTGGCGGGCCAGGTACTCGTTGACGATCGCCACGTTGGGAGCGCCGGTCTGGTCGCTATCGGCAAAGGCGCGGCCCGCGATCAGTGGGATGCCCATCGCGGCAAAGTACTGCGGGCTGATGGTACGCGCGGACATGGGTTCAGGTTTGCCGTCGGGGCCGGGAAGGTTGAGGCTGAGCGAACTGTTGACGTCGGAAAGCGGCAGGTTATTTACAATGGCCGCTGCCTTGATTCCAGGAACGGTTTTCACCCGCTCCAGAATCTCGCGGTAATATGCCATCTGCCGCGGCCTGGTGTCGTACTTGCCCGTTGGACGCGGATCGCTCAACGTCCCAACCGGAACGCGTAAGGTGAGCACATGGTCGGGACGAAATCCGTGGTCTTCCTGCTGCAAATGTACCAGGCTGCGTATCATCAGGCCCGATCCGACCAACAGCAGGAACGCGAAGCCCGCTTCCAATGCTTGCGCGGCAGTTACTATCCGAGGGTCTGGCGCTGGCGGAGCGGTGCGCCTTCCGCTTGGTATGATCTCGGAATCAACCTGGCCATGTACGCTTGGCATGGCCGCCACCATGCCGCGCACATCGCCGGGCTGCGGGAGCGGGCCGCCTGGAAATAGCCCAAAGGAGCAAGAACCGAAACCGCCCCTCGGCGCGTCCAATAGGTTGAGACGGCTCCGTGCGTTCCCGGTCTGCCACGGAAGTCGCGGTACAATGGGTCTAAAGGCCCCCGGAGTTTTCATCACTTATGACCAGCCGTTGGAAGTATCTTGTCGTGAGCGCCTCGACGTGTCTCACTCTCTTTTTCCTGATTGGCAGCGTGCTCGGCCAGGGCGCGTCCACCCAGGAAGACACCCTGAAGCACATCGGCGTTTTCAGCGAAGTGGTGGCGCGCATCCAGAGCGAGTACGTCGAAGAGCCGGACATGCGGAGCGTCAGCCTGGGGGCGCTCGACGGCATGCTGGAGGCCATCGATCCGTTCGCCAGCTACCTGAACGCGGACCAGTATCGCGACTACCTGAAGAACAAGGACGTCAAGCAGGCAGGCGTCGGCCTGATCCTCTCCAAGCGGCCCGGGTATGTGAGCGTGGTGGCGGCCATCCCCGGCTCTCCGGCGGCCAAGGCGGGATTCGAGACGGGCGATATGATCGAGTCCATCAAAGGCGTCGCCACGCGCGATATGCCGCTGGCATACGCCAACATGCTGCTCGAAGGCGAGCCCGGCGCCGAGGTGGATTTGAGCGTCGTACACGTGCGCCAGGTAGAGCCGCAAACCGTGAAACTGGCGCGCGCCAACACGCCGCCGCCCCCGGTGGATAGCTCGATGTTGGCCGACAAGGTGGGCTATATCAATGTCGATGCGTTGGGCGCGGCCCAGGTCAAGCAAACCGCCGACGCCATTCAGAATCTGCAAAAAGACGGCGCGCAGAAGCTGATCCTCGACCTGCGCGATTGCGCCGCGGGCGCTCCCGAGGACGGCATCGCCCTGGCAAATCTGTTCCTGGACAAGGGACGCATCACCTACCTGCAAGGCCAGCGCGTTCCCCGGCAGAACTTCGACGCCGATCCCGCCAAGGCCGTCACCACCCTGCCCATGGCGGTGCTGACCGACCGCGGAACCGCGTCCGGAGCGGAAATAGCCGCCGCCGCGTTGCAGGACAACAAGCGCGCCCAGTTGGTCGGGGAGCCTACTTACGGCGATGCCTCCCAGCTCAAGGCCATCACCATGGAGGATGGCGGCGCGATCATCCTCTCGGTCGCCAAGTATTACTCGCCCAATGGACAGGCAATTCAGGATACCCGCGTGACCCCGGCCTTGCTGGTGCCCGAACCGGAGCCGCAGATCGATTACGACGAGAACGGCGAGCCGCTGCCCCAGTCGCAGCCGCAAGTGGACCTACAGCGCAAGACTACCGGCGATCCGGTGGTCAAGAAGGCCCTGGAAATCCTGAACAAGTAGCGCCGGGCATGCGGGCTTCTTCCATCTGAACCTGCCTCTTGCCGCTCCGATGCCGTCGTCGTGGTGCGCCCTGCTAGTGTAGTGTCCAGGAAACAACTAGACAGTGGGGCAGGCCATCGTCTTTTGTGGCCTGCCTTCTTCGGTGGGGCGGACC
>PLGA01000024.1 GCA_003139735.1 Bryobacterales bacterium | reverse complement strand
CGACATCTACAAGCTCATGATCGGCATGATCGTGCCGCGCCCCATCGCCTTCGTCTCCAGCGTCGACTTGGCCGGCATCCGGAATCTCGCCCCCTTCAGCTACTTCACCGCGTGCAGCTCCAACCCTCCGGTAGTCTGCTTCTGCGCCTCCGTCCGCACCGGCCCGCGCCCTTACAAGGACACCCTGTACAACATCGAAGCCACGGGCGAATTCGTCGTCAACATCGTTTCCGAGGAGTTTGCCGAGCAGATGAACCTATGCTCCGCCGACGTACCACCCGAAATCGACGAATTCGAGCTTTCAGGTCTGACGCCGGTGGCGAGCGACTTGGTGAAGCCGCCTCGTGTGGCCGAAAGCAAGGTGCAGATGGAGTGCCGCCTGCATCAGATCATCCGCGTCAGCGACCAGCCCGGCGGCGGCATCCTTGTGCTGGGCGAGATCCTACGCTTCCACGTCCTCGAGGCGCTCCTCGATGACCGAAAGGGCGGCTACAAAATCGATCCCGACCGGCTCAATGCCATCGGCCGCATGGGCGGCCCGGTCTACGCGCGCACGCGCGACCGTTTCGAGATGCAGCGGCCGAAATAGGGACGCCGCTTACGCCGGGGCCTTACACAATCCACCCGCCGCCTACCACCTCGTCGCCGTCATAGAACACGGCTGACTGTCCCGGCGTTACCGCGCGTTGCGGCTCATCGAACGTGGCTACAACCTCATCCGGCCCTGCAGGCTCCAGCGTGGCCCACGCCGGCTCATGGCGATGGCGGATCTTGGCGCGTACCCGCATCGGCCCCGTCAACTCGGCAATGCTGATCCAGTTCAGCCGGCGCGCGCGCAACGTCCGCGTCGCGAGCTCGGCATCGGCGCCCACGGTCACGCGATGGCTCGCCGGGTCAATGTTGAGTACATAGAGCGGCGACGCGGACGCCACGCCCAGTCCCTTGCGCTGGCCCACGGTGAAGTTCGAGATTCCTTCGTGCCGCCCGATCAGTTCGCCGCTCGAAGCTACCAGTTCGCCCGCCGTCTCCGGCATTCGCTCGCCCTGCTCCTCGAGATNNCAGATCTCCTGCGAGTCGGGCTTTTCAGCCAGCCGCAATCCATGCTGCCGCGCCGCCTCGCGCACTTCTGGCTTCGTCATGTGCCCCAGCGGAAACAGCGTCCGCGACAACTGCTCCTGTGTCAGCCCAAAGAGAAAGTACGTCTGATCCTTGGCTATGTCCGCCGGCCGCTTCAAAATCCAGCGCCCGCGCTTCTCATCGAACTCGTTCACCGCGTAATGACCGGTGGCGATGCACTCCGCGCCAATGCTGCGCGCCGTCTTCAGCAGCTGATCGAACTTGATGTGGTTGTTGCAGAGAGAGCAGGGAATCGGCGTGCGCCCGGCGAGATACTCGTCGACAAACGGCCGCACCACGTCGCGCTCGAACCGCTCCTCCTGATTTACCACATAATACGGAATCCCGAGGTCCTCAGCCACGCGCCGCGCATCATACACATCGTCAATGGAACAACAGCGGCCCGCCTTGGGCGCGTCGGGAATGCCGTGCCGTCCGGCCAGCCGCGTCTGATCCCAAAGATGCAGCGTGAGGCCGACGACGCTCACGCCCGAGTGCGCGAGGATCGCCGCCGCCGTCGAGGAGTCAACCCCTCCGGACATGGCCACCGCGATAGTTGCTTGCTCTGTCATAAAAATGAGTAAGTTTCAAACTAATAGCGTCTTGTCTCGAGCGTTTGCGCCAAAAATACTCTGTCATCCTGAGCGAGTCCCGGCGTACCGGGACGAGTCGAAGGATCTGCGGTTGCTTTTCAAGGTGCTTTCGACCCACAACTGCAGGAGCTAAGAGCTAGAAGCTAGTAGCTGTTTCTACTGGCGCCAACGCCCGCAAGTGTTCCACTGCCTGCGGAACTACCCGCAACACGGCTTCCACATCCTCCCCCGTCGCCGTCCTCAGCAAACTGAACCGCAAACTCGCACGAGCCGCATTCTTGTCCAGTCCCATGGCCATCAGCACGTGGCTGGGCTCGGTTGAGCCCGAATGGCATGCCGACCCTCCGCTCACTGCCACGCCCTTCAGATCCAGCGCAATCACCAGCGCCTCGCCCTCCACCTGCTCAAAACGGATGTTCGTGGTATTGGCCACGCGCGGCGCGCCAGCGCCATTCACGCCCGTGCCCGCAATCCGCATAACTCCCGCTTCGAGCCGGTCTCGCAGCGCGGCAATTCGTGCAATCGTTCCATCCGCCAGGCTCTCCATCGCCAGTTCCACGGCTTTGCCCAGTCCCGCAATGCCGGGCACATTCTCCGTGCCCGCGCGCTGACGGCGCTCATGGCTCCCACCCACAATCAGCGGCTCCAGCGGCGTGCCGCGCCGTACATACATCGCGCCCACGCCCTTCGGCCCGTGCATCTTGTGCGCGCTGATAGAGCACAAGTGGCACCCGAACCGCCGCACGTCGAACTCGACCTTCCCCGCGCCCTGCACCGCATCGATGTGGAAGAACGCGCCCGCCTCCGCGGCGACCTTGCCGATCTCCTCCACCGGCTCGAGCACCCCGGTCTCGTTATTCGCCAGCATCACGCTGATGAGCCGCGTTGTCGGTCTCACCGCCCGCCGAATCTCCTCAGGATCGATCAGTCCATTGGCACGAGGCGCAACAAACGTTACCTCCGCACCGCGCTCCGCCACGCGCTCTGCCGCGCGCAGCACCGCCGAGTGCTCGATCGACGTCGTAATCAGATGATCGCCCGCGCGCACCAGCCCGAAGATCGCCGTGTTGTCTCCCTCCGTCCCGCCGGAGTTGAACACCACCTCCGCCTCGCGGCAATGGAAAAACGTCGCGAGGGTCTCGCGCGCCCCATCCACCGCCTTCCGCGCCCGCTGCCCCTGTAGATGGATCGACGACGCATTCCCGAAATCCTCCATCAAGTACGGACGCATCGCCTCCATCACCTCTGGCAGTAGAGGCGTGGTGGCATTGGCATCGCAATACACTCGGCGCATCGGGGAAGACTCCACATATAAATTGTACGGTGAATCCCGATTCCAAGCGAACCGCCTCTCCCTCCGCTCCAGAGGAGCGGTCGAGAATAGCCCAGGGTGAAGTCCGCGCTAGCGGACAGGAACCCTTGGAACGCGGGCCTCAACCGTCTCCGCCCCGTAGGGCCGGCCGAATTCCTTGCAGGAGTTTGGTCAAGGCATAATCGAAGGGTGCCGTATAGGTCGCAAAATGATGTTGGCTTTAACCCCCCGGGGGAAGGCTTTGCTGAAACCGATCTCCATCCAGACCCAGCGATTTAGAATGCAACCAGCACACTTCCACGATCTCCGGAGCTCGTCCACATGAGCGAATTGCCAACCTCACAAGCCAATCCCCGCATCCTCATCGTGGGCAACGCCGGC
>PLGA01000415.1:706-3068 GCA_003139735.1 Bryobacterales bacterium | reverse complement strand
GCGTGCAGCGGAAAATCGTTGGCGATGTTGTCGAACGTCGAAGTGAAAATCAGGATGCGCCCCTGGCCCACCTGCTGATCGAGCAGCAGAGGCGTCTGGTCTGAGAGCCGCGCCACCACGCGAGCATCGCCCGGCGCCACGCGGATGGCCTGGTAGAACTTGACGCCTTCCCAGCGATTGTCGGTGAGGATGGCCGGGTGCGACGAATCCAGCCAGGCCGCGGTTTGGAACCGGTCGCCTTCCCGGCCCGCGTAGCGGGTCTCTTCGAAGCGGACGTCGGACACGGGTACATGCGTAATGGCGGCCGAATTGCGGCCCAGCGCGATCAGCACCGATCCGCCGGAGCGGACATAGCCGCGCAGCTCGTTTTCAAACGCGGCGGGCAGCGGGCCGGCGTCGGACAGGACCACAAACGCATAGCGCTCGGGCGACACGTTGGCCACCTGCTCGGGGGTCGCGGGATCCATCATGAATGCGGTCTCCCCGGAAGCCTCCAGAGCCGACTTGAAATAGAGCAGCCCCTGCGAACTGTCGGCCTCATGCACGAACAGCGCATGGCGCGGCTCGACGCGCTCCGTCGAAAAATAGAAATGGTCGTCCTGCGGCAGCGTGTCCGCCGAATCGATCCGCACCTCGCCCTTATTCTGCCCATGGGGAACGTCCAGGGAGAGAAACTCGGCTGTGGCGCGGCCGTTTTCCGGCACCGTCACGGTCTTCGATTCCACCACGCGGCCGTTCAGCGAGAGCGACACGACGCGGTCCGCCTTCTTCGTCCCAAAACCGGCGATCGTGGCCAGCAGACGCTGCTTCTTGGCGTCGTATACCCGCCGCGGCGCCACCACGTTTTCGACGGTGAAGTTGGGAACCTGTTTATCGACTGGGTGCGGCTCCAGGCGGACGTCCTGGTTCAGGCGCAGATCGTTGAAATTGGGCGGCATGCCGGACTGCTGCATGTCGGAAAAAAGCTGCACGTCGACGGGCAGCCGCAGCGATTGCGCGATGGAGCGCGCCGCGCGGGCCAGTTCCGCGAACGAGGTGCGCGCGTCGGAAGGTTCAATCGCGTCCACACCGGCGCTGAGAGCGGCGTGATCGTCGGTCAGCTCGCTCATGGCCTGCATGCGCGCTCCGAACGCCATCACCTCGGCCCGCTGCCCCGGCCCCAACCTGTCGATAGCGGCTTTGGCCATCTGTTTGGCATGCGCCAGGCGGTCGCCGGCCCGCATGCTCAGAGAATTGTCCACCGCCATGATGGACACCTCGCCGGCGCGGCTGGCCGGCAGCGCCTTCTGGTGAATATAGGGTTTGGCGAACGCCAGCGCAATCAATGCCACCAGCGCGGTGCGCAGCGCGAACAGCACCAGGTAGCGCAGCCGCTTGTGCTTGATGGAGCTTTGAATGTGCTGCTCGAAAAACATCAACGAGGCGAAGGGAAGCGGCGTGGAGCGGTGCTTTTTCAGCAGGTGCAGCCAGATGGGCAGCCCCACGGCAGCCACGCCGGCCAGGAACCATGGCGCGAAGAAGCCCATCTACATCCTCCCCTGCCGGATGGAAAGGTACTCGCGCAGGCCTTCATCGAGCGGCCGCGACGTGTCCATCAGAAAATAATCCATCCCCGCCGACTTGGTCTGGTCCCGCAGCGACTCGATGTGCGAGGCGATCTTGTCCTGATACACGTGGCGGGCGTATTCCGGCGAAACCTCCAGCGAGGAAGCAGCGTTCTCCATGTCCACCAAAAGCACCGGATCGCGAAACTTGGGCGCGATCTCCTGCGGATCGAGGATCTGGAACAGAACCACCTCGTTGCCGCGCTGGCGCAGAGGCTCGACCGTAGCCACGATGATCTCCGGCTTCTCGTAGAAGTCCGAAAGCACCACCACGATGCCGCGCCGGTGCAGGTAGTTCTGAAAATGGAAAAACGGCTTGGCGAAATCCGTGCGTGTTCCGGGCTCCGCCTTTTCGATGGCGTGCAACAGCCGGAAGAGCTGCCCCTGGCGCGTGGTAGGCGCCACGTAGTTGGAGACGTCTTCATCGAAGACGATCAGGCCCGCCGCATCCCGCTGGAGATTGGCGAGGTAACACAGCGACGCCGCCACGTAGCGCGCGAAATCTAGCTTATGGACCGCCTGCGACCCGTACGCCATGGAAGCCGACGTATCGAGCAGCACCAGCAACTGCGAATTCGTCTCGCCGCGATAGCGCTTCAGGTAACAGCGGTCGGTCCGCGCGAAGACGTTCCAATCGACGTGCCGCAGATCGTCTCCCGGCGTGTAAGCCCGGTACTCCGCGAACTCCTGCGAGAACCCGAAGTCCGGCGACCGGTGGAGGCCATTGACAAACCCGTCGACCACGGTCTTGGCCACCA
>PLGA01000415.1:0-660 GCA_003139735.1 Bryobacterales bacterium | reverse complement strand
GTCTCTGCGTCTCCGCGTCAAGATTTGAGGGTGCAGGTCCAGCGTAATGGTTGACGATTCGTTTCAGGCCCCTGGTAAGAACCGGCACATTGAAATTGATCAACAAGCCAACTCGCAGGCCGGCGGCCTTGAGGTACGTCAGCACCTGGGCGGAATAAATCGCCGGTGTTTCCTCGGTGGCTTTGATTTCGACCACTACCGCGTCCTCAACCACCAGATCCATTCTGTATGCCGACTCCAACTTGATCCCCTTGTACTGGATCGGCAAATGCGCCTGCCTCTTGAATCGCACGCCCAGTTGGCTCAGCTCATAGCAGAGACACTCCTCGTACGCCGACTCGAGAAGCCCCGGCCCCAAATGGCGGTGCACCTCAATCGCCGCACCAATAATCTTGTCGGTCAGTTGGTTCTCGGCAGGTCTCTCTGCGGCCTCGGATTTTGACCTCGAATCGGTCCCCATTTGCGAAATCTCCGCGTCTCCGCGTCTCNNTTCAGGATGTCGTCCTGCTTCAAACGGTCGGATTCGGCGTGGAAATTCAGCAGGATCCGGTGGCGCAGAATCGGGATATACATGGCGCGGATGTCCTCGTAGTTCACGCAGTAGCGGCCGCGCATCAGAGACCGGGCCTTGGCGGAAAGCACCAGGAACTGCGCGGCGCG
>PLGA01000484.1 GCA_003139735.1 Bryobacterales bacterium | reverse complement strand
AAGCGCATCTGCGACGCCTTTCCGGCCGATTGGGTCAAGATCTATCACAACGACGCCGAAGTGGATGCCTGCCTGGACCATCTTCCCGACGCCGGTTTCAACGTCCTCAATTGGGGCAAGCAGAAGGACATACGCGAAGTGAAGCGCCGTGTGGGAGACCGCATGTGCCTCATGGGCAACGTAAACCCGCTCGAAATCGGCGTCCGCGGCACGCCTGCGGAAGTCAAAGCGGCCACTCTCGACGTCCTCGAAGGCTCCGGCGGCGAAGGCATCGTTCTTTCCGTGGGCGGAGGAACCAGCCCCGGCATGCCGCGTCAAAACATCCTCGCCATGCTCGAAGCCTTGGAGGAATTCAATGCCGGGCGCCGTTGATTACGCCCTGGCCAACGGTTACGGCGACCTCTTCCTCCGCCCCGCCGTGGAGTGGGCTTTCAGCCTGCTATGCCGGCGTCCGTGCCGGCATTCTTCCGCGCCGAACTGCGCAGAGCCGATATTGTAGCCAACTACGCTAACTTTTGCGATAACTGTTCCCGCGCCGTACACCCGCAGCCCTGGCAAGCGACCACCGCCATGCCAAATTTGCTAAATGTTTTCAATCGCTTACCGCGAATCTAATGGGGAACCCTTGACGCGGATTCCGCGTGGACCTAGCATGGGGGTTCCTTTATCGTTAACGTGGTCCTCTCGGATCCCAAAGGAGAGCAAGACACATGATACCCCGAATTCTTCGTTCGCACCCCTGGCGAGTGGGTTGCGCCGCGGTTCTTCTCACATTCCTGGGCGCGCTGGCGCTCTTTGCGCAAACCGACATGACGGGCTATTGGGCCTTCCGCGTCGCCGATGGAGGCGTCAACTTCTTCCAGTTCCAGCAAACCGGCGATGCCGTCGCCAGCGTGGCGTCGGCCGGCCGCGGTGGACGCGGCGGAACCCTCAACGGAACGTTCAAGGGCGGCAAGCTGCATCTGGCTTCCACGGTCAACCCACCCGCCCCAACTGCGGCTCCGGCTGCGGGACGGGGCGCCGCTGCCGCCCAGCCCCGCGAGACCGTCTATGACGGCGTGGCTGAGAACGCCAACCGCATCTCCGTCACTATGACCTCAACCGGCCGCGATCCCCTGAAAGGAACCTTCGAACGGGTCACGGCCGAAGAGGCGCACCCCACGCGAATCCCGCCCCCCGATTTGCGCGACGTGCCGGATAACGGCCTCGCTCGCACTCCGCCCATGGGATGGAACAGTTGGAACAAGTTCCAGGACGTGTTCGATGACGCCACCGTCCGCAGCATGACCGACGCCATGGTATCGAGCGGCATGGCCAAGGCCGGCTATACCTATATCGTGGTCGACGAAGGCTGGACCAGCGGCCGCGACGCCAACGGAAAAATCGTCGGCAACGGCAAGTTCCCCAATATGAAAGCGCTTGCCGATTACGTCCACTCCAAGGGCCTGAAAATCGGCATCTACTCCTCCCCGGGCCCCCAATCCTGCAGTGGAAAAATGGGAGGCGGATACCAGGGCAGCTTCGCCCACGAAGAGGACGATGCCCTCACCTTCGCCGAGTGGGGCTACGATTACCTGAAGTACGACTGGTGCAGCGCCGGCGGCGTCTATTCCAACACCGCCGAGGATAACCAGGGCGCCTATCAGAAAATGGGCGAAGCCCTCCTGAAGACCGGACGCCCCATCGTCTACAGTCTCTGCCAGTACGGCTCCCACGACGTCTGGAAGTGGGGCGCCAAGACCGGCGGCAACCTCTGGCGCACTACCTTCGACATCGGCGATCGCTGGGATTCCATGGAGCGCATCGGCTTCGCCAACATCGATATCGCCTCCTATAACCGGACCGGGCACTGGAACGACCCGGATATGCTCGAAGTCGGCAACGGCGGCATGAGCGCCGACGAGTACCGCACGCACATGAGCCTCTGGTGCCTCTTGGCCGCGCCGTTGATGGCCGGCAACGACCTGCGCACCATGACCGGCGAGACCAAATCCATCCTCATGAATCCCGACGTGATCGCCATCGATCAGGACCGGGTTTTCAAACCGGTCCAGCGCCTCTCCCAGGAAGGAAAATCCGAGGTGCTGGTACGTCCGCTCAGCGGCAATGCCTTCGCGGTCGGCCTTTTCAACCGGGGAGATTCCCCTGCCGAGATCGGCTTCCGCTGGGACGCCCTGAAATTCGACACCGGCCTCTATGGCTTCCGCAGATTGCAGGCCCAGGACCTGTGGAAGCATGAAGCCGTTCCTACCACCGGTGACGCGTTCACCGCCACCGTGCCGCGCCACGGCGTCGTGATGTTAAGGGTTTCCAGTGCCTCTGGACGCGGTTTCTGAGGCGGCGACACTGCAAATAGGGAGGTTTTGACCAAATGAGTACGCCAATGAGTTCTCTGAAAACGTTGATAAAGCTATTCGCGGCCGTCTCGGCGCTAGCCGCCTCGTCGCCTGCCGCCGACAAGACCTTGATCGATTACTTTCTGCCCATGCCGATTCATGGTCAACTTTCGAAAGACGCGTGGGGCGCGCCCAATGTTCTTCCGCGCGACCCGCAAAACGGTCTCGAAGACACCACCATCAAACAATGGTGTTATTGGGACGGCAAGATCATCAAGGGGACGGATGGCAAGTATCATATGTTTGCCAGCCGCTGGGATCAAGCCCGCGGCCATAATGGGTGGGGCGGCTCGGCCGCCGTGCACGCCGTCAGTGACAACCTCACCGGGCCTTACATAGACAAGGGTCTTTGCTGGCCCGATAATCAGGGCGGCAAAGGGCACAATGTCACTGCCCTGACTCTTCCGGACGGCAGTTATGCCGTGGTCGTCAGTGAGACCAGACCGGGTGACGTATTTGTTTCCAATTCGCTCGATGGGCCCTGGAAGCAACTCGGCTCCATTCAGGTGGACGCCAATGGGTTCGACGCCCGGGACGGCAGAATGTCGAATGTGGCCATGATGATTCGCCCGGACGGCCGCTATGAAATCGTGGCGCGCTCTGGCGTGATTATGATTAGCGCCGACGGCATCCTCGGCCCTTACAAGCTTCAGGGGCACAGTATTTATCCTGGCATCCCCGACCTCCCGACGCGTAACCTGGAAGATCCCGTCATCTGGTATAGCGGGGGTCTGTATCACATCGTGGTAAATTGCTGGAGCGATCGCAAGGCATTCCTGCTGACATCGGTCGATGGCATTACCAACTGGACCAATCGTGGACTGGCCTACGATCCGACTACCGACTACCTCCGTTATACCGACGGAACCGTGAACCATTGGAATAACATCGAGCGTCCCGGCGTGTACATGGAAAATGGCCATGTCACTGCCTTTACCTTCGCTGTCCTTGATGTGCCCAAAGCCCAGGAGCTGCCCAACGACAATCACGGCAGTAAGGTCATCGTTGTTCCCTTCGACGGCGTAGCTTTCGATCGCGATATGGCGACTCCTCCCAAACCCGCCGCGCAAAAAGGCAACTGACGATCGTTGCGGCAAGGAGAACTCATGCGACTGCTTCTGACTCTATCCATTCTCTCGGCCGGTTTCTGCTGCGCGCAGGCCGTAGACGATTCCCAACCCCCCTCGTCCAACGTCATGGGCGCTCAGTATCCCCGCATCTCCTCCGACTTGCGGGCGACCTTCCGCCTTCGCGCGCCCGACGCCAAGACCGTCCAGGTGCAGGTCGGCGCCGATCAAAAACACTACGACCTGGAAAAGGGCGCGGATGGAACGTGGACCGGAACCACCCCGCCGTTGGTTCCCGGCTTTCACTACTATTACTTCTTCGTCGATGGCGTTCAGGTGAACGACCCCGCCAGCCACGCCTTCTACGGCGTGAGCAAAGATTCCAGCGGCATCGAAGTGCCGGAAAAGGGAGTGGACTACTATCTGCCCAAGGACGTCCCTCATGGCGACGTGCGCTCGCATTGGTACTATTCGAAGCTCACCGAAGCCTGGCGCCGGTGCTTCGTCTACACCCCGCCCGGTTACGACACGAACGTCCGCACGCGCTATCCGGTCCTCTACCTGCAACACGGTTCGGGAGAAGATGAGACGGGTTGGTCCATCCAGGGGCATGTGAACTTCATTCTGGACAACCTGATCGCAGCCGGGAAAGCCAAGCCGATGATCGTCGTGATGGACCGGGGCTACGCCACCAAGGCCGGTGCGCCCGCCCCTGCGCCGCCGGTTGCGCCTCCGCCCGCCGCTCCTGGAGTCGCGCCGGCCGGCCGAGGCGCGCCTGGCGGTGGCGGCCGGGGCGGCGCGCCTTCCATATTCGAAGATGTGGTGATCGGCGAACTGATCCCCATGGTCGATGCCACCTTCCGCACTCTCCCCGATCGCGAACACCGCGCCATGGCCGGCCTGTCCATGGGCGGCG
This sequence comes from Bryobacterales bacterium, assembly GCA_003139735.1. Lineage (GTDB taxonomy): Bacteria > Acidobacteriota > Terriglobia > Bryobacterales > Bryobacteraceae > BOG-224. Next base: position 4,486 of record PLGA01000484.1, on the reverse strand, counting down.
CGCAGACCTTTCAGATCACCCTCAATCACCTCGACAAGTTCGCCTACATCGGCGGATTCAGCGGAGCCGGCGGCGGCATGGGCCGGGGCACGGCGTCCTTCGATGTCAAGACGGCCTACAACGGCGTGTTTAACGACGCCGCGGCGTTCAATAAGAGGGTTAAACTGGTGTGGGTAGGCGCCGGAAGCGCCGAACTCAATGGCATTGGCGCCGGCGTGGTCTCCTTCCGCGACGCCCTGCAAAAGGCAGGAATCAAGGTAGCCTACTACGAGTCACTGGGCACTGCGCATGAGTGGCTGACTTGGCGCAGAGATTTGAACGAGTTTGCACCGCTGCTCTTCCGGTAAGCCAGAAATCACGTTTTGAAAGCGAGGTTCGCTTAATGAAGTATCGCCGCCTTCCGTTGGCCCTGCTGGGTCTTTTGTCGATGGCTGCTCTTCCCCTAACGCTGCAGGCCCAGACGGCCCAGGCCCCCGCCGCCGCGCCCGCGGTTTCGCTCGGCAAACTCGCCGCGCGTCCGCTCTTTCGCGACCCGGTCTTCGATGACCCCACCGATCCGGTCTTCACTTACAATGCCGAAACCAGGCGCTGGTTCATGTACTATACCCAGCGCCGCGGCGGCGGCATCGCGTTGATTCACGGCACAAAAATCGGCATGGCTGCCTCCGAGGACAACGGCGCCACCTGGAAGTACCTCGGCGTCGCCGACATCACCTACGGTCAGGACCAGCACCCTACCGACTACACTTACTGGGCCCCGGAAGTCATCTGGGTCAAGGACATGTACCACATGTATCTCGCCTATGTCCCGGGCATCTTCAGCGACTGGAACCACCCGCGCGAAATCGTCCACCTGACCAGTAAGGACGGTATCAAGTGGGACACCGTCGGCAAGGTCGATCTGAAATCGGGCAAAGTCATCGATGCCTGCGTCATCCAACTGCCGGATGGCAACTGGCGCATGTTCTATAAGGACGAGGAAAAGCCCCTGAGCCTTTCCTACGCCGACAGCCCCGACCTCTATAAGTGGGAACCCAAGGGCAACGCCGTCACCGACCGCACTGGCGAAGGCCCCAAATGCATTCACTGGCAAGGCAAGTATTGGCTGATTGCCGACACCTGGTCCGGCCAAGGCGTCTGGTCCTCCGACGATTGCACGCATTGGAAGCCGCAGGAGGGCGTCCTCATCGGCAACCACGGCGACGTCGTGATCAATGGGGACCGCGCCTGGTGGTTCTACTTCGGCGGCCAAAACGGCCGAAGCGCCAACATCAATTGGGCAGTCATCCCCACCGCGCAACCTGCCGAGCCCGCCGCTGCGGCGCAACCGGGCCGTGGCGCGCGCGGCGGATCGGCCATCAACGTCGTGGAACTCAAGGTAATCGACGGCAAACTGATGTACACCAATCCCAACCAGCCCGTTACCATCGATCTCGGCAACCAGCGCGAATTGGAAAAGTAACATCATGTTAGTGCGAAACACTCTGCCCGGTATCTTCGCGGCTCTTCTCCTGACTTCTGCCGTTCCGGCCCAGCAGCCCCAAGCCCGCATCAGGATCGATACGAATCGCGTGATCGGCGAGGTCAGCCCGCGCCTTTTCGGCAACTTCGCGGAGCACCTGGGCCGCTGCATCTACGGCGGAATCTTCGAGGAGGGCAGCCCTCTTTCCGATTCCGACGGATTCCGCAAGGACGTTCTCGAAGCCGTGAAGCCGTTGGGCGTCTCCGTCCTTCGCTGGCCCGGCGGCAATTTCGCCTCGGGCTACAACTGGAAGGACGGCGTCGGCCCGCGCGACCAGCGCCCCGCGCGTCCCGACCTGGCCTGGGGCGCGCTCGAAACCAATCGCTTCGGTACCGATGAGTTCCTGCGCTATTGCGAGCGCATCGGCGCCGAGCCTTACCTCTGCATCAACGCCGGACTCGGCAGCGTGGACGATGCCCGCCAGTGGGTCGAGTACGCCAATGAGACGCGCCCCACTTACTGGGCCAACCAGCGCCGTAAGAACGGCCGCGAGCAGCCCTGGAACGTCAAGATTTGGGGGCTCGGCAATGAGATCGATGGCCCCTGGCAGCTTGGCCACAAGAACGCCGAAGACTATGCGAAGTTCGCCCTGGAGGCCGCCAAGGCCATGCGCCGCCAGGACGCCTCCATCGAATTGATCGCCAGCGGTTCCTCTAATTTCGGGGCCGACGCCGATTGGATCGGCTGGAATCGCGCCGTCCTCGACCGCCTCAAGGACCAGATCGATTACATCTCGCTCCACACCTACATCGGCAACCGCGAGAACAATTTCGAGAACTTCCTCGGCTCCAATGCACTCGATATCGAAGACCGCATCCAGGTGGTCGAAGGTCAGATCAAGGCCGCGCAAAACGGCCAGGCCAAACCGCGGCCCATCTACATCGCCTTCGACGAGTGGAACACCTGGTATCGCACCATCCACCCCGGCGACTCTGAATTCGACATCGGGAAGTCGGGCCTCGAAGAGCACTACAACTTCGAGGATGCCCTGGCCGCCGGCATGTTCCTCAACGCCTTCATGCGCCATGCCGACGTCGTCAAGATGGCCAACCTGGCGCAACTGGTCAACGTAATTGCGCCCATCTTCACCAATAAACAGGCGCTGTATCTCCAAACCATCTACTGGCCGCTGGTCGAGTACGGCAAACAGCGCGGCAACCTGTCACTTGACTTACAGACCACCAGCCCCACTTACCGTATCGGTAGCCGGCCGCCGCTCGGTTACCTGGATGTCTCTGGCACTTACTCGCCCGCCGATCGCGCCATTTACCTCAACGTCCTGAACCGCAGCGAGAAGTCCGATATCGTTACCCGCGTCGACGCCATCGCCGGCCAGATCGGCTCCCCCGCGGCCGTTTGGGAACTGAACAACCCCGACCTCAAAGCCGTCAACGATTTCGGAGCCGAGAAGGTGCGGCCCGCCACCCGCGCCGTCGCGCTGAACCTGGAGAACGACGGCTTCACCTATACGTTCCCCAAACACTCGCTGACCATCTTAAAGCTGAAGGCGCAATAGAAAACCATGACCCACCGAAACCGATTCTGCTTGACCGCCGCCCTGCTACTAACCGTGCTGCCGTGCTCTCTCTGGCCGCAGCCCAAACTGGCCCGCACGCCGCCCATGGGCTGGAACAGTTGGGACTCCTTCGGCACCAGCGTCACGGAGGCCGAAGTGAAAGCCAACGCCGATTACATGGCGAAGCATCTCGCCAAATTCGGCTGGCAGTACATCGTCGTCGATATCCAATGGTCCGAGCCCAATCCTCAGACCCACGGCTACCGTCCCAACGCGCAACTGGTCATGGATGCCTACGGCCGCTTGATGCCCGCGCCGAATCGCTTTCCGTCGGCCTCGGATGGCCGCGGCTTCCAGCCCCTGGCCGCCTACGTTCACCACTTGGGTCTCAAGTTCGGCATACACATCCTGCGCGGCATTCCGAGGCGCGCCGTGGACGCCAATCTGCCCATCTTCGGCAGCGATCGCAAGGCCGCCGACGTTGCCAACCGCAAAGCCATCTGCCCTTGGAACACGGATATGTACGGCGTCGATACGAGCCTGGGCGACGGACAGGCGTACTACGACGCCATCGTGCAGCTCTACGCCTCCTGGGGCGTGGATTTCATCAAAGCCGACGACATGTTCGGCTTCGGCCCCAACGGCGACCACAGCTCTGAAATCGAGGCCCTGAGCCGCTCTATCGCGAAATCCGGCCGCCCCATCGTTCTCAGCCTCTCCCCGGGCACTAGCGCCGTGAACCAGGCCGCCTTCATCGCCCAGCATGCCCAGATGTGGCGCATCTCTGGCGATTTCTGGGACCGCTGGGCCGATCTCAAACGCCAATTCCCCAACTTCACCAAATGGAACCCATACGTCAAGCCAGGCTCTTGGCCGGACGGCGATATGCTGCCGCTCGGCCGCATCGGGATTCGCGCCGAAAGGGGCGACCCGCGCATGTCCCTGCTGACCCACGATGAGCAGCGCACTTTGATCACGCTCTGGTCCNNTCGCCCGCTCCCCGCTCATGTTCGGCGGCAACCTCCCCGATAACGACCCGTTCACGCTCAGCCTCATCGCCAACGCCGAGGTGCTCGCCGTCGACCAGAAGGCCGCCGCCAGCAAGGAACTCTTCACCCATGGCAATCAGGTGGCGTGGGTCGCGGAGATGACCGGCTCGCCCGCCAAGTACCTCGCCGTCTTCAACATCGGCGATGCGGACGAGGCCGTTCACGTCGACTGGGCGGATTTGGGCCTTCCGCCCGCCTGCCAGGTCCGCGACCTGTGGGCCGGGAAGGACCTTGGCGCCTCGCCCGCCAGCCGGACCTTCCAGTTAGCCGCCCACGCCTCCGCGTTCGTCAAGGTATCGCCCAACAAATGAGCCGCCCGTGGGAGGTTGACTGAACCATGCCGGTCCGAATGAAGGACATCGCGCGCGACCTCGGCGTCTCCGTCGTTACCGTATCGAA
>PLGA01000164.1 GCA_003139735.1 Bryobacterales bacterium | reverse complement strand
AAAGTCCACCCTCGTGGTGGACGAGGCCTACATCCAGTTCGGCGAGACCCCCGAGCTCGAAAGCGCTCTGCCCTGCGTGCAACAAGGCAAGAACGTCATCGTCACGCGGACCTTCTCCAAGATCTATGGCATGGCCGGACTGCGCGTGGGTTTCGCTGCCGCCAGGCCCGATATCATCCGGCGCCTGAGCCCCTTGCGCATGGGCGTTATCTCGATTGTGAGCGCCCGCGCGGTGGTGGCCGCCCTTGCCAACCGCCAAACCATTCTCGCGGAACGCCGCGCGTCCCTGTCGCGCACCCGCGGCGAGCTTTGCGCGTGGCTCGGCGAGCGCAACCTGAAGTTCATCGAGCCGCACGCGAACTTTATGATGATCGACGTCGGCCGCAACGCCCGCGAATTCACCGACGCCATGCCGCGCATGGGCGTGGCGCCCGGCCGCCCGTTTCCGCCGCTCGACAACCTGCTGCGCGTGACCATCGGAACCGACCCCGAAATGGCCCGCTTCCGCGACGTGTTCTGGAAGGTCTACCGGGCCTGACCGTCAATCGATCAATCTCATCTGGCGGGGATCGACGGCCGGCACCGGCTCCTCCGGACGCTGTAGATCGTCATAGTTGGGATCGAACTTCCGGATCAGGCGGTTCAGCTTGAGGGAGCTTTCCCAGATCTCGAAGAGCAGGCCGCAACGCGGGCAGCCGCCTCGAATGCCGCCCACTCCGTCGGTGGCCGGGTTGTAGCGTTTGTGTTTGGCGCAATGGCCGTCGAATTTCCGGGATCGGATTTTCAATCCTACACAGTACCAGGAAGCGCGGTCGCGGTACAATCCGAGTTTGCACGGTACCGGTGGTACTTCCGCCCCGGACAATACGCGGTAGGATGAGCGCTGGGAAGTAAGTCGAAATCTACAGGTTTGATCGAGCGCCGCGCATGTTAGTCGCACGCGCGGCGCTCTGACCGACACCCTTACTTTGGAAGGGCTATGGCTGACAGCGATTGTACCGCCGCGGGGCTGGTACGTCATCTCGAACTGGCGCGCGCTGGCTATCGCCAGGCGCTTCTCACTCCGAACACCCGGCGCGGCTACTCCTACGACTGGGCCATGTTCGCGGGGTGGTGCAAGCTGATCGGACGGGACTCTCTGCCGGCCAGCGCGGACACCGTCTCGCTCTACGCGACCGACCAGTTGGGCGGGCATAAGATCTCGACGGCCGCACGGCGCGTCGCGTCGATCACTCAGATGCACCGCTCCCATGACTTCGCATCGCCCGTCACGCCGGCGGTGCGCGATCTGTTCGCCGGGGCCCGCCGCCTGCGTCCGGAACTGCCGCACCAGGTGCGGGCGTTGAGTGTCGACGAGCTGCGCAGTGTGGCGGCTAAGCTGGGGCGCGACGGATCGGCCCGCGCGCTGCGCGATCGCGCCATCCTGGTGATCGGCTTCGCTTCCGCGCTCCGGAGCGCCAGCCTGACGGCGCTCGAGCTCGAGGACGCCGAGTTCGTCCCAGAGGGGATCCGGATCCAGGTACGGCGCGAGAAACAGGATCAGGAGGGGAAGGGACGATGGATCGGCCTGCCGCGCGGCCGACATCAGGGCACGTGCCCGGTGCGTTCGTTGCAGGCCTGGCTCGACCGGAGAGGAGCCGCGCCGGGGCCGCTGTTCACCCGCCTCGATGGGCATGCACGCGCGGCCGCGATCGCGCTGCAGCCGGAGCGCATCTGCCAGATCGTGCAGGACGCGGTGGCGCGCATCGGTCTCGACCGGGCGCTCTATGGCGGTCACTCGCTGCGGGCGGGCTTCGTTACCACGGCTGGCGAGTGCGGCGTTGGTGAGCTGCTGATCGCGTCGCAGACCGGACACCGCGACATGAGCACCTTGCGGCGGTACTTCCGCCGGCGAGACCTCTGGCGGTCGAACGCCTGCGCTGCGTTGGGGCTGTGACGTCACGCGGCTGCGCGCTCCCTGCGGACGCGCCAGACCGCTAGGATACGCGCGGAGCGCTCTTCAGCCGTCTTGCCCGCCCAACTGGCGCGAGCGGCGTCTACGCAGATCTTGTGGATGCGCTTACGTGAGAGCTTTTTCGCCCGTGCGATCCCGCCAGCCCGGGCGATTTCCGAACGAGACAGCATGCACAATTAAGATAGACCCTCTCACGGGCGCCTGTCAAGGAATATGTTGGGGGATTTACTTACTTAATGCCCCCGCCAATATTTGGGCAGCCCCGTTTTCAGGCCGCGATTTTACGCCGCAGCAGCATGATGCCGCCGAGGCAATAAGGGCTCCCGCACTCGCACGGCTGCTCATGCAGGCCGGCCGGCGTTTTCTCGCCGCGGAGCAGGCATTCCGGGTTCTGGAGTATGTAGAGCAGCAGCTCGTGGCGCCCGTTTACCTGGGCGCGCTCGCACATCTCGTCAATGCGGCGGTACGCCGTGGACACGGCGATTTCGAGGGCCCCCGCGATTACCTTGGGGTCCTTCGCTTCCCAGAGCAGCGCCGCGATTTCACGCTCGGTCCGGTCAAACGAGATCATAATTGCCATTATTTTAGCAATTCGACAAAGAATAATCCTCATTGTTAGACGGGGTTTCCACTTTCCGGGTTTTCTCTCGGAAATGCTTTTTTTCTAATAAGTTACCCGCGAGCCTGGCGTTACAACTGGGGTCATGCCCCCCACAGCAATCAAAGCGCCCGTCGCGTTCAGCGCGGCCGACGCCGACGAGCTGGGCGAGCTCCAAAGACAGATCGACTTGCTNNCGATCCCGTCATCGCCCGATACAAAGTTTTGACCGAACGCGCCGACGACGCAGCCAAGGCGTCGCCGAAGGACGAGCCCGTGGTTTACCGCGGCGCGTACTGGGAACTGCAACTCGGCCCGCGGCGCAACGAGCGCACGGTCACCGAGAAGTGGAAAGCTTTCGTGTACCTGCGCAAGCTGCTCACGTACGAGGGCCTGGTCGCGGTCCTCGACATCCCGCTCGGGTTGATCGACAAGAACGTGCCCGACTCGATATCGAGGCCGTGGATCGTGAAAGAGCAGAGCGGGTACCGGTCGCGCAAGCTCGTGGCGCTCGCGCCGCTGGCGGCCGAGCTGCCCGTGGCGCTGGCGCCGCTGGCGGCCGAGCTGCTGAAGGCGGCGTAGGATGACGGTTCGCTGGCTGGGTTTCGTCGTCGAGCTTCGGTGGGAGGGCTGGCGCGCGCGCATCGTCTGCCCGCGCTGCAAACGCTCGGCCCGCTGGGGCTGGCACGGGACCTGGCGCGGCTGGTCACTCTGCAAGGAGCGATGAATGGAAGACGAAAACGACAAGATTTGGGTTTGGCCGTTGGCGGCGATGGCGATAGTGGCGCTCGCTGCCGTTGTGGGCAGCTTCTGGACGCAACATCATCAGCGCGCGTCGTTGCGTGCGGCTGAGCCTCCCCCTTACATACAAAGCTCCGACCTAGGCTTAGCCGTGCCCAGTCCACCGCACGCCTCGGAGTGCTTCGATGTGCAGCTCTCAAAGGTGAGCGCGGCCCAATTTCGAATGACGGGGTACAACCATTGCGCTGTTACGCTGCCAACTGTGGTTGTCCTTGTCAAATTCTTCGACGGGCAGGGCAGGCGGGTCGGGGTCGGATCGTTCGCTTCCTTTTACGTGGCTGCTCACGAGAAGGAAATGCATGTGTTCCCGGCGCCGCCGGAGGTTTGGGGACTCTTCAGTAGAGTGGCAGTGCGGGAGATCACGGAGGACCTGAGCGAGGCGCGGAAATGAACGGTGTCACCTTAGCCGACGCCTGGGCCTCGCGCGCCGCCGACTACCTCGCGTCGCGCCGGGCCGCGCGCGTCGTCAAGCTAAACGTAGTCAGTTTGAATGACGCCTGGGCCTCGCGCGCCGCGGACTACCTTGCATCGCGCCGGGCCGCGCGCGTCGTCAAGCCGCGGGCGGTCACCGCCGAGCCCTATCGGCGGCCGCCCTGTGAGCCGGGCGAACGGCGGCAGGAGCTCTCGCCGCGGCTGTGCGGGATCTGCCTGCTGGTCAGCGAGGGCAAGACGAACCGCGACATCGCGGAGGCTCTCGATCTGTCCGAAGGCACCGTTAGGGTCTATGTTTCAAAGACGCTCCAGATTTTGGGCTTCCACTCGCGCAACCAGATCATCATGTGGTATCTGAAAGGCGGCAAGCTATGAGCGATTTGATGAGCCGACCCTACAAGCCGGACCCGGCGCGCTGCTGCGAGGCGTGCGCGTTCGGCCGCGGCGAGCATGCGGAATGGTGCGTAGTGCGCACCTGCGCAAAACCGCCGCAGCAACCGGTGCGCCTCTGCCCCCTCTGCGACTTGCCGCTGCGACTAAACCCGCAAACACTGATGTGGGTATGTGTCCCCGATGGCGACCTCAACCAAAAGCGAGCAGGCTAAGCGCCGGCGGACGATCGCCAAGGGCGCGGTCGCGGGCAAACCGCTCAAGGCGATCGCGCGCGAGGCGCAGTGCTCGAAGCGTCAAGTGCAGCGCGTCGAGGCCGAGCCGGAGACCCAGTTCCTAATCTCGGAGGCTTTACGGCCTCACCGCCAGCGCCTGACCAAGCTGGCCGGCAAAGTCATCTCAGCCGTTGAACGCGGCCTGCTGGCGCGCAAGACCGACAAGGCCGACCGCATCGTACAACTACGCGCGGTCGAGAGATACGCCGACCTGGTCGGGCTAGCCCAGGGCAAAGCCGCCGCTCCCGAGGGCGGCGACCGATCGCTCGTGACCTGGGAAGAGTTCGTAATCTTATACCGTTCCCGCAAGGAGGCCGAGTAACATGCCCGTGATCCGCATCACTGCCGAGCTTTGGGCGGAGGTCATGCACTCGCTCAAGGCGGGCCGCAAGGTCCCCGCGGTGAGGGCCGCGAACTGGCAGGCCGGCGTCGATGCGCTGGTGGTTGAGCACATGCCGGCGGCAGCCAACATCGCACGCAAAGTGTGGCGCGACTACACGCGCAGCGGTCAGGGCGGCTACGCACTCAAGATCGAACTCTCCGACATGGAGTCGTGCGCCTATCTGGGCTTGGTTCAGGCGGCGCGGCGCTACGATCCGAGCTATGGGCCGTTTGCGCATTTCGCGTATAAGCACGTCCACGGCGCCATCATCGACCGCTACCGGCGCGCCGCTTACCGGGACATGCAGCACGCTTCGATCGACGCGGATCCGGAACGCGACGAGGAGCGCAAGCAGTTCGCGGCCCCGCCGGCCGGCCGGAGAGCCCCTACCGATACACCCGCCGAACTACTGCGAGAGGCGCAGGCGGGCATCCTGGCCTCCGTCTGGGGGCTGCGCGCGGCCTGCCGGCAGGTGATCTTTGGCCTCTACTTTGAGGAACTCTCCGCGACTCAACTGGCGCAACGCATGGGCATCAGCGTGGCTCAGGTGGGCGTGCTGCGGCGGGAGGGCCTGGCCGCGCTGCGCCCCGATGCAGAAAGGCTGGCAGCATGACGCCCGCAGCGCGCGAAATCCAGACTCTCGAAAAGGAGATTCACATCCTGGAGGCCGGCGCGATCGCGCGCGCCACTTCCGCCATCGAGTTCAAGGTCGAGATTGGGAAGCGCCTGGTCCGCGCCAAGGAGATTCTCCCGCATGGCCAGTTTCTGGGATGGGCCCAGAAGGAATTCTCATGGACGCCGATGCATGTGAACCGGCACATCCATCTCGCGCGAAACATAACACGCGTGTTATCTTTGGGACCCGAGGCCAGCCTGCGCGGGGCGCTGGCCGCCATCGCGGCGCCCGAGTGGAACGCCACACCAGGCGAGCCGGCGGCCAGCGCGGCGGTCAAGGCGCTGCGCGTGGTGTTCGAGGACACAGGTGAACGGCGCTTCCCGGGGAAAGAGGAGTATTACGTGTGCCTCGGCCAACCTGGAGCCGAGTTGAGCCTGTGTCACGATTCCCATCCCACCTGGTGCGGCACACCGGCGGACTACGCCATCCTCCGCGTCGTACGCGACGACTTCCGGCAGGCCGCTGCATGAGTCCGGCGCTCAGCTACGTCGAGCGCGTCCACGCGCAAAACGCTGAGCAGGTTCGCGCGTGGCGCGCGCGGCGGGCCCCAGACGTCCAAACGTGCGAATACTCAAGCGTGCAGCCGCATTCGCTCTACGTTCGCGAGTACCGGGCCCGCTTGCAGCGCCAGGGGTACGACTACCGCGGCGTTCGCGAGCAGCGCAGCCGCCGGGCCCGGTTCGCACGCGGGATCCGCCTCCTGGAGCTGGCCTGGGCGAGCGCGATGATGTACCCGCACAGGGTGGGGAGTTGGTGACTGAATGAATCCCGAGGAGATTTATTCGGGCTTCCAGGATCACGCGCGGTTCTGCCGCGAGTCGCTGATGGTCGAGGCGGAGGACAAGCGGCTGGGTCTGGTGCCCATGGTCCTCGGGCCGGGGCAGGTCAAGCTTTCCGAAGCCATCCGGCTGCAGCGAGAGAAAGAAGTCCCGGTTCGCATCATCTACCTGAAATCACGCCGCATTCAGGCGAGCACCGGCACCGCGGCCGAGTTCTTTCACGACACCATCGCGGACGGCGGAGTTCGAACGCTGGTACTCGGGCATCAGGAAGACTCGACGCGCACACTGTTCAAGATGTACCGGCGCTTTCACGAGCAATATAAGCCTTACGCCGGCGCGATCCGGTTGCCGCAACTGGTCGATTCGCGGGGGCTTCCGCTTGACACCCCGCTCTCCGAACGCCTCGATTACGGGAACCACTCGACCATCATGTGCCACACGGCCGGCAGCACGACTTACGGCCGCTCGGATCGTTTCACCAACGTGCATTTTTCGGAGTTCCCCTACTACAACAGTCCGGGCGAGATCCGCACGGCGGTGATGTCCGCGGTCCCGAAACTGCCGCACACGTGCGTGGTGATTGAGGGCACGGCGGCCACCGTAGGCGACGAGTTTCATACCATGTGTACCGAGGCGCAGGCGGGCCGCTCGGACTGGGTGTTCCTCTTCATGGCGTGGCAGGATCACCCCAGCAACCGCATGCCCCTGCCCATGCCCGTTGGGCAGTTTATGAACGGACTGAGCCGCGACGACCGGGATACCTACGAGCGGCTGGGCCTCCGTCCCGAGCAGATGTGCTGGTATCTCTACACGCTCCGGAACGACTGCAATAACGACCGGCAGAAGATGCGCCGCGAGCATCCGGCGAGTCCGGAGGAAGCCTTCACGGCGTCAAGCAGAAACCGTTTCAGCGTGCCCCACATTATGCGGATGCCCGTGCAGCGCGAGGCCATGCAGGGAGAAATCGAGGCGCGGGCGGTGGGCGACGAGGAGCGCATGGTCTGGATGCCGAACGAGGCCGGCTGTGTGAAGATGTACCGGCGCCCCGAGCGCGGCAAGGTATACGCGTGCGGGTCGGACTGTTCGCAGGGACTCGACGCCAACGAAGGCGGGTCGCCCGACTCCGATTACTGGACGGCGCAGATGCTCGATCGGGATACCGGTGAGCAGGTGGCGGTGGCCAGGGCGCGCAAGATGCCGGGCGAGTCGGGCCGCTACCTTGCCAGGTTCCTGCGCCTCTATAACAACGCGCAATGCGCCGGCGAGCGCAACCCGGGGGGCGGCGGAATCGCCATGCTCGAAGCCGTGATGGACGCGGGCTACCCGAAAGACCTGCTCTATCACGACGTCATCAACATCGAGGAGGACCCGCGCGTCCGCGGTACGCGCCTGGGCTGGTCGACGACCGGCGCCAGCCGGCCATTACTTGTTTCCTTGCTCGACGACGCGATCCGGGAAGAGTCCATCTTCGTGCGCGATCCGGAGACCCAGGCGGAGCTGCTGACGTTCGTTTATTGGCCGGACGGAAAGGCACGGGCGCAAAAACGATGCCACGACGACTTGGTGATCGGGCTCGCCCTGGCGTGGATCGTGGTTCTGCGTATGCCGCGGCCGCGGCCGAAGAGCGACCAGATGCGGCCCGAGGTGCGGAAGTACGGACAGCGGCCTGGCGAAGTAGACCCCAGGGGGGCGCGTGTTCGGCTCCGATGACCAGGATTCACAGTGCGCCGCTGCCGGCGGTCCTGCATGAGCAACTCGACGACCTGCTGTTACATCGTGAGACGTGCCAGCCGGGGCGCGACGGCTGCGCCGTCTGCGCGCGGCTGTACGCGGTCACCGGCAGCCTGCTGGCGCCGTTCGCCGAGAAGCACTACGAGATCACAATCCGGGCGCAGAGGGCGCGGGCGGCGTGATGAATCCCGCTGAGGTGGACTGGCAGCGTCGGGCAGGCCGAGACCGGGAGGGCGATAAATTCGACACTCTCGTCGCGGTTCACGGCAGCGGGCGCGTGCTGGCCCGCATCCAGTGCCCGGTGACTGCCGATGAGTACTGGTACCGGGCTTTTTACTACTGCGCCGTCCCAAAAGAAATTCTCGACCCCAGCGAAGGCTACGATTTCATGGACGCCGACTCAGCAAAGCGAGCCGTGGAGGAGACGCTGGGCAAGTTCAACCCGCTCGCCCCACCGGCGAAAATCGCGGAACGCCCGAAAGAGATAGCGTAGCTGCCCCGGCGAATAAACTGGTGTGGCTCCCAACACGCCTTTGCCGGCCTCACCGCCGGCCCCGCCCCCCGCGACCGACCAGGCCGACGCGCCGAAACCGAAGACGCAGCGCGACTTTCAGTTGAAGTGGCCGCAGGCGGAACTGTCGCGCATCGGCAACCGGGTGCTGCAGGACTACCGCGCGGCGCTGTCGGATCATAACCGCCGCATCGCGCGCTGGGCGATCTACTTCCGCAGGTGGCTCGGCAGCGTGGACACTCCCGCTGTGGGCGAAGAGGGCGCGTCGAACCTCCCCGTTCCCTACATCAAGTGGAACATTCTGACCAAATGGGCCAAGGAAATGGACGCGCTTTTTGGCGACGACGCCGAGATTGTGGCCGTGCCGGTCGGCGCTTCCGACTATAAGCGCGATAAGAAAATCGGCAAATACATGAGCTGGCGGGTGTTCAACTCCATGAAGCTGACCAGCCGCTTTTGCGAGTTCGTTTTGCGCAAGCTACTGTTCGGCCGCTCGATCGCCTACGCGCCGTGGAAGCGCGACACGTTCGAGGTTTTGAACCCTCAACGCGACTATCAGCCCGAGGAGGTCGTCGATTACGAAGGGCCGGAGTTCGAACCGCTCTGGCCGGACGATTGGATCGTGCCCGTGGAGGAGGTCAAGAGCCTCCATGAGTTCAGCTTCGTGATCCGGCGGTATCGTACGACGCCCGACAAGCTACTCAAGGGCGAAGAGGACGGGCGGTATCAGGGCATCACCAAGAACTGGGATCAGATCCTCGCGCTGGCGCAGCGCGGCATGCAGCGCGCCTGGGAAGGCGAGGAAATCAAGCTCGAAAAAGACGAGATGGAGGGGCTGCAATACCAACGGCCACTCTCCTCGGGCGAGTCCGTGATGGTGCTCGAATGGTACGGGCAGTGGCGGCCGCTGCGGAAAGGCCCGCGCGGCGGCATGTCCGACGCGAGCGAGTGGGACACTAAGCGCCGCGAGATGACGCACGGCGAGTTCGTGGTGCGCTATATCCTGGACCTGAACCTGTGTATCGGCATCCAGGACCTGCGCGAGCTGTATCCCACGAAGAAGCACCGGCGACCGTTCGTCGAAGCATCGATGTTCAAAGACGGGCGCTATTGGTCGGCGGGCATGGCCGAGCTGCTCATCGATCTCGAAGACGAACTGCGCGTCAACCATAACCAGGCGACCGAAGCGGGGCAGTTGGCGATGACGCCGATGTTTGGGTACCGGCCGGCGTCGGGCGCCAATCCCGACACGTTCAAGGTCGAGCCAGGGCTTTTCATTCCGCTGGATAACCCGCAGACGGACGTCGTGCAGATCAAGATCAGCGCGAACATGGAGATCGCGCAGTGGAAAGAGCAGTGCGTGCTGGCCTACGGCGAGAAACTCACCGGCCAGGGCGATTTGCAGATGGGCAGGCAGAGCGACCGGCCGAACGCGCCGCGCACGGTCGGGCAAACCGTTTCGCTGCTCGAAGAGGGCAACGTCCGGATCTCGCTCGACACCAAGGTGCTGAGAGAGGACATGGCGGGCGTACTGGCGCACTTCTGGGACCTGGAATATATGTTCTCGCCCGAGCAGACCTTTTTCCGGGTCACCGAGGAGGACGCGGCGGGCCTGTTCCCGGTGAACGACGGCGGCTCGATGTTGACCATGGACGATCGGGACGGGCGCTACGATTTCCGGCTGCAGTTCGCCAACAGTGTGTATTCGCGCGAGGCTAAGAAGCAGCAGGCCTTGGCGCGCTACCAGCTCGATTTGCAGAACCCGCTGATTGTGCAGAACGCGCCGGCGCTGTGGGAAGTCACCAACCAGGCGCACGAGGCGCTGGGGGATCCCAATTTTGGGGACATGGTTCCGAAGCCGCCGAAGCCCGACGCTTCGGTGGATCCGAAGACCGAATGGGTGGAGCTGCTGCACGGCGAAGACATCCACGTCAATCCGCAGGATAACGATCTGCTGCACATGATCCGGCACATGCGCGACCTGAAGGCGGCCGAAGCGGCGCCAGGCGGCGCGACGGGCGACCCCGACTCGGTCAAGAAGATGGCGCTCCACTACCACGAGCACATCCAGCAGTTGCAGCAGAAGAGGCTCCAGCAGGCCGTTGTCGAGCAGGCGGTGCAAGCAGCCCAAGCTCTTGCAGGCGCCGGGAAACCGCTTGCGTTTCCGAACGGCCTGTTTGGCAATGCGCCCCAGGAGCCGGCGGGGAACCCCGCGGCCACGGGGCCGGCGATCTACAGCGGACACGCGGAGGACCTGCACGGGGAATCGTAGGTGAATAAAAGTGAATAACCCTCGCCCCGTCCGTTCCGACGCGGTGGCGGCGGACCTGTTCGACAAGATGCTGGCCAGCGCGGAGTTCGGCAAATTGTGGACGCGTGTGACCGCCGAGCGCGATCGCGCGGCCTCCCGGTGCTTGCGAGAAACCGACCTGGTAGAGCTGCGGCGGGCGCAAGGGGCGGCGGCGGCGCTCACGGCCGCGCTGGGGTTGCCGGCGCAGATGCTCGGCGAGATGCGAGCGGGCAAGCGATAACTGTCGAAGACCCCGGTATGCATTACGCAAACGGACAAGAAGCGAAGCTCGGAGACCTGGTTTACCAGCGCTCCGATTATCCCGGCGGACCCGAAGTGGTTGGCGTACTAATCGCTGCGAAGGCCTCCTCGGAACCCTGCACCGCCACTATGCTGGCGCTGGCCACCCGCTATGACAGCGACCTTGGCCCAACCATCTGGACGCCAGGGATAGCCGGAAGCTCCTGGTGCACGACGGTCCCGAAGCTGTTGCCGCTCTCTCCGGCGGCAATGCCTGTTTCTCCGGACGCGCCGCCCCCCGACGCTCCGCCCTGTTCCGACCAGGCATAATGAGCGGCGTCGTCATCGCCGTCGCCTGCAACTACTGCTCGAGGCAGCGCGCGCCGTTCCGCGTCCACCGCATGACGTCGGGGCAACACATTTGCGACGACTGCCTGGCGTGGCACTTTCACGCGCTCGATTTCCTGGGTGGGGCGACGCCTAAGGGGTGTCAGGAATGCGGCCGGACATGGGAAACCATGCAGGCCGAATCGCCCGACGCCGAGCTGGCCATCCGGGTTTTCGTGGTGGCGAAGGACGGCATCTATCAGATGCTCTGCGCACCCTGTGCGCAAGCATTCCTGCCGAAGACCCCCGATCTCTATAAGGGAACCAAATTTGGAAGCGAGGTTTTACATCTATGAGTCCACAAGTACCCGCGGCCGCGCCGGCCGCCCCTGTCGTCGCGGCTCCGGATCCGGCCGCCAGACTGGCCGCGCTCGAAGCCGAGAACACGGCGCTCAAAGGCTCCGTTACGGAGCATCAGAACAATGCCCGCTTCTGGTTCGACAAGGCCAAGACGGCCGCGCCGGCAGCGCCCGCGAAGGCGGCCGAGCCCGAGGCCGAGACAGATATGCTCGAACTGCTCACCACCGGCGGTGAGAAGGGCTTGCTGAAGCTGCTCAAGACCAAAGGCTTCATGAGCACCGAGCAGGCCGAGCACATGATCGAGAGCCGCGTCTCGCAGGTGCAATCCGAGCAGAAGCTGCTCAAAGATTACCCCGATCTGGCGGACGCCACCTCGGACTTCTTCAAGGCCACCGCGGTGAATTACGGCGAGTTGAAAAAGCGCGGCGTGCCCGAGGGGCTGGCTTCGCGCCTGGCCGCGGAGCAGGCAGAATTACAGGGTCTGCAATCGGGCAAACTCAAGACTCCCGCCCAGAAGATCGCCGAGGCGGCCGCGGCGAAAGCCGCCGATCGCGCGGCGCGAGCTGCCGCGGGAGGGGGCGAGCGCGGCTCGCGTATGCAGGAGCCCAGTCCCGAAGACGACGCGCTGACCGAGAACGACAATGCGGCGATCCGCAATCTGGCCGACGCCCTCGATATTCCGATCAAGGACAGCGTGGTGGACGGCAAGACTGTGTTGGGCGCCGAGTCGCGCTACGTGGCGCGGGCTAAGGCGGGGGTTAACGTGGGGTTGAAACTGGACCGGGGAAGAAGGTAGCTCATGAGTCAGAAAATCATCAAGAAGCCGGCGATTGCGGACCCCGCGGGAGCCTACAACCGGAAGGTGCTGGCCGACCGCAAGGCGCGGATCGAAGCGGCGCGCACTGTGCTGCCGGATCTCGGCCTGGATCTGCCCCAACCGAAGGAACCGGCCACGGCGGCCGAGTTCATCGACGAATTCGACAAGAGGGCGTTTGGCTACGGCGAGCAGGCCACCATCAGCAGGATCATCTACGGCCCCGACCCGCTGGTCGATTACTCGCCGGCATTCCGCGAGGCCATCGAGCGCTACGGGCGCGAGGACCTGGCTAACTTGTACGCCGAGGGCATCATGGCCAAGGGAGCGTCCTTCGAGCCCGACCCGCGTATGCGCAAGGCCTTGGCGCTGGCGATCGACAAATTCGGGGCCCCAGCCATTGCCGACTCGTTTAAGGCGCGGGTGCTTAAGATCCCGATGCGCACGGTGGAGATCGACGCCTCGGACACGCTGGATCCGGAAGTGATGGGGTCGGCGGTGCTGGCGGAGACCGTACGGCGCCACGAACGCCCAGGGATGGAGTACCGCTTCTTCACCCAGTTGTGCGTGGACCGAATGGGCTGGCGCGGCTATACGCCGGTGAAGGAAAACGGCGATGTTGTGAAGGCGGGCACGCTGATGCTCGCGGAGATATCGCGCACCCAGGTGTTGAAGCGCCGCGACCGGCAGCGCGAACTGGCGCGCGAGAAACTCGATGGGATCGAGGAAGGCTATCAGGCGAGCCAGGAAGACGCTCTGCGCAGCGCCAGCGCGGAAGGCATCGACGTGGCCGGCATCTCACCGCTCAGGGCGGGAGAGAGGGTCACCGCGCGCGCCGGCGTGGGCGGCGACGATCCGGACCGCTACCTGGGGCAGACGCGGGCCATGGGCGTGGAGATCGGGACGAAAGAGTAGCCCGCCCCGAGAACGCGCCCGTGCCGAAATACCACACGGGCAGTCCATCATCTTCAAGCTCCGCAGAGAGCAGCTCTCCCATGGTAAGGATTTCGCCGCGGGCAGCTCTTCCATGGGGGAGCTTTTCATGAGCCAGCCTCCGCTAGCGCATCGCCGTGAAACTGGCGAATAAGCTTGCAGGGGGCGCACGTGGCCAACGTAAATCAACTGTTCGGTTTTCTGCCCATCGGGCGCGACGCCGGGGGTCCGCTGGCGCCGCAGATGTACTGCAAGGTGGCGGCGCATACGCAGGCGCTTTTCTGCGGCGACATCGTTTCGAAAGCGGCCGTTTCCGCGCCGGCGCACGATTCCGGCATCAACGTGCAAGGCTGCACGAGCTTGCAGAACGGGACGCCCGGCACTACGCTGTGGCTCGGCTCGAACCTGAACTACGGCGCGCCGGCGACCATCAGCTTTCACTGGGTGTTCGACACGCCCGACACCGTCTACATCGGTCAGTCGAGCGATAACACGTCGCTGACCAATGCCGCGGATGCGGGCAAGGACGCGCCGTTCACCACGGGCGCGGGCAACGCCACAACTCTGAAGAGCACGATGGGCTTCACGGGAGCTTCCGTCGGGACCGGGATTAGCGGCTGCGACATCCGGCTTTTGCGGCTGTTTCAGAAGGTCGGCAACGCCGAGGGCGCGTACGCGATTTTCGAAGTCATGCTGCTGAAGAGCGCCAAGGCGCAGGGTTCGGCGGGCACGTAGGAATCGGCGTCCGCCGGCATTGAGAGCCGGCGGCCGCATTTTTTGAGGGGGTTGGAGGGGCAATGGTTATCAGACAGAGTATTCCGGATTTGTATCTGGAGAGCATGCTGCCGGCGATCGACGAGATTGTGCAGGACCGGTACAAACGGTGGCCGCCGCAGTTCCCGAATTACTTCCGGATGCGCTCGACCAATCGCGGCATCGAGCAGACCACGGAAATGACCGGCTTCGGTCAGATGGTGGTCGTGCCCGAAGCGTTGGCGGTGCCATACAGCCAGCCGTATCCGGCATTTCGCAAGACCTACCTGACCGTGCAATACGGCCTGGGGTTCAAGGTTTCGCGCCTGGCGCGCGACGATGACCGGCACGGCGTGGTGAACAAATTCGCCTCCGAGTTGGGCGAGAGCGGACTGGAAACGCGCGAAGTGACGGCCGCGGCGGTGTTCAACGGCGGCTTCACGGATACCGGCCCGGACGGCGTCTCGCTGTTCAACACAGCTCACCCGCTGGTGGGAGCGGGCGGCGGAACGCAGACCAACCGGCTGAGCTACGCGAGCGACCCGGACATGACGTCCATCGGCCTGGCCCTGACGGACATGCGCCAGACGGTCGACCACACGGGCAAGAAAAAGCGCGTTCCTCCCAAGCAGGCCATCTTCCCGAGCGGCCTGGAATTTGTGGGCGCTACTATGTTGGGCGGCACGGACGCCCCCGACACCGCCAACCGGGCCATCAACCCGTTCCGCAAGCGGAGCGGCCTGCCGAGCTTCGACTCGTGGTCGGTTTGGGATTACCTGACCGACATGAACGCCTGGTTCATCGAGAGCGATGTCGCCCTCACCGAACTGCGCTTCTACGAGCAGGAAGCGCTCAACACGATCCACGATGTGGACTTCGATACGCGGACGCTGAAGACGGCCGCCTGGCAGCGGTTTGCGGTTTCGTATAACGCCTTTTGGGGCGTGTACGGCGTGCCTTCGAGCTAAGGAGCGAACATGCCAAATCCCAAGTTCTCGGCCCCCACCAAGTACAGGGGGCCGTTGGTCGTCGAGACGCGCGGCGCGAACCCCAAGGCCGCCGACCAGCAGGTCGGCGACAGCGGGTACCAGGCGGCAATGTCGATCCGCACGCCGGTGGGCTACGGCTACAACCTGCTTGAATTCTGCCAGCCCGCGCCTTACGGCGCCGTGGCGGGCGTGCCGACGGGCGGCGTGGTTCTGTCGGCCGTGGATAACGCGGGAGGTCTGCTGCTTTCGGGCGCGATCCTCACCAGCCAGCGCGTTACGCGCGTGGCATTGACCGCGGCGCAACTGATCGCGATGTACGCGGCGCCGGTTCTCATTCTCGCCGCGCCGGCGAGCGGAGCGGGCCTGGCCGTCGGTCAGATCCTCTTTGAAATGGTCACCACCGCGGCGGCCTTTACGGGCGGCGGCATCGTGGTGTTCCAGTACGGCGTCACAGCCAATGGCGCAGGCGCGGCCACGCACGCGGGATCGGTCCCTGCGGCCGTGGTCAAGGCGGGGACGGGAACTACACTCACGCTGCTCGGCCCGGCCAGCGCGGCCAACGGCCTCACGGTTCCGACGGACGGCACGACCGCGTCGGGCATCTACATCTCGAACCAGACGGCGGCCTTCGCGGCGGGTACCGGCGCTAGCGCCATCGTCACCATTTCTTACGACGTCGTCACACTCGGGTAGCGCATGACCTTTCGCACGCAGCGGCGCAATTTTTACCCGGCCACGGCTTTGACGGCCGGGACGGTGACCTCGCAGACCGAGAAGGCGCGCGTCGGCCTCGGCGTGCGACTCTATGTGACGATCAGCGCGGTAGCGGCGGGCGGCGGAACGGACTCGATTTTTCTTTGCGCGCTGCCGCCCAATGGGGGCGCGGCGCTACCGCTTGCGGGCTTCAGCCACGCGAATCTTCTGGCGGTGGCGGGGACGCTAGTCTTCGATTTCTATCCCGGCCAAAGCGCCGCCGGATTCGTCGGCACGGGGGCAACCCTGGCGGCCGCCGCGGGCTACGGCTCCGCCGCGGTTTCGGTGCCTTTGCAGTTTGCGGTGCAGATCGTAATCGGGACCGGCAACGCCGCAACGATTGCCATCGACATCGAAATTCTGCCCTGACGGCTCTCGGGCGAATTACCGGGTGTGAAACGCCTCTCGATTCTTCTCGCGCTGGCCGCGCGGATGCTGTACGGCCAGGCCCTCACTTTTCCCGCCGGCCCGACGGTCGGCCCGAACCAGGTCTTCGTCTCCACGAGCTGGCTGTACGCCAACAAAATGGATTACCGCGGCGCCTGGAATGCCGGCGTCGTCTACAACAGCGAGGATGCGGTGGTTTCCGCAGGCTCGACGTACGTGAGCCTGCAGGCGCTCAACCTCGGTGAGAACCCCGCGACCTCACCGTCCTACTGGGCGGCGATCGGCGGCGGGGGCGGCGGGGGCG
>PLGA01000096.1 GCA_003139735.1 Bryobacterales bacterium | reverse complement strand
CCGATGGCCCAGACGGGCTCGTACGCGATCAGGATCTTCGCGAACTGCTCGGGGGTGAGCTTGGAGATGCCCTTCTGAAACTGCGATACCAGGATCGTCTTGGTCTTGTCGGCTTCGCGATCTTCCAGGCGCTCGCCCACGCANNGTTTCGCCGAAATACTGGCGGCGCTCGCTATGTCCAACGATGACGTGGGTGGCGCCGGTGGCTTGGATCATGGGTCCGGAGATTTCTCCGGTGAAGGCGCCTTCTTTGGCCCAGGCGATATTCTGCGCGCCGATTTGGACGCGCGATCCGCGCGCGGCTTCCACGGCCGCGGCCAAGCACGTAAACGAAGGACAGATGACGGTCTCGCAGTGGTCGGATTTCTCAACCAGCGGCCGGAATTTCTCGAAAAATGCAGTGGTTTCCGCGGGCGTCTTGTACATCTTCCAATTGCCCGCCATGACAGGTTGTTTGCTCATAGGATTTGCCTCAAAAAGCTTTCGCCGTTAGGGATGGATACATCGAAATTAGCGGCCACGGTCTGGCCGATATCGGAGAGCGACGCGCGCAACCCGAGCGCGGCGCCGTGGCGCATGTTGGGCCCGAAGGCCAGCAGGGGAACGTACTCGCGGGTGTGGTCGGTGCCGGGGACGGTGGGGTCGCAACCGTGGTCGGCGGTGAAAATCGCAAGGTCGTCGGGACGGAGCGCGCGTTCGAAATCGGGCAGCCAGGCGTCGAAGCGCTCGAGCGCGGCGCCGTAGCCTTCGACGTCGTTGCGATGGCCGTAGAGTTGGTCGAAATCCACCAGGTTGACGAAGATCAGGCCGGAATCGACGGCGGCTAGCGCTTCAAGCGTCTTGGCCATGCCCTCGGCGTTGGACCGGGTTCTCTCATAACCGCGAATGCCGCGGCCGAGAAAGATATCGAAGATCTTGCCCACGGCTTCGACGAGCACGCCGCGCTCCTCCAGCTTGTCGAGGAGCATGCCGCGGGGCGGCGGCACGGCGTAATCGTGCCGATTGGTGGTGCGCGTGAAGGCGCCGGGCTTGCCGACAAACGGGCGTGCGATGACGCGCCCCACTTCATGCGGGCCGCGAAGAATCTCGCGCGCGGTTTCGCAAATCTTGTATTGCTCCCAAAGCGGGATCACCTCTTCGTGGGCGGCCACCTGGAAGACGCTGTCGGCCGAGGTGTAGACGATGAGCGAGCCGGTGCGCATGTGCTCGGCGCCGAGTTCCTGGATGATGTCGGTACCGGAAGCGGCCCTATTGCCAAGCGCGCGGCGGCCGGTCCGCCCCTCGAATTCGTCGATGACTTCGCGCGGGAAGCCGTGCGGGTAGAGTGGAAAGGGCCGGTCCAGGTGGATGCCCGCCATTTCCCAGTGGCCGGTGGTGGTGTCCTTACCAGGCGAGGCCAGCGTGCAACGGCCGTACGCGCCTTGGGGACACGCGGCGGGGGCGATGCCGGCGAGCGGCTTGATGTTGCCGAGTCCCAAGCGGGCCAGGTTGGGCAGCGCCAGCCCTCGGAGGCGTGCGATATTTCCCAACGTGTCGGCGCCGGGGGGATCGTGGAAAGCGGCGGCGTCGGGCATGGCGCCGATCCCCACGCTATCCAGGACGATCCAGATTACCCTTTGGAACACAGAATTCGACTGTAACACGCGGCTGTGGAACGACCGGACTGGTAGCATAAGCGAGTGGACGGAGTCATCGTAATCGACAAACCGGAAGGCTGGACTTCGCACGACGTAGTGGCGAAGGCTCGCGGCATCGTCAGGACCAAGCGCGTGGGGCACCTGGGGACGCTCGACCCCATCGCCACGGGCGTGCTGCCGCTGGTGGTGGAGCGGGCCACGCGGCTGGCGCAGTTTTACACGCGAAGCGACAAGGTCTACGAGGGGGTGGTGCGGCTGGGCTGGTCGACGGACAGCTACGACCGCGCCGGCGAGGCGACCAGCGAGAAGACCGAGGTTGCGCCCGACGCCGCGGAAGTGGATGGGCTCCTGGAGCGGTTCCGCGGCGAGTTTTGGCAGACTCCGCCGCCGGTCTCGGCCAAGAAAGTGGGCGGCCAGCGCGCCTACGATCTGGCGCGCAAGTCGCTGCCGGTAGAACTGGAGCCGGTGAGCGTACAGGTTTTTTCGTTGACGCTGCTGGAAGTCAACGGCCCGGACATACGCCTGAGGGTGCACTGCTCGGGTGGGACGTACGTGCGCTCCATCGCGCACGACCTAGGGCGGGCGATGGGCTGCGGGGCGCATCTGTTGGAATTGCGGCGCACGGCGAGCGGGGAATTCGAAATCGGCCAGGCGCTCACGATACCGCAACTGCAGGCGCTGGCCGCCGAGGATCGCCTGGCGGAGGCCATTGTGCCCGCCGCGAAGATGCTGCCGGAGTTCCCGTGCGTGGTGGTGGACGACGCGACCGTGGCGCAGATTCGCAACGGCCGCAATTTCGCAGCGTCGCCGTTCCGCTCCCAGCCCGCCTCAAGATATGTGAAGGCGGTGACGCGCGAAGGGGCGCTGGTGGCCATCGGAGAGGCGGTATTGCCGAACGTGTACCACCCGGTGGTGGTCATGTGAGGCGGAACGAGAAGGCAGACGACAAAAAACGATCGTCTGCCCCACTCCCGCCTCAAGATATGTGGCGCTGGTGGCCATCGGAGAGGCAGTATTGCCGAACGTGTACCACCCNNAAAAAACGATCGTCTGCCCCACTACTATTGCTGAGAGGTATTGGCGGTACGTCTCACTATTACTTCAGTAAACATGTCTTTCCACCGGAGGCGGCTGCCGCACTGGGTTCCGGACCAAGCCATCGTCTTTGTGACGTGGCGGCTGGCGGGATCTCCTGCGCCCAAGTTTCCAGCGGGCGAGCGCTTTGAGTCCGGCCCGCTCTGGTTACGGGACCCGCGGATCGCCAATATGCTGGCAAACTCGCTCGTGTACGGGGAAGCCGTGCGTCGGTTCTACTGCCTTCACGCTTCGGTGATCATGCCGAACCACGTTCATGCGGTTATCGAGCCGCGCACGTCCATGCCCGCAGTCATGCGTTGGCTCAAAGGAAGAACCGGCCGCGTGGCGAACCGCATGCTGGAACGGGTGGGGGCGCCGTTCTGGCAGGACGAATCGTTCGACCATTGGGTCCGAACACCAGAAGAACTGCGCTATCTGATTGGCTATGTCGAAGACAATCCCGTGAACGCGGGCTTGGTCGCGTCCAGGGAGCTGTGGCTGTGGTCCAGTGGGGCAGACCATCGTTTTTTGTGGTCTGCCGACGCCACAGAAGAAAGGCAGACGACAAAAAACGATCGTCTGCCCCACCGGGACGGCGGCGTAGAATAGGAGCCATGCCATCTTTGAGAGGCTTTCTGCGAGCCGCCGCGCTCGCGTTTCTTCCGGTGGTCGGCGCATTTGCGGACGTGACGCTGCCGCCGCTGATTTCCGATCACATGGTGCTGCAACGCGGATTGCCGGTGCACATCTGGGGGAAGGCAGCGCCGGCCGAGGCGGTTTCGGTTGCTTTTCGGGGGGCTACGCGGACTGCCACGGCGGATGAAATAGGGCGCTGGTCGGTCTATCTGCCGCCCTCGGATGCCGGCGGCCCGTTCGAATTGACCGTCAAGGGCAACAATGCGGTCACGCTGAGCGACGTGATGGTGGGCGAAGTGTGGGTGGATTCCGGCCAGTCCAATATGGAGTTCGCGCTGCGGAGCGCCATGAACGGCGCCGATGAGGTGGCCGCCGCCGACCATCCCCGGATTCGCCAGTTCCACGTGACCAGAGGAGCGTCGCCGTTTCCGCAGGCCGACGCCGGCGGACAGGGCTGGAGCGTCTGCACGCCGCAGTCGGCCGGCGGGTTCTCGGCGGTGGCTTACTTCTTCGCGCGCGAACTGGAAGCGAAGCTCGGCGTCGCGATCGGCCTGATCGATTCCTACTGGGGCGGCACGCCGGTTGAGGCGTGGATGAGCTTGCGGGCTCTTTCCTCCAGCGCCCAGTTCATGCCGGCTTTCGCGCAGTGGTCGGACATGATCGACAACTACGCGGTGCGCGCGGAACTGCGCGAGAAGAGACTGAAGGACTGGCAGGCCGCCGTTGCGCGCGCCCAGGCCGATGGGCAACCGCGCCCGCCGGCGCCGCCGGGCGACAGCGCCCTCGATAACTCGTGGATGCCGGCCGGACTATATAACACCATGATCGCGCCGCTGACTGCGTACCCCATTGGCGGCGTCATCTGGTATCAGGGAGAGAGCAACGCCACGGCTGCCCGCGCTCCGCTGTACGCGGCCATGTTCGAAGCCATGATTCGAGACTGGCGGACCGCCTGGGGCGTGGGCGACTTCCCGTTCCTCTTCGTACAGCTTGCGAACTATAAGACCGCAGCCACCGCCAAGTGGCCCGAGCTGCGCGAGGCGCAGCTTCAAACGCTGAGTGTAGCCAAGACCGGAATGGCGGTGAGCATCGATATCGGCAACCCGGATAATATTCATCCCACGAACAAGCAGGACGTGGGCAAGCGGCTGGCGCTGGCGGCCCGCGCGGTGGCATACGGCGAGAAGATCGAATACTCGGGTCCCCTGCCGCGCGCGGCGGCGCCGGAAGCGAGCGCCCTTCGCCTGTGGTTCGACCACGCAGGCAGCGGTCTGGAAGCGAGAGGCGGGGCGTTGCAGGGTTTCCTGATAGCCGGCGCCGACCGCAAATTTGTACCCGCCGACGCGGCGATCGATGGCTCTTCGGTACTAGTGTCGAACGCGTCGGTGGCGCAGCCGCTGTACGTGCGCTACGCCTGGGCGGACAATCCCGAATGCAACCTGTATAACAAGGACGGCCTGCCGGCTTCGCCGTTCCGGTGGGGCGAATAGTGCGCCAGGTTACCAAGTAAGCGGCGGAGTGCGCGCTTCCAGCGTGGGAATGAGTTTCGGACCGTAGTCGGGCGTTACAATCGATTCGTGCCGTCCTCTCTCGTCGTTACCTTCGGTTGGCAGGCGGAAGCGCCTGCCCCACTGCCATGCGACTTTATCTAGGAGTAGATGGGGGCCAATCCAGCACCAAGGCGGTCATCGGTGACGAAGCGCGGCGCATTATCGGCTCGGGCATTGGTGGGCCTTGCAACCATGCGGCGGCGGGCGCGGGGCGGGCGCGCCTGGAACGCGGCGTGAGGGAAAGCCTGGAGGCGGCATGCGGCGATGCGGGGCTCGACGCGGCGGCGGTTTGTTTCGAGGCGGCGTGCTTCGGCATGAGTGGCGGTCCGGAGGATAAGCAGGCGATCCTGGCGCCGATCCTGCGGACGCGGCGCCTGATCGTGACCACCGACGCCGTCATCGCGCTGGCAGGCGCCACCTCGGCGGGGGTAGGAATCGCCGTAATCGCGGGCACAGGGGCCATCGCTTTCGGCCGGAACGCGGAGGGTCGAGTGGCGCGCGCCGGCGGCTGGGGCTACGTCTTTGGCGATGAGGGCAGCGGCTTCGACACAGTCCGTCAGGCTCTGCGCGCCGCCCTCCGCATGGAGGAAGGCTGGGGCCCTCCCACACGTCTGCGGGCCGCCCTGGTCGGCGCAACCGGGGCGCGCGATGCGAACGACGCGCTGCACCGGTTTTACGGCGACGAATGGCCACGCGCGCGGGTGGCCGCGCTAGGGCCGCTGGTGGATGCCGCCGCGCTGGAGGGCGATGGCGTGGCGATCGAGATCCTCAGCCGGGCCGCCCAGGAACTGGCACTGCTCACGGCGGCGGTACGACGACAACTCTGGAAACCGGGCGAGGCCGTCGAAGTGGCAACCATCGGCGGAGCTTTCCAAAGCCGGACCCTGCTGGAACGCTTCCGGCTGCTGGTGGAATTGGAGGGCGGAAACCGCTGCGGGCCGGCGCTGCGAAGCCCGGCTGAAGGAGCGTTATTGGAAGCGTACCGGGCGACCGCTCTCTGACGTTCGCGGCTCGGCCGAGCTAAGGCGGCGTACCGGGCGTGGTAAGAACGGAGTGGCAGGCGAAAGCGCCTGCCCCACCTTGCCGCCGGCGAGTGGGGCAGGCGCTTTCGCCTGCCTCAAGGCAGGGCATCCAGCATGCGGTCGATTTCGGCGGGGGCGATATAAAAGTGGGGCGACGTACGAACCCACCCGGTGCGGGGGGCGGTGGCGATTCCGCGCGACCGCAGGATGCGGACTACCTCCTCGGCGGCGATTCCGGGCTTCCGGAAGCTCACGATTCCGGATGAGTTTTCGGGGGTTCGGTCCGCAAGCACCAGGTAGCCCCTGGACNNCGGTAGCCCTTGGACTCAACACCCGCCGCGATCCGGTCGGCCAAATTGCGGATAACAGGAGCGATTTTACCGACCCCGACTTCAAGTAAAAATTCAATTGATGCCTGCAAACCAAAACATCCTATGGTATTTAGCGTTCCGCACTCGTACCGGCCCGCATCTTGTCTGAGGGCCATGTCGCGCGAAGCATAGTCGTTGTATTTCGCTACATTCGTCCAGCCGAATTCCACCGGCTCCACGCGGTCTTGTAGTTCCCGATTTATGTACAAGATGCCGCAGCCTTCGGGACCCAGCAGCCACTTATGTCCGTCGGCCGCCAAGGCATCGATGCGGCAGGCCCGCACATCGAGCGGAAAGGCGCCGAGTCCCTGGATCGCATCTACCATAAAAATGCATCGATTACGACGACAAATCTCACCTATTTCTTGAATAGGGACTCGGTATCCGCTCAGGAATTGCACAAAGCTGATGGCCAGCAGTTTGGCGCCGCGGCAGGCATCGTCAATGCGGTCGAGAGGGTCGCCCACGGACAGCCATCTGACCTCAACCCCTTTCTCCTCAAGGCGTTTCCAGGGGAAGTAGTTGGCCGGGAACTCCTCCCGGAACCCCACCATCCGGTCCCCTGGCTTCCAGTCCAAGCCGAGGGCTATGGTGGCGATGCCCTCGGAAGTGTTTTTCACGAGCGCGATCTCGGAAGGGTCCGCGCCGGTCAGCCTGGCGGCGGCAATGCGCAGGCCGCTGTATGCCGCCAGCCATTCCCCATAGTGCAGGCTGCCGAAATTCAGGCAGTCGTCCGCCAGACGTTTCATGGCGTCGGCGGCGGGCTTGCACAACGGCGCCACGGCAGCGTGGTTCAGGTATACCTGGCGCTGGCGCACCGGGAACTGGGGTGCGTAAACTTCCCAAAGCGGAGGCGCGTCTACACCGGTAGCGTCCAATTCTGTGCTCATCTCATCTACAATACGGTATTAGGGACACTCATGAGGCGTTCATCCGCAATCCTATGCGCGGTATTCCTGGCGGCCGCATATGGCGCGGAGCAGAACAATAAGAAGAGCGATCCCAGCCAGATCGGCAACCGCGACGTTGGCAAGGGCGTAAACTTCTACTCCCTGGAGAAAGAGATTGCGCTTGGCCGGCAGTTGGCCCAGGAAGTTCAGCGCCAGGCCAAGATGGTGGACGACCCGCTGATCGCGGAATTCGTCAACCGCATGGGCCAGAATCTGGCGCGGAACTCGGACGCCAAAGTTCCGTTCACCTTTTATGTGGTGGACGACGCTGCCCTGAACGCTTTCGCGCTTCCCGGCGGCTATGTCTTCGTGAACGCCGGGCTGATTGAGATTGCCGAAGACGAGGACGAACTGGCCGGCGCGATGGCTCACGAGATCGCGCACGTGGCGGCGCGCCACATGACGCGTCAGGCCACGAAGTTGCAAATCGCCAAGCTGGCCGCCGCGCCGGTGGGGGCCGCGCTGGGCGGCTGGACCGGATATGCCGCCAGCGCGGGTGCGGGCGTGGGCATTCCCATGACTTTCCTGAGCTTCGGCCGGAAAGACGAAGCCGAGGCCGACTATCTGGGTGTCCAGTACGCTTACGCGGCGGGATACGATCCGACCGGAGTCATCTCGATCTTCGAAAAACTGGAATCGCTCGAACGGAAGCAGCCTGGCGCCGTGAGCAGGGCGTTCGCAAGCCATCCGCAAGACGCGGACCGCATCAGCCGGACGCAGCGCGAGATCCAGGAAATCCTGCCGGCCAAGGCGGATTACGTGGTGACCACTTCGGAGTACCGGGATATTCGCAAGCGGCTGATCGACCTTCGGGCCGCACGGGAGAACACGGGCGGAAGCGGCCAGCCACTCCCCCAGGCGGCTCCCGGCGGTGAAACCCCCAGGCAGCCGGGCGATTCCGAAGATAGCCCCGTTCTGAAGCGCCGCGACCTGCTGGAGTAATCACTCGCCCAGGTTCTGGAAAAGTGCAGGGTCCAGGATCAACCGGGTGAGTTGCTCGACGGTGAGGTACTGCTCTTCGTGCTTGAAGAGCAGCCTGTCGCCGGGAAGCGTCCCCAAATGAATCTGTAGCGGTTCCCCGCCGTTCTCGACGCGGAAGCCAGGCAGCGCGGGGACGGCTTGGACGCAGACCTGAGCGCACTGCTGCCATTGGCCCGCGCGTTCAGCGCGCACGGTCACCTGGACGTCCGCTTCGTGGCGGCGGATTTCCGCCGATTCCGCTCCGAACGCCGCCTGGTAGGACTCGACGCACGCCCGCAATTGGCCGTAAAGCTCGTCGAAAGCGCGCGGCAGCCGCTCCTGGGCGGTCGCCTCGCGTTCCCGGCGCTGTTTCTCCTCCGTAATCCGCATGTCGAGCCACTGAAAACTCATACCGGTCGCTTTCATGTTATCAGTCCGCAAGAAAAGCGTGGGCGAGCCGCGGGTGCGGGTATAATGGTGACACCGTAATCACGACTCCCATGCCGAAAAAGCCAGCCGCACCCAAAGAAGGCGAGAAGGACAGCGCCGCCGCACCAGCACCCAAAGCCGCCGCGCCGCCGGATGCGCCGCCTGAACCGAAGCCTCAGACGAAATCGAAGAAGGTGGGCAAACTGCCCAAGAAGGACAAGCACCGGCTGCCGAGGCGGCAGAAGAAAGCCCAACAGAAGGCGCTGGCGGCCGAGAAGGCCTAGGGATTCGTGGGCCTCCTTGCAAGCCACGCGGCCGTCCCTGGCGGTGTTTTTCCCACGCGAATGCCGGCGGTACGCCGGCATGGCAAGGGACCCACGGAAACCGTGGGTACCCCGGCTCACTCCACGGGGACACACCAAGACACGTGACTGATTCGCACACGGAAGCCGGGGCGGCGCCGGCCGCGGGCGACCATCGGGCCGCGGTGCTGGCGGGCTTTCTCGGCTGGACCCTCGACGCCTTCGATTTCTTCCTGCTTGTCATGTGCCTGACCGCCATCGGGCGCGAGTTCCACAAGTCCGATGCGGAAATGGCCGTGACTTTGGGCGTCACACTGGCTTTTCGTCCGGTAGGCGCGTTTGTGTTCGGACTGCTGGCGGACCGCTACGGGCGGCGCCTGCCGTTCATGCTCGTCCTGGTGTTCTACTCCGTAATGGAAGTTTTGTCCGGGCTGGCCCCCAACTACGCGGCGTTCCTCGTCCTGCGCGCGTTGTTCGGCGTCGGCATGGGCGGCGAGTGGGGCGTGGGCGCGTCGCTGGCCATGGAGAAGGTTCCGCCGCGGCTGCGCGGCCTGCTCTCCGGCGTGCTGCAACAAGGCTACGCGGCGGGCTATTTGCTGGCGGCGGTGTGCTACTACTTTTTGTTCGGGCGGCTGGGATGGCGTCCGCTGTTCTTCCTGGGCGGACTACCGGCGTTGCTGTCCGTTTTCGTCGCTTTTCGCGTGAAGGAATCCGAGGTCTGGCGCAAGACGCGCCACCAGAACTGGCAGGACCTGTGCCGTTCCGCCCTCTCGCATTGGAAGCTCTTCCTTTATATCGCCGCCCTGATGACGGGCATGAACCTCGCCTCGCACGGCACGCAAGACTTGTTTCCGACTCTCCTGGAGCGGAAATGGCATTTCGGCCCCGAGCAGCGGTCTGCCCTGACGGCGTTTTCCATGGTAGGGGCGATATGCGGTGGCACGCTGTTCGGGCTGCTGTCGGATTGGTGGGGCCGGCGGCGCGCCATGGTGACGGCTTTGCTGGCGGCCGTGCTGGTGGTTCCGCTGTGGGCGTTCGCGCCGTCGGTGGCGTGGCTGTGGGTGGGCGCGTTCCTGATTCAGTTCCTGGTGCAAGGCGCGTGGGGCGTGACGCCGGCGCACCTGACCGAACTGTCCCCGGATTCGGTGCGCGGCTTCCTGCCTGGCTTCGGGTATCAATGCGGGGTGGCGGTGGCGTCCACGGCGCCTTATGTGGAGGCGGTGATGGCGCGCCGTATTGGCTATGCGGGGGCGATGGCGGGCGTGGCGGCATCGGTGTTCCTTCTAGCGGCGGTGCTGACGGCGGTGGGGAGGGAGCGGCGGGCGGTGACGTTCGGGGAATAGCGGAGGCCCCACGGCCGCGGTAAGGTTGAATAGGCGGGGTAGCGCAAGATTGCCTGAAAGGAGCGAGCGTGACGATCACCGTTGAGATTGCACCCGAGGTTCAGGCCGAGCTGGCACGGCGGGCTGCCGCCCACGACCGTGAAGTCGAAGCTTACGCCGCGAGTCTGCTCGAAGAGGCTGTCCGTCCTCCCACCCGGCGGCTGAACCGTGACCGGCTTGAAAACACGCTCCGGGAGATGGCGCATTTCTCCCGTAAGATCCCGGCACTACCCGATGATGCCTTCACCCGCACGAGCCTGTATCGGGATCACTACTGATGCCCGACGACGCGGCGTGGCTCCTGGATACCAATAGACCTTGCCCCTGCAGATTTGCGCCATGTGCGATTATGCGGCAAAGCGCGGTTGGGCGATTCGCGGTTCAGACCAAAGAAGTCGGTTCCGGCGCGCCAGCGCCTGCGTTGCGGGAGAAACTGCTCGCCGCAGCGCGTCGACACCGAGTCCAGCGGAAGTGATGGTAAACCGACAGCGCAAAGGTTTCGGCAATTTAATGTTAACCTTCACCCCCTTCAATTCGTAAAAAGTGGTATGACAAAGAGAGTTTTATGCGCCCTGCATCTGGGTGTTATCGGAATCACTGCAATGGTAGCCGTGCCGGGGGTTGGTGCACAAACCGCAAAGACCTTCGACGTTATTTCCATCAAGCCGGACAAAGATGGCCATGGTTTGGATGCAGGCACCCAACCGGGCGGTCGGTACACCGCGCGGAACGTCCCAGTGCAGTTCCTCGTCACAGAGGCTTTCGGCATCAAGGACTTCCAAATCGCCCGAGCGCCGAAATGGCTGAACGACGAAAGATATGACATTGTCGCGAAAGCCGCCACCCCGAACGAACTCAGCCCGGAACAACTCAGACCGCTCCTTCAGGCCATGTTAGTGGATCGTTTCAAGCTGAAATTTCACAGGGAAATGAAAGAATTTCCCACGTACTCGCTCGTCGTGGGTAAGAACGGGCCGAAGTTTCACCAGAGCCTGGGTGGGCACGCTCCGAACTTCAGCGTTTCGTCTA
The DNA here is from genome assembly GCA_003139735.1 of Bryobacterales bacterium. Lineage (GTDB taxonomy): Bacteria > Acidobacteriota > Terriglobia > Bryobacterales > Bryobacteraceae > BOG-224. Next base: position 804 of record PLGA01000096.1, on the reverse strand, counting down.
ATAATGGCAGGGCCAGCATGACCGGACAAAGCATGCCAATGTCCGCGCTGGCACAAAATCTTGCCGGCATGGTAGGCCGAACCGTTGCCGACAACACCGGGCTAAAAGGGGATTTCGACTTCAAATTCGCGTGGGCACCAGAGGAAGTCGTCAGCGACGAGCTTCCCGGCATCTTCACAGCGTTGCAGGAGCAACTGGGATTGAAACTGGACATCGTCAAAAAAGGCGCGGTGGAAGTGATCGTGATTGAAAGCATGGAAAAAGCGTCGGCCAATTGAGCTGGGATGTAACGAACGGCTGGCGGCCACACTCCCGGCTGATGATGGGGGTATTGCTTCGCGGCACGGCCTTCCTCCACGCCGGACGCCGGCGGCAGAACGACCTTAACAGCTGTCTGCGGGGACCTCATACATCCTTACCGAAAACTTACGATCCACCGCCCAACGCCGCCTCTCCGACCCGCTCTTCCAGTTCTTCCAACCCGCCGGCGAAGAAGTGGTCGGCGGCTTCGATCCAAATCAGTTCTTTGGGCTCGGGGAGTTTCGCATAGATGGGTTCCAGCTCCGCGCGCGGGCCGTACTGGTCGTGCGTGCTTTGAATGAGAATTTTGCGGACGCGGCAGGCGTCGAGATAATCCACCGGGCCGAAGCGCGTGGGGAAACCGGCCGCCATCAGCCAGCGGGCGCCTTCCACTTCGCAGCCGAGCCGCGTGATGGCGCGCGCGCCGAAAGAGAATCCGGCCAGCGCGAAAGGAAGGGCCCGATAGCGTTCGCGGAGCCACGCCAGGGCGGCGCGCGCGTCCTC
>PLGA01000013.1 GCA_003139735.1 Bryobacterales bacterium | reverse complement strand
GTTGAACAGCAGGTTCTCCGCCAGCCGCCGCTCCTCTTCCGGAATCGACGCGAACCGCTCCAGCTTCTCCGCGTTCACAATGGCCAGGTCCAGGCCCGCCTTGGTGCAGTAATAAAGGAAGACGGAGTTGACTACCTCGCGCGCCGCCGCCGGCAGCCCGAACGAGACGTTGGAAATCCCCAGCACCGTCTTCGCGTATGGTAAATTCTCCTTCACCAGCCGCACGCCTTCGATAGTCTCCACCGCCGCGCCGATGTAGTTTGCATCGCCCGTGGCGCACGGAAACACCAGCGGATCGATGATAATGTCTTCCGGCGCGATGCCGTACTTACCTGTTAGTAAGTCGTAAGACCGCCGCGCCACCGCCAGCTTGCGTTCCCGCGTGAATGCCTGCGCCTGCTGCTTGTCTTCGTCGATCGATCCCACGATCAGCGCCGCCCCATAGCGCCTCGCAATGGGACAGACACACTCGAATTTCTCCTCGCCATCCTCCAGGTTGATCGAATTGATAATGCTCTTACCCTGGCAGTAAGTCAGTGACAGCTCCAGCGCGCGCGCGTCGGTGGTATCGATCATCACCGGCGCCTTGATCTTGCGGATCAGCTTGTCATAGAAGGGTGGGATGTCTCCCAGTTCGTCGCGATCCGTGCTCTGCAGGCACACGTCCACGATCTGCGCGCCGTTGCGAACCTGCCGGCGCGCGATCTCCGTAGCCTCCTCCCACTTCTCCTCCGCCACCAGATTCTTGAACAGCCGCGAGCCGATNNTTGGTGCGCTCGCCCACAATCAGCGGTCGCACGCTCTCTTCGGCCTCCACCAGGTCGATGCCCGAGTAATACGCGCGGTGCGGCCGTCCCGGAATCGGCCGCGCGCGCTTTCCCTCGGCCATCTGCGCAATCGCCCGAATGTGCGCGTCGGTAGTGCCGCAGCAGCCGCCCACAATGTTCAGCCACCCGTTCTCGACGAAGCGTTCGAGCTGCGCCGCCATGGACGTGGGCGTTTCCAGATACTTCCCCTCCGAATCCGGCATGCCCGCGTTGGGATAGCACGAAACCCGGACCGGGCTCATCTCGCTGATGGTGCGTATGTGGTCCGTCATGAACTCCGGCCCAGTGCCGCAGTTCAAGCCGATGGATNNAGCAGCGCGGCCTTCACGTTGCGCGTGTCCTGCGCCGTCTCCACCACCAGAACGTCCGCGCCGCCTTCCGCCAACGCCTTAGCCTGCGTGTAGAAGCTCTCCACAAGTTGCGGGAACGTGACGCCGCCCGTAACGGTAATCGCCTTCGTAGTGGGACCGATGGACCCGGCCACAAATCGTGGCTTCGCCGTAGTCGAGTACTCCGCCGCCGCCTGCCGCGCCAGCCGCGCAGCCGTGAAATTCAGCTCGTGCGCGTCGTTCTGCAACCCATATTCCGCCAGCACAATGGGCGTGCCGCCAAACGAATTGGTCTCGACAACGTCCGAGCCGGCCTCGAAATACGCGCGATGAATTCCGAGCACCACGTCCGGCCGCGTGCGCACCAGGTTCTCGTTGCAACCCTCCAGCGCCGTGCCGCCGAAATCCTCCGCCGTGAGGTTGCGCTGTTGCAGCATGGTCCCCATGGCCCCGTCGAGGACGAGGATGCGCTGTTCCAGAACTTCCGTAAGCGCCCGCAAGCGCTCTTGAGGTGTTGTCATACGAGGGGTGCCGACTCTATCTTAGCAAGGCGGAAACATAGGCCCCAAGACCGGAGGCCGGGGCCGTCCAGAAACCAGACCAGCCCCCAAAGCATATAGGCAGCGCACCTCTGATCCCGGGGCGTTCCCCCCATGCCGGTGAGCAGGTGCACATTTAAGATCCGAATTTTACCCTATTGACGGCTCACATCCGACATGCTACTTTTCATTCCGGATTCTCAAAATACAAGCGGCGGCTACATACCGCCGTTACGAAAGGAACACAGACGATGAAGATCACACCCCTTCTCCTTCCCGCGCTGGCTCTGGGGTTAGCCGCGGGCAACGCGGCCCTGGCCCAAGACGGCTGCGGAAAGATGTGCGGCCAGGGCGGCTTGGTGGATACCTTCACACGCTCCTGTGATGGTGTTACGACCTGTTGGGTTTCGCAGTGCACAGGCCACAATTATGGCTGCGGCTACGTCGAGGACGACACGTTCAACGACTTCTGCCAAGACAACGTCATCTACACATGCTGCTGACTCGCTAAACTGAGCGATGCGCCTATAAGGTCCGTGGCATGGCGTTGACGTCAATTCGGGGGGCTGTTTAGCTGGATTCACTAGCTCAACTGTGGGCGCGCCCGGCCCGAAAGCAGGTACGCCCGCAAGAGCTTCGGCGCAAGAGGAGCGCGCACTCACATGAAACCACTCCCATTGAAGCCCGTCGGTAGGGTCCTGTCAGTCCACGCGGTGTATTGGTGCGTCGTACTGGCGCTGGCGGTAAACTTCATCCGACTTGCATGGCTGCACGTGGAGGCCAACGGCCTTACGCGGAGGGTGACGCCCTACACCGTCACGCTCGTTGAGCAGTCGAGCGGCATCCTGTACACCACTGCTGTCCGCTCCGACGGGGCCCGGCTACTAGGGTGGGACCGTCACGGTGCCGGAATCAAGACGCCGGAATCGAAGCGCCTCCTTGAGTTTCCAAACGGCCTTAAGATCGAGGTTGACGACGCCAAGAAGATCCGAAGCTCGATTCAGGATAGGGCCAGGGTCAACCCAATCGCCTACTACCATGATCCGCGGAACTCCTGTCTAGACTGGCTGGTTTCCGCTGGCTCGGCGCGACCGCAGAAGTTGATGGCAAAGCGACTCCTCAACGGTTACCGAGCTGCGCAGGTTCGAGACGAACGCTCGGGCTCGATAACTTCGCGGGCTCTCGACTACGGTTGCGCGGTCATCGGCGATGAAATGCCCCTGGGCGGCGGCCGGGTCTCGATAAAGACCCTCGTAGAGTTGCGAGGCGCCGAGCCGGCGGACTCGCTCTTTTATGTGCCAGCCGGTTATCTGGAGGCTCCACCGTCACGTTATGCGTCCACGGTGAACGACGCGGCGCGTGATGACTACTACAGCAAACACCGGCCCGATTAGGTGTTCGGTTCTGCAAGTTCTACACCGAACTGAGAAGGGGTGAAGGATGTCCCGTCGGAGTCTTTTGGTCATTTGTCGTCTCGCCGTTTTGGCAGGCCTGACCGCGGCGTTGTACTTTCTGCTTAATTCTGTGCTGGGCCGCGTCAAGCAAAAAATCGGGCCTGAAGCCACTGCCTTGCGGTTCCCACGGGTGCGGCGCGGCGTGAAGCTGGATGTCGACGGCGTCCTTTTTGGAAACGCTAGCTGGGCCATGATACTGGTCACGTCCCCCAATTGTGGGTACTGCCAAGCCAGCAAGAGCTTTCATCAGGCGCTGGCGGGCACCCTAGCGCAGCGTGGCGTACCGCTCTACGTCGCGTTGCCCTACGGGGCCGACAGTTCCTTCCTGGACCTGCCCCCTGTCAATCACCAGATTGAATGGAGGAGTATCAAGGGGATACTTAGGGGGACGCCGACCTTGATTTTACTAGACCGGTCGGGCTTTGTTAAGGAGGTATGGGAAGGGCTGTTGCAGGACTCGGCTGTTGCCGAGGTCCTGGCCATGGCCCGCGGACTCACTTGAACCTGGCGTCATCGCCGATGTTCGCTAATGCCGCGGCTGACCATGGGGCCGGTAAGAGATTGGCCGCTCGAAGGAGAAGAGAGATGACAATTCAACGGTTAACAGTTGGCATCGGCGTGGCGCTTGCGATGTGTTCGGCAGTCCGCGCACAGCAATCCACCGCGCCATCCGGATCTATTCTTGCGTCCGTCAAGCCTCACCGTGGATCCTCAGGCAGTTCGATGTCGATGACGCCTGGGCGGTTTACAGCCCAGGGGATATCCGCTTACAATCTCATCCAAACGGCTTACGATCTGCACCCGGGGCAACTTGCCGGCTTACCGAAATGGGCCAACTCCGACACCTTCGATATCGTTGCAAAAGAGGAAGGCCCTTTGCTCGCAAGACCACAGCCGTCGCCGGAACATTTCAGAACGTTTCTCCGGTCACTCCTGGCGGACCGGTTTCAACTGAAAGCGCACTATGAGAAACGGCAAGTGTCCGGCTATGAGCTGAAGGTAGCTCCAAAGGGCCCCAAACTCGAGAAGGAGACGGCGGACGATCAGCGCCGTGCAGGGGCCGGGCCGCGCAAGGGCGGCGTGTATACAATGGGGATCTTGGCAGGGACCTTGTCCCATATCATGGACGCCATAGTCGTCGACCGGACCATGCTCCCGGGGAACTATTATGTGAGATTGCGCTGGACGGGGGACGACGGTGCCCCCAGAAACATTGGCGTGCCATCGGCTGAGATGCCCGACGAATCGGACGGCCGTTCGATTTTCGATGCCTTGAAAGAGGATCTCGGGCTCAGCCTGGAAGGCCACACTCACGTTCCGCTCGATGTTCTCGTGATCGATCAAGTGTCGAGGCCGTCCGAGAACTGATATGGAGCGACATGTTGACACTCTTGAGGGGATTCAGGGATTGTAGTCGGAGATGGACCGCCTCCGAAGTCCCGCCTCTCCGATAGCGATCAAATGCCGCAGGGGAGTCGTGTCGGAGACCCCGATCACCTGCGGCCAGACCGGGGGCGCGCACCCGCCAACTCCTGGAGTGCAGCCTCGTGATCGAGTTCAGCGGGGCCGAAATCGAATACGGGAATGCCGCGCGAGCCGAGGAATTCTTGCGCCTCCCAACGGCTCGCAAATCCAAGCAGGCGCCGGACTTGAGCGACGCTCAGCAGCCCCTGTCGGTAGCCATCGAGCGCCAGGTTCTCGGTGAGGCGCCGTGACAGATCGCCCCAGCGCCCTTCCAGTGCGCTACGCACATCGTCCGGCATATTGATGGACAGCGCCATTACCTATATTATGCAATACCGGCGGCCCTCTGCCCTCTCACACGATCAACATGCAATCCCCATAAGAATAAAACCTATATCTCTCCTCCACCGCGTGCCGGTAAGCCGCCAAGGCCAGTTCCGTGCCCGCAAACGCGCACACCAACAGCAACAAACTGGTCCGCGGCAAATGGAAGTTAGTCAGCATCGCGCCCGCCCCGCGAAACTCAAAACCCGGGTAAATGAAGATATCCGTCTCTCCGCTCCCCGCCCGCACTGCTCCCTCACCGAGAGCGCTCTCCACCGTGCGCACGCTCGTCGTCCCCACCATCACCAGCCTGCTTGCCGCGCGCATCTTAGCCGCGTTCTCTTCCGTGATGGCGTAACGCTCCGCGTGCAGCCGCGCCCGCTCCACCTGTTCCTCGTGCAATGGCTGAAACGTCCCCAGCCCCACATGCAGCGTCACGCAGGCCGTCTCCGCGCCGGCCGCCCGGCACTCGTTCAGAACCTCCGGCGTAAAGTGCAGCCCGGCCGTCGGCGCCGCCACCGACCCCTTCTCTCGCGCATAGACCGTCTGGTAACGCTCGCGGTCGGCCGGGTTATCGTCTCGTTTAATGTAGGGCGGCAGCGGCACATGCCCAATCTTCTCGAATTCCGCGAACAAATCGCCCGATCCCTCGAACCGTATCGTGCGCTCCCCGAACTCGCCGCGGCCAACAATCTCGCCTTGCAATCCGCCTTCGAATTCGATGCGCTCCCCCAGCCGCATCTTGCGCCCGGGCCGCACCAGCGCCTCCCAATCCCGCCCATCGCCGCTCACCGGCCGCAGCAAGAACACCTCCACGCGCCCGCTCAGATGCTCGCGCAGCTTGGGATTATTCTTCCCCAC
>PLGA01000651.1 GCA_003139735.1 Bryobacterales bacterium | reverse complement strand
AACTCCTGCCGCAGCCAGATGGCGGAAGCTTTCGCGCGAGCTTACGGGGGCGATGTCCTGATCGCCGCCAGCGCGGGTTTGTACCCCGCTACGCGCGTGGCGCCGGACACCATCCTCGCCATGCACGAGAAGAACCTCGACTTGCGGGACCATTTCCCCAAGAGCATTCGCCAATTGGGACCGCGCGCGGTGTTCGATCTGGTGGTGAATATGAGCGGTTATCCGCTGCCGGACAAGATGGAGACTCCCGAGCGTCTATGGGACGTGCCGGATCCGGTGTCGCTGAGCTATGACGATCATTGCGCGGTTCGCGACGAGATCGAGCGCCGGGTGATGCAATTGGTGCTCGATCTCCGCAGGGAACAGGGACCGCCGCAACTCCACGGACAGGGACCGAGCCGAGTGGCGCCCTGAGGGTCTTTGATGGGTGTACACTATGTCTGTGGCTGACCAACCTGTAACAAAGCAGGACTTGCTGGATATGGAAGGGCGAGTCGTGGCGGCTCTGAAGAGCTACGTCGACGAACGCTCGGAGAAGGTCGAGACCCGGCTGCTATCCGCCTTTCACGGTTGGGCGCGGGCGATGGAGAAAACCGGCTTGTCCGCCGGCTAGCCCGCCAGGGCTTCCGCCAGGTGGGGCTGGTAAATGCAGCGCGGATCTTCGGCCAGGTAGTCCCCGCTGAGGGCATAGGCGCGTGAGCGCGACCCGCCGCAAATCTTCTGGTATTCGCAGATCCCGCACTTGCCTCCGCGTTGGGTGGTATCGCGCAGGGAACGGAACAGGTCCGAGTGCCGGTAGACGTCCGTGAGCGAATCGTGCAACACGTTGCCGCCGCTGACAGGCAGGAACCCGCTGGGAAAAATCTCGCCGGTGTGCGAGACGAAGACGAACCCCTTTCCGTCGCTCACCCCCGCTGTCCGCCACGCCACGCCCTTGGCATTCTCGTTCTGCGTGAGGCCATGCTCGGCCTTGGCGCGCTGCGCCACGTAGCGGCGGTAGTGCATGGCTTCGGTAGTCTTGATGCCAAACGACGCGGTTTTGGAGAGTTCGTACATGAACTCGAAGACCTGCTCGTATTCCTCGGCCAGCAGATCGTCGGCGGCGGCGGCCCGGCCTGTCACAATGAGGAAGAACAGGCTCCACATCTTGGTCCGGATCTCTTTGGCGATTTCGGCCATCTCGGGCAACCGGTGCATGTTGCGCCGGGTGACGGTGCTTTGAAACTGGGTATCGAGGCCGATGTCGCGCGCGTAACGCAAGGCAAACATGGCGCTGTCGAAGGTGCCGGGAACTCCGCGGAAATCGTCGTGCGAGGCGGCGTCCGGTCCGTCCAGGCTGATGGCCATGCGGGTGATGCCGGCGTCCTTGAATCCCTGGATGGCTTCGGCCGTCAGCAACGGGGTGGCGCTGGGCGTCACGTTGGTGCGCAAGCCAATTTTGACGCTATGGCGGATAAGGTCGTAGAGGTCCGGCCGCTTGAGCGGATCGCCGCCGGTGAACACCATGAGCGGTTCGCCAAACGAGCGGATCTCATCGAGCAGGCGGTAACCCTGTTCCGTGCTGAGTTCGCCAGGGTTGCGTGCGGATTGGGCGGAAGCCCGGCAGTGGACGCAGGCCAAGTCGCACGCCTGCGTAACTTCCCAGATCACCAGCATCGGGCATTGATCGAAGTTCATCGCGTCTCCGGAGTAGGCCGGAGTAGGTGCAACTCAGTTGCCAGTGCCGGGGCATTGAAAACATGGGGAATATCGCTACAAGGCGTTTAGCGATCAAGGCCGAGTAGGGGGATATCACCCAAGCGTGGGGCCAGGGGCCGGGGATCGGAAATCCCGGCCCCCGGCCCCCGATCCCCTACAATGGAAGTTCCCATGACAACTCGCGGTCTTTTCATCACGTTCGAAGGCATGGATGGGTCCGGCAAGACCACCCAGATGCATCGTCTGGCTGAGCGGCTGCGCGCGATGGGCCGGACCGTCATCGAGACGGTGGAGCCGGGCGGGCCGCCCATCGCCATGAAGATCCGGCGCATTCTGCTCGACGCGGCCAACCAGGAACTCAGCCCCGTCACTGAAGTGCTGCTCTACTTCGCCTCGCGCGCGCAGAACGTGGACGAATGGATCGGGCCGGCGCTTGAGCGCGGCGAGATTGTGCTTTCGGACAGGTTCACGGATTCCTCGCTGGTGTACCAGGGTTCCGGACGCGGCCTGGGCGCGGAGACCGTGACGGCTCTCGAAGCCATCGCCTGCCGCGGAATCAAGCCCGATCTCACGCTACTGGTGGATATCGACGCGGAAGCGAGCCTGGCGCGGGCGCGCGCCCGCAACGCCGCCGAACCGCATTGCGAAACCCGCATGGACGACCAGTCCCTGGAATTTCACCGCAAGGTCTACCAGGCGTATCACGCGCTGGCGGCGCGCGAACCGGAACGCGTGAAGATTGTCAACGGCCGGGCGGGCATCGACGCCATCGAGGGCGAGGTCTGGAGCGTGGTGGCGCCCTATGTTCGATAACTTCTGGGGCAATCCGCGCGCCACCGAGGCGCTGGAGCAGATGCTGTCGCAGCAACGGGTGGCGCAGACGCTGCTGTTTGCCGGACGCGAGGGCATTGGCAAAGCGACCCTGGCGCGGCGGCTGGGCGCGCGCCTGTTGGGCCGGGGCGAACAAATCGAACGGGACGATTTGAGCCTGCCCGACAATCTGGAAACCGTCGCCGCGCGCGAGAAATGGTCCGCCGACAAGCGCAGCGAGGACCCGCTGCTGTTCGCCACGCATGCCGATTTCGTCACCTTTGCACCGGATGGGCCGCTGCGCCAGATCACCATTCAGCAGACCCGCCTGCTGAAGGAGCGCGCCCAGTTCCTGCCGCACAAAGGCAGCCGCCGCATCTTCCTGATCGACCATGTGGACCGCGCCAACGAGCAGGCCGCCAACTCGCTTCTGAAGACGCTCGAAGAGCCGCCCGACCACCTGATCCTGATCATGACCGCCGAGAACGCCTACGATCTGCTGCCCACCATACGCTCGCGCGCCGTGCCGTTCCATTTTGCGCCGCTGGCGGAGGAGGAGATGCGCGAGTTTGTGAGCGCGCGCGGTCTGGACGAACCGGAGCGCCGTGTGGCGCTGGCGGCGGGCAGTCCGGGCCTGGCGGCGTCCCTCGACCTGGAGGCGTACGACAAGCGCCGCGCCGTCATGCTGGCGCTGCTGAAAGCGGCCTCAGGCGCGGCGCCCTTCGGCTCGTGGATTCCCGTCTCCGAAGCCCTGGGGCGCAGCCGGAGCGAGAAGCTGGACCTCTATTTGAAACTGCTGTACGACCTGCTGCGGGACCTGCTTCTGCTGCACGAAGGGGCCGTGGGGATACGGAATCTCGATATCCGCGGGGAACTGGAAGCGATTGCCCGGAAGGTGCAGTTCGCGTGGCTGCGGAGGGCCGTGGAACGAGTGGATGAGATCGCGCAGCTCGTGCGGCGGAACATTCAGAAGACGATTGCGCTCGACGCGTTGATTGTGGAGTTGCGGGGACTCTGATTCTTTGACGCGGAGACGCAGAGACGCGGAGAAGGGCTTTAATAACGGTTCGGCGTGCAAGTTGGGTTTGTGCCTCACCGAAGTTCGTGCGCAGAGCGAGCGGAGGAACACGGTCACCCCACATTCAGGCGCTCCGGGTGATGGCGGCGAGGGTTTGCCAGAACTCGGGGAAGGAAACCGAGGCGGCCTCGGCGCCATCGATGGTCGATTCGCCGTCGGCCCGCAGCGCGGCCACGGCGAAGGCCATGGCGATGCGGTGGTCGCCG
>PLGA01000160.1 GCA_003139735.1 Bryobacterales bacterium | reverse complement strand
CCACCGGAACACCGGCCGCTTGCTGCTGCGGAACCGCGTCGCGAACTGGTTTCGCCTGGAGCGGCGGGACGAGCGGTTTTACGCCCTGAAGAACGTCTCCTTCGAGCTGGAGCAAGGGGACGGCTTGGCGGTGATTGGGGCGAATGGAGCGGGCAAAAGCACGCTGCTCGGGCTGGTGGCCGGGCTGGCCAGGCCCGACACGGGCGCCGTGACCGTCAACGGCCGGATCGCCGCGCTACTGGAGCTGGGATCGGGATTCCATCCGGACCTGACCGGCGCCGAAAATATCCGCGTCAACGCGTCGCTCATTGGACTGGGCCGGCGCCGCACCGCGGAACTGTTTGACCAGATTGTGGAATTCGCCGACATCGGCGACTTCATCGGCGAGCCGCTGCACACGTATTCGACCGGCATGACCATGCGCCTGGCGTTTTCGGTGGCCATCAATATGGACCCCGAAATCCTGTTGATCGACGAAGTGCTGGCGGTGGGAGACCAGGCATTCCAGGCCAAGTGTTTCGCACGCATCCACCGGTTCCGGAGCGCGGGCAAGACGCTGTTGTGCGTGTCGCATGCGTCGGCCGTCGTGCAGGAACTGTGCAGTCGCGCCATCTGGCTGGATCGCGGCGAACTCATCATGGGCGGCCGGATCCGCGACGTGATTGAAGCCTATGAAGGGCGCCGGACCAACGCCCCGGCCTAAACCGGCGGCAGTTCCGGTTCTCAGGAGCTTCGTCTCAAAAGCCTGCATGTTGCCTCCCTCCGACTATCCATCGGGTGAGATTAACTCCGCATCACGGCCGTGTGCGCGCGCTCCCACGCGCAATCGCGCCTCAACCAGATCGCCGTTGCGCGTCGATACGGCCCTGCGTCCAGCCAGCCCGCCTCCAGGATCTCGGCAACCGCCTGATTTCCGGCGCGGCGCTCCGGACCCTCGCCGTTTGCGGTCCGCTCCACCGAACGTTACCCGGCGCGCGCGAGCAGCAGTTTCACGCCGTCGGCGCACAAGGCCGCGGCGTGCTTCGATGCCGGCGGCAAACCACCCACCGCCTGGTCCACGATGGACGCCTCGAAGGCCGCAATCTCCGCCAGCGTCTTTCCCCGCATCCATTCCGTAAGCGCCGAACCGGCCGCAATGGATGCCGTGCAGCCGCGCACCTGGTAGCGCACCTCCACCGCCATGCCCGCCTCGAACCGCGCCGAGAGACGCAGCACGTCCCCGCAGGCCGGATTGGACGCTTCCACCGTCACCGCCGGCGGCGCCAGTTCGCCCACGTTGCGCGGGCTGCGAAAGTGCTCGATCAGCCGTTCCGGGTACACGGTATGTTCCAATATTGGCATGCTTCAAGTGGTCGCGGCCATCATCGAGCGCGAGGGCCGGGTGCTCATTTGCCGGCGCATGCCCCGCCAAGCCCACCCGCTGAAATGGGAGTTTCCGGGCGGCAAAGTGGAGCCCGGCGAGACTCCCGCCCAGGCTCTGGCGCGCGAACTGGAAGAGGAACTGGGCATCCGCGGCGCAAGCGGCGACGAAATCGAGCGCTACCCGTTCGAATATCCCGGCCGGCCGCCCATTCTGCTGATCTTCTTCCGCGTGGACCGCTTTGAGGGAGAGCCGCGCAACCGGATCTTCCAGGAAATGCGCTGGGAGCCGCGCGAGAAACTCCGCGAGTTCGATTTTGTGGAAGGCGACCTGAAGTTTCTGGGGGGCTTTTCCGAGGGCCGCCCCGCCTCTATACTGGTTCCCATGGCCACACCAATCCAAATGGCGGACCCCGCCGGCAACGAATTTCTGGCAAGCCTCGAAGCCAAAGGCGGCGTCAACCGCTTCTTCCGCACCATGGCGAACCGGCCCGAAGTCCTCAAGAGCTTCGTCCCGCTCTATGGCGCAGTTATGGGGCGCGGGTCCGTGGACCGCCGCGTCAAGGAGCTGGCGTACCTGGCTTGCTCCTATGCCAACCAGTGCGCGTATTGCACCGCCCACCACGTTGCCAGCGGAAAGCGGGCCGGCATCTCACCCGAAGAGATGCAAGCCATCCAGGAGGAGCGGGACGAAGGATTCTCCGCGCCTGAGCGCGCCGCCATACGCTACGCCCGCGAGCTCACCCGGACCGCGGACGCCGCCGCCGCCCGCGACGCCCTGTTCGAGCATTTCAACCACGAGCAGATTGTGGAACTCACGCTGGTTGTAGCCATGGCCAATTTTACGAATCGGTTCAACAACGGCCTCATGTTGCAGCCGGAAGGGTAGGGACGCCGATGCCGCCTAAGGATTCCGCTATGAACCGCCGCCATCTGATCGCCGGGCTCGCCCTGGCCGGTGTTGAGGCGAATGCGCAAACTGGCGCGCCCGAAGCCGCCGAATCGCTTTACATTCTCAAGCCGCAACTGGTGGAGGATCGCCGGTTCCTCCACGATTTCATGGACGAATTCGCGTTCGTCGAGCTGGTGACGGTTTCGCCCACATTGCGCATCACGCATGTTCCCGTCTGGCTCGACCGCGCCGCTGGCGCCTATGGAACCATTCACGGTCACGTCTCGCGCCAGAATCCGCAGCGCGCCGCTTTCGACGGCAAACAGACCGGCGTGGCGGTTTTTCGCGGTCCCCACGGGTACATCTCGCCAACCTGGAACGCCAGGACCGGAAACTCCGTGCCCACCTGGAATTTCGCCGTGGTACATGCCACCGGAAAGCTGCGGCCCGTCGAAGGCCACGCGGAACTGAACGCGCTGCTGTCGCGGCTGGTCGCCAAATTCGAGAGCGGCGAACCTGCCGGCTACGACTTCGCCAGCCTCCCCGACAGCTACAAGAACAGCATGATGAACAGCATCATCGGCTTCGATCTGGAGATTGAGCTGCTTGAAGGCAAGTTCAAGCTTGGACAGGACCATAGCGCCGCCGATAAGGAGAACCTGCTAAAGCACCTGGCGGACGCCAAGCCCGCGCGCTCTTTCCGCGATTTCACCGCCAGCTTTTACGAGCGGTAGCGCAACGCCTGACCGTGGCTGGAACTTTCCGGCTGCTGCTTCGTCTTAGTGTCATGCCCTTGACCCACGAACTCCTGCAGGATCTTCGTTTCGGGTTTCGTACGCTCAAGAACACTCCGGGGTTCACGGCCGTTGCCGTGGCGACGCTCGCGCTGGGAATCGGAGGCAACGCCGCCGTCTTCAGCTTTGTCGACGGCATCCTCCTGAAGCCCCTGCCTTATGGGGAGCCGGACCGCATCCTGCGCGTGCTCGAAAAGCCGCCGGGAGGCGGACGCAACGGCATCTCCACGCTGAACTTTCTGGACTGGCAGAAGCGCAACACGGTCTTCGAGTATATGGCCGCGCAGACCGGCGGTTCCGTCACCCTCTCCGGCCTGTCCGAACCCGTGCAACTGCGGGGAGCGCGGGTTTCGGCGCATTTCTTCGACATCTTCGGCATCAAGCCGGCTCTGGGACGGACGTTCGCGCCGGACGAAGACCAGATGGGTAAAGGAGACGTCGCCCTACTGAGCCATCAGCTTTGGGAGACTCAGTTCGCCTCCGACCCCGGAATCCTCAACCGCAAAATCGTTCTCGACGGCCGGCCTACCATCGTGATTGGCGTGCTGCCCGCGGGCGGCGCGTTCGACCGCGCCTATAACCAGATCTGGCGCCCCTTGGTTTTCGAGCCGCAGAACATGACCCGGAACTTCCACTGGATGGGGTCGCTCGCGCTGTTGAAACGCGGCGTCACGCTGCAACAGGCCCGCGCGAATATGGACGCCATCGGCGCGCAAATTGCCCAGCAGTATCCGGATTCCAACAAAGGTTGGGGCGTGGCGGTCGAGCGCTACGCCGATGTGATTGTCGGCCCGGATCTGCGGCGGTCGGTGCTGATCATGATGGGCGCCGTCGGAATGGTGCTGTTGATTGGGTGCGTGAACCTGGCTAACCTCATGATGGCGCGTGCTTCCACGCGCGAGCGGGAGGTGGCCGTGCGGGCTTCGCTCGGCGCCGGCCGCTGGCGATTGGTCCGGCAGTTCCTGACCGAGAGCGTTTTATTGGCTGTCTGCGGCGGCCTGTTGGGACTGGGCGTGGGATATGCGGCCATGGTGGCCCTGCGCGCGGCCGTCCCTCCGTACAGTCTGCCTCGCGAGGTCAATGTCACCATGGATGGACGCCTTCTGCTGTTCAGCCTGGCGATCTCGGTTGTCACCGGCGTCTTGTTCGGCCTGGTTCCCGCCATCCAGGCGGCTCGGCCCAACCTGGCTTCCACCATCAAGGAGGGTGGACGCGGATCGTCCTCCGGTGGCCGTCGGCGCATGCGCAGCGCGCTGGTGGTAGTGGAAGTCGCCCTGGCGTTCGTTCTGCTCACGGGCGCCGGTCTGCTGCTCCGGAGTTTCCGGAACCTGTTGCGGGTGGACGCGGGCTTCGACGCCGCCAACGCCATCACGGCCTATGTGCCGATCCCCGAGAAGCGCTTCCCCGATCCGGCCCAGCTCAACGCCTACCTGCGCGAGATCGTGGCCGGCGTCGAGGCCGTGCCCGGCGTGCGCGAAGCTGCGCTCACCTCGGCGCTGCCGCTTCAAGGATGGGGATACGGCATGCCGTACCAGATTGCCGGCCGGCCCGTCGTAGATCGCGCCAACCGCCAGGGGTGCTTCTTCAAGATGGTGACCCCGTCTTACTTCCACACCCTGGGAATCCGCCTGCGCCAAGGCCGCGGCCTTACCGAACACGACGCCAAAGGATCTCCGCCGGTGACCGTCATCAACGAAACGCTGGCCAAGAAGGAGTTTTCCAAGGTCGATCCCATCGGCCAGCGCATCCTGGTCCAGGAGATTGTCCCAGGAAAGGCCGAACTGGGCCCCGAGATCCCCTGGGAAATCGTGGGCGTGATCGCCGACGAGAAAATCGACGGCCTCAACGACCAGCGCAGCGCCGGCATGTACGTCTCCAACGAGCAGAGCCCGGTATCCGGCGTTTCGCTAGTGGTCCGCACCGCCATGGACCCGCTCGCGCTCGAACAAAGCCTGCGGCGGGCTGTGCTACAGGTTGACAAGAACCAGCCGCTGACCGACGTGAAGACGCTCCAACAGATCGAATCCGAGAACGTCGCTCCGGACCGCTTGACCGCCACCCTGCTGGGGACTTTCGCCGGCGTCGCGATGCTGCTTGCCGCCATCGGCATCTACGGAGTGATTTCTTACGCCGTGGCGCAGCGCACCCACGAGATTGGAATTCGGGCCGCGCTCGGCGCCGGTGAGGGCAGTCTGCTGCGGCTGATTCTGCGCGGCGGCATGGCGCTGACCGCAGCCGGCCTCGCCATCGGTTTCGCCGGTGCCCTCGCCATCACCAAGCTCATGGGCAATCTGCTATTCGGAGTGGGCGTGCGCGACCCAGTCACGCTCGCCGCCGTGGCCGCCGGGCTGGCGTTGGTGGCCCTGCTGGCCTGTTACTTGCCGGCGCGCCGCGCAGCCAAGGTGGACCCCATGGTGGCGCTGCGCTACGAATGAGCCGTCCCGCCGTAGTGTACATCCATTGCGATAAGCTTACGGTTGAGGCTCAGAGGGCTGCAAAAAAGAATTCTGGCCGCAGATGAACGCCGATGAACACGGATAAGAAAGAAACCCGCATGTTTCTTAAGTTCTTATCTGTGTTCATCCGTGTTCATCTGTGACTATTAAGCGCTTTTGAGTGTTAGAGGGAATCTCAAGGTGAGCGCGTTTCCCATTGTCGCAAACAGCGTGGAATCCACCCCAAGAATTCAATCTCTCCTCATCAAGCCCGCGTCGGCCGTCTGCAACCTCGATTGTTCGTATTGCTTTTACCTCGATCGCGACGCCGACCCCTACAAGGCGCTGCCCGCCCGCCGCATGACCGTGGAGACTCTGGAGCGTTTGGTGGACACCTACCTCTTCTATTCCTATCCCACCGGTACGTTCGCCTTCCAGGGCGGGGAGCCGACCCTGGCTGGGCTCCCGTTCTTCGAAAAGCTGGTCGAGCTGCAAAAGCGCTATGGCCGAAACGGGCAGGAAGTGTCCAACTCCATTCAGACCAACGGGCTGGCGATTAACGATGCGTGGTGCCGCCTTTTCAAGGAATACCACTGGCTGGTTGGCGTCTCCCTGGACGGCCCCGAGGAAATGCACGACCGCTATCGCCTCGACCGCCAGGGCCGCGGTACCTGGCGGGCGGTCATGAACGCCATCGAATGCCTCCGCAAAAACGCCGTCGAGTTCAACGTCCTGTGCGTGCTGAGCCGCGCCAACGTGGCGCAGCCCAGGCAGTTGTACGCCTTCTTCCGTTCCCTCGGCATCGACTATATCCAGTACATTCCGCTGGCCGAGTTCGATGGCCTCGGCCAGCCCCTGCCGTTCACCATCACGCCGGAAGAGTATGGCCGGTTCCTCTGCGAAACGTTCGACCTGTGGTGGCCGGACCGCCGGCGCGTGCACATCCGCTATTTCGAGAACATCGCCGAAGCCCTGGCCGGACAGCGCCCGGGCACATGCACCATGCACGAAACCTGCGACAGCTATGCGGTGGTGGAGTACAACGGCGACGTCTACCCGTGCGATTTTTTCGTGGAGCGCGATTGGAAGCTGGGCAACGTCAATCTCGACTCATGGCCGGAGATCGCCCGCCGCCAGCGAAGGCGCCAGTTCGCCGCCAACAAGACCGTTCCGCATCCCACCTGCCAGGTCTGCGAATACCAATCGATCTGTCACGGCGGCTGTCCCAAGCACCGCTATGACCGCCATCGCCAATTCGGCGACCTGGACTACTTCTGCGCCGCCTATAAGGCAATCTTCGCGAAATCCATCCCCCCGCTGAAAAAGGAACTGGCCCGACTCGCCCCGCCGCGCTAGCCCCGCCAAGCCACTCCCACATTCAGCTTCTTCTTGGCGTATTCCAAACTTCGCTCCAGGTCGATCCGCTGTTGTTCCTTGAGCGCCTCAGTCATGATCGCCGCCCGCGGTCCCGCCACGTCTTCAATCACCATGGCTCCCATGTAGGGATGCCCCGCCTTGGCCAACGCCACGAAGCGCGCGAACTCCCCGGCCAGCGCCTTGGGAAATGCCTTCCAGAAATCCTGCTCCAGGTAGGGTATCACGCGCGGCGGGCGGCCCGTAATGACTTCCATCTGCATCGATGACCGCGGGCACAGTTTTCGGAACTGCTCGGCGAAGCGGACGAAGTCGATCTGCCCATCGCCCAGCGCCACCCATTGTCCGGCCGCCCCGCGCGGATGTTCGAACAACACCGAATCCCGGATATGCGTCGTGATCGTGTAAGGCGCCAGCACTTCCAGCGTCAGCAGCGGGTCCTCCACCACCCACAAGGGATTGCCCGTATCCAGGGTCGCCCCCACGAAATCCTTGCCGGATTCTTCAATCACCGTCCTCGCTTCGCGCGCCTGCATGTCGCCGTCGTGGTTCTCGATGGCGATCTTCACTCCCAGATCGAGCGCTTCCGAACGCACCGAACGGAACACCTGAATCGTGCTCTCCATGCACGCCTCGATGCCGGGCTCCCCGACGCGGTCGGCGCTGCCGCCCAGGTAGCAGCGCATCGCGTGAGCGCCCACCGCCTTCGCCACGCGCAGCCCTTCCAGCACGCGGTCTCGCGCCGGCGGCCCGTTCTTCGCGAATGCATGGCTCGAAGGGCAGATGCAGCCGGTCCCGCCATCGATCTGGATGTGCAGCCGGTCCGCCTGGTCCTTCACCTGTTGCAGGTACGCCGGATCGAGGCTCTCATAGTCGCCCAGGCTGGAGATCTGGATGGTGTCGAGCTTAAGTCCGGCGGCGTACGTCAGAAGCTGGGAAGCCTTCCAATTGAAGGCCCGCAGCGAATAGGTATCGAACCCGAGCTTGATTGGCGTTTCACCGGCCGCGGGCTGCTGCGCGGCCATGGCCGCCGCCCCAACCGCTCCCGGAACAGTCTTCAAGAACGAACGGCGATGCATGTTGCCACTGTATCGCAAACCCAGCCGGAGCGGGCATATTGCTCCCGCTAATGCTATTCTTTGTGTTTAAGGTCCGTTCATCGAGAATTGAAGGAGGCGCAAATGACATCCGATTCCTCTCGCCGCAATTTCCTGGCGGCCGGCCTGGCTTTGCCGGTCGCCGGTCTGGCAATGCCTACCCCCAGTCCCGCTCCGCCCGCTCCGGCTCCCCAGCAGGCGTCCCCCGCGCAGGGTAAGCTCGCTTACCGCGTGCTGGGCAAGACGGGCATGAGGGTCACTACGGTCGGCTATGGCTGCATGATCACCACCGACCCGACGGTGATCACCCGAGCCGCCGACATGGGCATCAACTACTTCGATACCTGCCGCAGCTACCAGGGTGGCCAGAACGAGCGCATGGTGGCGGCGGCGCTGGGAGCCAAGCGGAAGGACCTCTTTCTTTCCAGCAAGTGCGACGCGGGAACCGGAACGGGCATCCTGGCGGAACTCGATACCAGCCTGAAGGAGCTCAACACCGACCACCTGGACGTGTGGCTGCTCCACATGAAGGACACCCCGGACAAAATCACCGACGAGCTCGTCGAGGCGCAGCACAAGGCCAAGCAGCAGGGCAAGGTGCGTTTCATCGGCATGAGCACGCATCAATTGCCGGTGATGGTCGACCGCATCCTCGAAACCAAGCTGGAGGTGGTCCAGGCGCAATACAGCTTTGCCTCCGCCGCCGCCTGGGGCCCTGCCCTTCAGAGGTTGAACGAGGCTGGCGTGGGATTGGTGGCCATGAAGGTGATGGCCAGGGCCGGAGGCCGCCGTGGAGGCGCCCCGACGCGGCCCCCCACCTTCGCGCCGGCCGCGCTCAAGTGGGCCATCAACAACCCGGCCATCGCCACCACCGTCCCGAGCATGACCGACATCGACCAACTGGAACAGAACTTCTCCGCCATGGGGCAGACATTCTCCGACGCGGACCAGAAGATCCTGAGTGCCCGGTTGCAGGAAGTCACTCCGTACTTCTGCCGTATGTGCGGCGAGTGCAACGGGCAGTGCCCCAAGGGTCTGCCGGTGGGCGACATGGTCCGCTTCGTTATGTACGCCGACGGCTACGGCCAGTTTCCTCTCGGCCGCGAGCACTTCCAGCGTATGTCAGCCGAACATCGCGCCGTCCGCTGCGGCGACTGCCCAACCTGCACCGTCCAGTGCCCCCACGGAGTCTCGGTGGCGCAGCAAATGCTCCGCGCGCAAGAACTCTTCGCATAACCGACTCGCGAACATAACCGAGCCGGGCCCAGGGGGCGCCCCCTAAGAGAGCGGTTGCCGCGCGTCACTTGTTCCCGAAGAACTCCGCGATGCGCGCGCACGTGCGCTGCGGCGGTTCGCCGGGCTCCCGGTCCACCACGGCCACGCTGACCTGAATCGACGGCCGCACGGTCCTTCCGTCCAGCAGGCAGGAGTACGCTCCCGAGAGGTTCTCCGCGACCCATTTGGAGGCCGTGAACGCCTCTCGCTTCGCCAAGCCAACCTTGGCGACAAACTCCTCGGGTCCCCAGCGTCCCAATGTGGCGTCCGCGGGCAGGCTGTTCCGCAGCCGCTTGCCGAGGGACGCCGCAACTTCGCCTGCCGCCGCCGCGCCGAAACGCACCTCCGCCGCGCGCACCCCCGTCGCCCGAATCAACAGAAGCGCATACCACTCCGCCGGGGCCGCGCGGATACGCTCCTCCATCTCCGCGCGCGTGAAGAGCTTGCTCATGCTGTCGACCATCGCCGCCATCTCCAGCCCGTCGATGCGCTTATGCAGCATGTGAATCTCCATCTGGGACTGCGCGATGGAGAGATCGTGCTGCTTCCGCATCTCCTCCACGCTCCGTCCGATGGATTCCGACGTCGCCAGCACCGCGTCCCGTACTCCGGCTCCAGCCGGCGAGTCGGAAATCTCGCGCAGCCGCTCGATCGACGCGCGTAGCCGCACTTCATGGTCGCCGTCGCTCCGCGTCAGGCTCCCTAGAATCTCCTCCAGCGCCCGCGCGCCGTTGGCCAGTTCTTCCCGCAGATTCCCGATAAACCGGGCCGCTTTGTCGCGATAATCGCGAAGCAGCCCGCGAAATGTGCCGCGGCTCTCGCTCAGACTAGCCGCATCCGTGGCTGACACTTCGACCGCCAGCGTTTCCAGATGTCGCCGGTAAGCCCCCGTCGTCGCCGCTTCCAGCTCGATGGCGTAATGCGCCGCATCCTGAATCGCCGCCACATAGCAATCGAAGGTGGTCTGCCTCAACCGTTCCGACCGCTCCAGATCCTTGACGGATTGTCCTATGGAGATCACACGCTTGCGCTCCCGTTGGTGATCTTATCGGCCGATTCTCAAGTTGTTTCGCGGTTCCGAGCCGGGCCCAGGGGGCGCCCCGTCAGAGAGCGGTCGCTTACTTCTGATCGAACAGCCCCGCCCGCCGCAGCCGTTCCCCTTTGAAAACGATCAGCGAGATTCGCTCCGTGGCCGTGATGTCCTCCAGCGGGTTGCCGTCCACCAGCAGGAAATCCGCGTCCAGGCCCTTGCGGATACTGCCGATCCGGTTACCGGCGCCGAGCAGCTTCGCCGCGTTCCCGGTCGCCGCTTCGAGCGCCACCGCCGCGGGGATGCCGGCCTGCACCCAGAGCTGTAACTCACGGTGCAGCGACGGCCCGTGGAATACCAGCGGATAGCCAGCGTCCGTACCCATAACCAGCGGAATGCCGGCGGCCCAGACACTGAGCAGGTTCGACCGCGCCTGCACCAGCGCCTGCTCGAACTGCGCCGCCCTGCTCGGATCGGTGGACTTTCCCGATCCCACCAAAGCCCGCGTGGCCGCCAGCACTCCAGGCGCCACAGCCTGCTCCACCAGCGAATTGCTCAGACCCTCGGAGTTTCCGCCGTAATAGCGCCCGTACGCCTCCGCCACGGAGAGCATGGGGTCATAATAGACGCCTTGTTTGGCCATACGGTCGAGCAGCGTGCCGGGCAGCGCGTCGCGCCAGGAGCCGCCCTCAATGGACGTGGCGCCGATTTCCACCGCGTCGGCTACGTCCACGGCGCTTCCCGTGTGGATGGCCACCGGCAAATGCTGCGCGCGCGCCTCTTCGGCCACCGAGCGCGCCAGCAGCAGGTCCAGCCGGTCGGAAACCGCGCCCTCGCCCCAGCCATCCTCCAGCATGGCCGCCACACCGTCCACGCCGGCCTTTTTCAAGCCGCGCACCTCCCTGCGGGCATCCTCGGGAGTCTTGGGGGTCCGTACCAACTGGGGCAGCAGCCCGATTCCAACCTTCCCAGGCAGCAACTCCAGGAATTCCGTGCCCCGCGCCGGGTCGGCCGTGAACAGGGGACCGCATACGAAAAGCTGGGCCCCCAATTTGGCCCCGCTTCCAATCTCCGAGCGCAGTTTCAGCGCGCCCTCCGCCGGGTCCCCCGCGCTACGCGCCGCCGTCACGCCGCTATAAAGCAGCGCCGCCGCCGCCCGCGGCATGGATTTCGAGGGTTGGTAATCTCCGCTGTCCGGCGAGATTCCCCCCAGCGGCGTCAGGTGTACGTGAACGTCGATCAGCCCCGGCAGCAGCGTCTTGCCGGCGCCCTCCACCAACTCGGCCTTGAGCGTCTCCGCATCCGGCTCCGTTCCTTCATAGATCTCCGCGATCTTCCCGTCCCGCACCAGCACCGAGCCGCTCTCGATGGTCTTGCCGTCACCCGTGAAAATGCGCGCGTCGCGTATCAGGAACGCTCCGGACCGTTCCAGATCGCGGTAAAACCCCTGATTCTGCCCCAGGTGTTCCTTGGTAAACGCCCGGTAGCTGCCCATGATGAGGAACGGCCCCAACACCGCCAGCACCCACAGCTTGTTGCGGGGAGCGATCTTGTCTTCCTTTTCCCAGCGGAAAAGCTTGGCCGCGATGAAAGTCCCCAGCACCATCGTCGTCAGCAGCGCCGCCACGGCCGCACCGTTATCCAGGATCGATTGATTCCGGAAGAAGATGCCCTGGAAGCCCGTGACCATATACGAAGACGGCATGAATTCCGCCAGCGTCTGCACCCATTTGGGAAGCATGGCCGCCGGAATCGTGGCCCCGCTCAAAATCAGCATCGGCAGGTAGAACAATTGCGTCAGAATCATCGCCTCTTGCATGGTGTTGGTGACCGCCGCCAGGATCAACCCGATGGCGCGCATCGCGCACACCCCCAGCGAGACCATCAGCAGCAGCGAGAACCACTGCCGCGGTATCGGCATGCCGTAGCCGAAATGCGCCACCGCGATCAGCAGCGCCACAATTGGCAGATACAGCAGCCATCCCGCCGCCATGGACGCCGTCAGAATGGGAACCGGCGAGATGGGCGTCACTTTGAAGCGGCGCAAAATGTTCGCCTCCCGGTCCTGTACCGCGCGCATGCCCGCGCCCCAAAGCCCATTGCCCAGGATCCCCATCGTGAGAACCATCCCCACGATGAACGAAATCCCGTTCCCCGACGCGCTGCCGATTAACCCGCCGAATGCGAAGAAGAAGATCAGCGGAAAGACGTAATTGAAGAACAGCACCGAGCGGTCCCGCAGGGTCAGCCGCATGTTGCTACGGAACAGGGCGAGGTAGGCTCTCATTCGCGCAGGCTCTTTCCCGTGAGTTCGATGAAGGCGTCCTCAAGCGACGGCCGCCTGATGCGTATATCCGCCAGTTCGATGCCCTTTTCATCGAGCCACTTCATCATGTCCACCATCGAGCGAGCCGGCCGCCGCGAAACCACCGAAACGCGCGTTCGCCCCTCGTCGAGCGATACCTTGTCCGCATCGCGCCACGCCGGCAGCGCGGCTCCATCGAGCGGCGCCGCGCATTCGATCTCGATCGTCGATTCCCCCGCCGCCCGGTCCTGAATCTCCCGCGGCGTGCCCATGGCGATAATCCGACCCTCGTCCACAATCGCCACGCGGTCGCAAAGCTTCTCCGCCTCCTCGATGTAATGCGTGGTGAGCAGGATGGTGCGCTGCTCGCGCCGTAGATCCATTACCAGATCGCGGATCTCCAGCCGCGCCTGTGGATCGAGGCCCGTCGACGGCTCGTCCAGGAACAGCGTCTGCGGATCGTTCAGCAACGCCAGCGCCAGCGCCAGCCGCTGCTTCTGGCCGCCCGAAAGCGTCGCGTACTGCGCCTCGCGCTTCTCCCAAAGCTGTAGCCGCTTTAGCAGTTGCGCGCTATCCACGGTGCGCGTGTACAGCGCCGCGAATAGTTCCATGGCCTCCCGGACTTTGATCTTGTCCTGCAATCGCGTGGCTTGCAGGCAGACCCCGATGCGGTCCTTCAACGCGCGCGTCTGCACCTCGGGATCGCACCCCAGCACGCTGACGCGCCCGCCCGACCGCGCCCGCAGTCCTTCCAGAATCTCGACCGTGGTCGTCTTCCCTGCGCCGTTCGGTCCGAGCAGCCCAAACACCTCGCCGGCGTGCACCTCGAAATCGATGCCCCTGACCGCCGCGACTTCGCCGTAGTTCTTCCTCAGCCCTTCAACCTGAATCGGAACTGAAAAAGGGGACGGACGCATTTATTGCCGAACCCCAAAGTGCGTCTCTTCCCTTTTCATCGCCGCGCCGCCGGCAGCATGTAATCCTGCGCCACGTACAGTTCGATCGCGATCCGCCCCGACCCTTCCAGCCTGTGGTACTGCGGGCCGCCGCCGCCCCCTCGTACCTGCGTGCTCCTGAGCGGAATGTCGGTGTTGCCCACCTTCAGCCTGACGCGCTCCAGTCCCACGCGCATCGCCTCGCCATCCCCGCCTGTCTCGCTGGCGTAAGTTACCCGCCCCGACGCTTCCGCGCCCACCTTGGCTACCGTCACGCCGTCCACCTGTAAATCGCTGGCAAGTACAAAGTCGATCGGTCCCGCGTCGCCCGCCTTCTTCGCGCTCAAGTCTTCCACCGAAATGAGCGATACCGCCGCTCCCTCCCGCAGAATCGGCTGAGGCGCCGCCGCGGCTCTTCGCGCATGGGTCGTGATATGGGACAGGATGAACTGCTCCATCAGATGGTCTTCCGCCCGGCCGCCGAATCCCAACAGCACGTCATGCCAAGCCCGCAGATACGGCCGCGACGTGTAAGGATAGTACAGCCTCGATATCTGGCTCGCGGCCGCGCCGCCGATCACATCGGAATAGTCCGGCTGCCACAGCCCGTTATCCCCCTTGCAAACGAATGCCGTCCCGATGGCATACAGTAACCGCGAGCCGAAACTCCCCGTGCCCTTGTAATAGTAGCGGGGGTCCTGGTGAAAGACCGCCTACAATACCACATGGTGAATCATCGCCCCGCTGACATGGTTCGCGTAGAGCGCCCCATAACGCTTCGCATACCCTTCCACGCCCTGCCCGAAATCCGGGTAATTGTTACGCCCCTGCTGGATTCCCGCCGCGATCCCCGTCGTCACGAACGTCACCGGATCCACGATGGTCTTCCATCCAAGCTGAAACTTCTGCCGGGCGTCGAGCGGCGCCGGGTGCGGGTCGTACGTCACCAGGTAGTGCGGAAACACCCCCAGCACGCGCTGCTTCTCCTCGGTTTTCAGTTGCTCCGCCGCCACCTCCTTGGTCGGCGGCGTCACATCCACCGTGGACGATTCCGGCGCCACCTGCAGCACGGCGTTGACCGGCGGTTGGCTTTCGCCCGATCCCGCCGCCACGTATGCCGCCGTCCAAACCGCGAATCCACCGGCCGTGATCGTGACCTTGTAGTTTCCCGCCTCCACCGCGGAAAAGTGGAACGCTCCCGCATCGTCCGAGACCGTCGTACGCTGGCCCGCGCCGGCGGCCGTGTCCAACGTGACAATCGCGCCCGCCACTACCGACCCCGAGCCGTCCTTCACCACTCCCTGGATCGCGCCGCTTTGGGCCACGGCAGGCCGAACGGATACCAACCCCGAAACGAGCAGCAAAAGGGCCGTTGCAGCCGTCCCCATCCCCAAGTGATCGCGCATCCGCATCTCACCCCATTATCCGCGATTCGGAGTACTATAACCCGCAGGAGGTGCTATGCGCCTTTCAGGCCTTTTTAGCTTGGCTATCCTCGCGTCGGGCCTTGCGATCTCCGCCGACGGGACCCACCTTCGACGTCGCATCGGTGAAGCTCGCCGCCGCCAACGCGGGGCAATCCAACACCATCACCGGAGGCCCCGGTACGAATGACCCAGGCCGGTTCCGAGCCCCGCGCGCCGGCATGCTCACCCTCCTGACCAGAGCTTTTGACGTGGGTACGGATCAGATATCGGGGCCGGCTTGGCTCCGGGATTTTGCCATTTCCCTGGCTACGACGTCGTGGTGGACAAAGGCGGTCCGAAGTTCAAGGAAGTCACCCCAACTCCGAACGTCGATCCCAATGCGCCCGTCGATATGCGGGCAATGCTGAACGGTCCGCGGGGCGCAGATGGCTTCCCCAACCTCCCCCCGGGCCCGCAGATGACGACTCAAAGCAGCCGGGGCGGCCAGACGCGGACCAAGTATCAGGAACGGACCATGGCGCAGTTCGTATCGAACCTCGGGTTCATAATCGGCAGCTCACAGGGCAAGAGCGTAACGGATGGCTTTCTCCAGCCGCGTGTGGTCGATAAGACCGGCCTCACCGGAAAGTACACCTTCATCCTGGAGTATTACAACGCAGGCATGGCAAACTTGGCCGTGCTGTTGCCGCCCCGCGCCGATTCCGATGCCTCATCGCCGCCCGTTGCGAGCGAACCCCAGGGCGACCTGCCCAACATCTTCACCGCTATCCAGAAGCAGCTCGGCCTCCGCCTTGATAAGGTCGCCGACGTCCCCCTGGACGTGATCGTCGTCGATAGCGTCGACAAACTCCCCACCGCACACTAGCGCCTTCCAACGTGGGTTCGGGCGCCAGCCCGGCCCGGCGCGCCGCCCCCACGCTACAATCGATTCGTAGCAACCGATGGCCTTCCGTGCATCCCTCTGTGTTCCTGCCCTTGCCTGCCTATGTCTGCCAGTCGCGCCCGCGGCCGCGGCGGACCCGCCAACTCCCGTCATCCTGATTTCCATCGACACCCTGCGCGCCGACCATTTAAGCGCCTACGGATACCGCCGGATCGCTACGCCCAACATCGATTCCTTCGCCAGCCATGGCACGCTCTTTACCTCCATCGACTCCCAAATCCCGCTCACCCTTCCCTCCCACACTTCGCTTTTCACCTCGGCCTACCCTTTCGAAGACCGAATCGAAGAAAACGCCGAGCCGGTGACTCCGGGGGCGGTGACCCTGGCGTCCGTCCTAAAGCGGCAGGGCTACCAGACCGCCGCTTTCCTGGGCTGTGTCTTCCTGGAACGCCAGATGGGCCTTGACCAGGGCTTCGACGTTTATGACAGCCCCTTCCAGTTCGAGGCGTTGTCTCCGCTGTCCGGCTCCATGTTCTTCGGCGCCAACCAAAACCCGTACGCCGTGCGGGACAGACGGGACGGGTCCCTGGTGACGAGGGCGGCCACCCAATGGCTCGCCCAGAACCGCAATCGGCCCGTCTTCGCTTTTGTTCACTTGTTCGACCTGCACCAGCCCTATAAGCTTGAGGCCGAGGCCCGGCGGCGCGGCATCTCCGGCTACGATGCCGAGATCGAATACGTCGACCGGCTGCTGGGCGCCTTCAAGAAAACCCTGGTCGACCAGGGATGGTGGGACCGGGCGCTGGTCGTTCTGCTGTCGGACCATGGAGAAGGCCTCGGGCAGCACGGCGAATCCGCGCACGGTTACTTCATCTATGAAAGCACGCTATGGGTCCCGCTCATCCTTCACTGGCCCTCCGGACCGGCGAACTACCCGCAGCGCGCCAGCCAACCGGCCGGGTTGATCGACGTCGCGCCCACCATTCTCGATTTCCTGCGCGTGCCGGAGCCTCCTTCGTTTCGAGGCAAGAGCCTGCTTGGCGGGCTCGCCGCCGTCGGCCAAGCCAGCTCCGAGGTCTACAGCGAAACCTTACACACCTACGACTCCTTCGGCTGGTCGCCGCTCCGCAGTCTGCGTGTGGGCCCCTACAAATACATCGACGCGCCGCGGCAGGAACTTTACAATCTCCAGACCGACCCGCGTGAGCTAGTCAACCTGGCCGTCAAAGAACCGGCCAAGGCCCAGGCGCTCCGCCGGCGGCTCATGCAATTGCTGGCTCGCTACGCCCCCCAGCATCCATCCCCTCCCAGCCGGTCGTCGTCCGAAACGCGCGCGCTGCAATCGCTCGGATATCTTTCCGGCGGCCCGCGCACCCGTCTGGAAGGGCTGCGGCCCGATCCCAAAGACCGTCTGCCCGAGTTCCACCAGTATGAGAGCGCCCAGGCCGACCTCGCCGGCGGGCGCCGCGCCGCGGCCATTTCCATGCTGCGGCAGCTTCTGGCGCAGGACCCCGGCAACACTCTGGCCCGGCGTGACTTAGGCTCGGCCTACCTGGACCAGGGGGATTACGCCAACGCGCGCGCCTCTCTGCAACAGGTTCTGTCCGCGTCGCCCGACGATTACGTGACCCACTTTGAGTTGGGTCTCGCGGACGAGAATCTGAAACTCTTCCCGGAAGCCCTCGAGCATCTCGAAACCGCCTGCCGCATCGCGCCCGATGCGCAGCAATGCCGGAGTGCGCTCGATGCGCTCAAACAGAAAATGAAGTAGCCAGGGGCGGCCATTCGGTTGTAGAATCAATGGCAACTGTCATAAGGAGGTCCTGTTATGCGTCTGTTCACTGCCGCCGTTCTCAACCTGGTCGTCGCGGGTTG
>PLGA01000605.1 GCA_003139735.1 Bryobacterales bacterium | reverse complement strand
CCACTTTCAAGTCGCGCACCCCTCCGGTGAAAGCCCGCTTGCCGGGGCGGGAAGACGGGTACAATGTGGACATGATCAGAACGGAACACGTGTTGGACTCCTGGCGGACGATACGCGAAGATACCATCCGGGCGGTGGAGGACTTCCCCGCCAACGAATTCGATTTCCGGGCTACGCCGGACATGCAGACGTTCGGCGAAATCGCCCGTCACATTTTGCAATCGAGCGAAGGCCTGACCGGAATGCTGCTGGCCGGCGAAGAGGATTTCACGGTCCCCGACTTTCGCCAGCGGCTCGCGCGGCATATCGAGGACCCGGCGCCGGGCGTTGCGGGGCTCACCGCGGCCCTGCGGGGATCGCTGAACGGCCGCCTGACGGAACTGGCCGCCCGCCCCGCCGATTTCTGGGCGCGAGAGATCACGCGTTTCGACGGCCAGAGGCTCACCCGCCTGGAGATGGTCCAGTTTATCAAGGAGCACGAACTGACGCACCGCGCTCAATTGTTCGTGTATCTACGACTGAAAGGCATCGTCCCGGCCACCACGCGGCGGCGGCTGGCCAAGGCGGCCCAGCAGACTGCCCGATAAACCACTTGCAAATGCGGCTGTCGGTCGTATAACAGTAGTATTTTGGGAGGAATCATCCATGCTCAAGTGTCCGGTATGCGGTGGCGCGATTGATATAGACGCGGAGGATGTCGAAGAAGGCGACGCCATCAGTTGCGACGAATGTGGAAAAAACCTGAGGGTTGCTGGGGTCAGTCCGTTGGAAGTCGAATCGACGGAAGATCTCGAAGAAGAGGAAGAAGACGACGACGACTTCCTCGAGGACGACGAAGAGGAAGAAGAAGAAGAAGAAGAAGAAGAGGACGAAGACTGGAAGTAGCCGGACTTCCATGCTCGCCGCGCGTCGTGTTTGCGCCGCGCCGGATAAGAAAGGGGACCGAGTGAGCAGGTTTTTGGCAGGTTGTTTGGCAGTCCTCCTCCTGTGCGCGCCCGCGGTTCGGGCGCAGGAGAAGAAGAAGGGGTCGGACAACACCCGCAACGTGAAGGGAATGGTGCAATCGCCGGAGGGTGCCGGGGTGAAGCAGGCGGTGGTGTATCTGAAGAACACCAAGACGCTGCAGGTCAATTCGTTCATCACCAAAGACGATGGTACGTATTCTTTTCATGAGCTGAATCCCGACATCGATTACGAGCTCAAGGCGGAGGCGAACGGCTTGTCCAGTCCCGCCAGGACGCTGAGTTCTTTCGATACGCGGAAAGAGGCGGTGATCGACCTCAAGTTGGTTAATAAGAAGTGACTACCGGCGCTACTTGTTCCTGAGCCGCCGGATCTCCTCCAGCCGCTCGGCAATCCGTTTTTCCATTCCGCGATCCGTCGGGTGATAGTAGCGGCGCCCGGCGAGCGAGGGCGGCAGGCAGTCCATAGCCACAATGGCGTCCTCGAATTTGTGCGCGTGCTGGTAGCCTTCGCCATATCCCCAGGCCTTCATCGCGCGCGTCGGCGCGTTGCGGAGATTCATGGGGACCGGCTCGGCGATCGTCTGCTCCACGTCCTGTTGAATGGCGTTCATGGCTCGATAGGCGGAGTCGGACTTGGGCGCGACGCTCAGATAAATGGCCGCCTGCGCCAACGCCAGGTCGCCTTCGGGGATGCCGAGGAAGTGTACCGCCTGCATGGCCGCCACGGCTTGTTCGAGGGCCCGCGGATCGGCCATGCTGATATCTTCGATGGCCATGCGAATCAGGCGGCGGGCAATGTACAGCCGGTCCTCGCCGGCCTCCAGCATGCGGCAGAGCCAGTACAGCGCGGCGTCCACGTCGCTCGACCGCACGGATTTGTGCAGCGCCGAAATCAGGTTATAGTGCTCTTCGCCGCTCTTATCGTAGAGCATCACCTTGCGGTTGATGGCGCTCTCGACGGTCTCGGCGGTCAATTCGCCTTCGGGCGACGCCGACGCGGCGGCTTCCAGCGTGTTATAAGCTTGGCGCGCGTCTCCGTTGGCATAGATGGCGATCTGCTCCAGCAGGTCGTCCGGGGCCCGCAGGCCCACCACCGGTAGCGCGCGGCGCAGCAGCGTGACGATTTCCGGAACCGTCAGCCCGCGCAGCGCGTAGACGCGCGAGCGCGAGAGCAGAGCCGAAATCACTTCAAAGGACGGGTTTTCCGTGGTGGCGCCGATCAGGATGATATCGCCGCGCTCCACGTAGGGCAGAAACGCGTCCTGCTGGGCTTTGTTGAANNGCCTTGTTGAAGCGGTGAATTTCGTCGATGAAGAGGATGGTGCGGCTGCCGAGGCGGCGCAAACGCTCCGCATCGGCCATCACCGCCTTGATCTCCTTGATTCCGGAGAGTACCGCGCTGAACGGAATGAACTCGCAGTGGGTGGTCCGGGCAATGATGCGCGCGAGCGTGGTCTTGCCCGTTCCCGGCGGTCCCCAGAGGATGATCGAGCCGATTTCGTCGCGCTCAATCTGGCGGCGCAACGGCTTTCCGGCGCCCAGGATGTGCTCCTGGCCGATGTAATCCTCCAGGCTCTCCGGGCGCATGCGCTCGGCCAGCGGACGGTTCTTGTCCGGCGCGCGCGCGGCCTCGCCGGCGTGTGGAGGCGTGGAATCGAACAGGCTCACGGGCGCACCGCCCTCTGCCGCCGCGCCTCGTACAACAGGATTCCGGCGGCCATGGCCGCGTTGAGGGACTCCACCCCCACCGTCGGAATGGAAACGTCCAGCGCGGCCGAGCGCAGCGCGTCACTCACCCCGCGCGCTTCATTGCCGACGATCAAGCCGCAGCGCGCCGTCAAATCCACCCCCGCGATGGGGCGAATCGCGGCGCCGGCCCGCGCGGGCACGCCGGCGTAGAGTTCCACCTTATTCTGTTCGAGCGCCGCGCGCGCCAGCGTTGCGTCCATTCCGTGCAGATACGGAACGCGGAACAGGGAACCGGCCGAGGCGCGCAGGGTCTTGGGGTTGAAGGGGCTCACCGATCCCTTGAGAAAGAGAATGCCGGTGGCGCCGAAGGCCTCCGCCGTGCGTACGATGGCGCCGGCGTTGCCGGGGTCCTGCAAACCATCGAGAACCACCACCAGCGGACAGCCGCGGAACAATTGCTCCAGTTTCCAGACCGGCGGCTTCACCAGCGCTATCACGCCCTGGCTGGTTTCGGTCCCCGAGAGCCGCTGCAGAAGGGCGTCCGGCAACACCACCACCCTGACGCCCGCCAACCGCCGCACGTGCGGCTCGGCGGCCGAGCGGACCGATTCCGCCGCCAGCACGGTCATCACCTCGCAATCGCTGCGCAGGGCTTCTTCCAGCAGGTGGAACGTCTCCGCCACCGCCCAGCCCTCGCTGGTGAGTCCCCCGCGCGCGATGGCGCGCCGCACGTCCTTGAGCAGCGGATTGGCCGCGCTGACAATCGACTCGGGCTTAGGCATCCTACAATAATGGTTCCGGACGTTCTCAGAATACCGCACATGAAAAGGGCCTTATGGACGGTGGCCGCGTTGGCGGCGTCGGCATTGGCGGCGGAGGTCTTTTCTCTTTCCACGCGGATTGAGCGGCAGTCCACCATCGACGAAGCCCAGCCCGCCGACGTCATCCTGGTGATGGGCGCGGCGGAATATCGCGGCCGGCCTTCGCCGGTGCTGCGGGCCCGTCTCGATCATGCGCTGGAGTTGTACCGCCGCAATCTGGCGCCGCACATCCTGACCACCGGGGGAGCGGGCGGCGACGCCATGTTTACCGAAGGCGGCGTGGGACGTTCGTACCTCATCGGCAAGGGCGTGCCCGCGGACGCCATCATCGTGGAAACCAAAGGGGAGAGCACCGTATATTCCACCGCGCTGGCGGGCGAAATCATGCGCCGGATGGGCCTGCATTCGGCCATCGTAGTGAGCGACGGATATCACATTTTCCGGGTCAAGCGAATGCTCAAGTCCGACGGCCTGATCGCCTACGGCTCTCCACGCAAGGACAGCAGCCCCGATCCCGCGCACGAGCGCTGGAACTGCGTGAAGCAAGCCATCGGGTACCTGTTGTGGAAGGCGGGCGTGAAGGTGTAGCGGGCTCGTCGCCGCAGCCTCCTCCTGCGATGTATCCCATGAAGTGCAATTCGCGTGAGGGGGCGAGGTGCAATACTGGTAGTGATACTGGTAGCCGGAAGCTGGCATCATGATCACTTTGCCTGTTGCATTGCACCGCGAGGAGATCGCGGAGTTCTGCGCGCGCAACCACATTAGAAAGCTCTCCTTTTTCGGTTCCGTATTGACGCGCCGGTTCGGCGCGGACAGCGACGTAGACGTCCTGGTGGAGTTCGAGCCGGGAAATATTCCCGGCTACTTCGACTTCGCTGAGATGGAACTGGAGTTGTCTAGGATGCTAGGGCGAAAGGCGGATTTGCGCACGCCCGAGGAGTTAAGCCGCCATTTCCGCAGCGAGGTCGTCGCGACGGCCGTCGTTCAATATGAACAACTTTGACCGCGTGCGACTGCAGCACATGCTGGAAGCGGCCTGCGAAGCCCTTTCGTTCGTGGAAGGCCGAAACAAGGACGACCTCAGTTTGGACCGGATGCTGCTGCTCTCACTCGTCAAGGAGATTGAGATCATTGGAGAAGCGGCCGGCAAGGTTTCAGCCGAGTGCCGCGCCAGGATGCCGGGGATTCCATGGGCCGGGATCGTGGGCATCAGGAACCGCTTGATCCACGCATACTTCGATTGGAACGTCGAAATCATCTGGGCAACACTAACCTCCAACCTTCCGAAACTCGTGGATGAATTGCGCCGGGTATTGCAGGATGTTGGCTGATCGCCCCGGCCACTCTTCACCACCACCGGCTCATAATCACCTTCTGCTCCGTGTAAAACGCCACCGCGTCTTTCCCATGTGCATGCAGGTCGCCGAAGAAGGAATGCTTCCAGCCGGCGAACGGGAAGAAAGCCATGGGAGCGGCCACGCCCACGTTCACCCCCACCATCCCCACCTCGCACCGGCTGGAATACTCGCGCGCGGATTTCCCGCTGGCCGTGAAAATCGAGGTCGCGTTGCCGTAGGGCGAACGGTTCACCAGGGCGATGGCGTCGTCCAGCGTCTCCACCCGCATCACGGAGAGCACCGGGCCGAAGATCTCCTCGCTTGCGATGCTCATCCACGAGGTCACATGGTCGAAGATCGTGGGTCCCAGAAAGTACCCGTCACCGGCGGGCAGCGTGTGCTTGCGTCCATCGACCAGCGGCACGGCCCCCTCCTCCACGCCTTTCTCCACGTAGCCGGTCACGCGCCGGCAATGCTCTGACGTCACCAGCGGGCCCATCTCTACGCCGGTCTGGGATCCATCGCCCACCGTGATGGCCTGGGTGCGCGCGACCAGAAGATCGAGCAGTGGTCCGGCCGCATCGCCTACCGCTACCAGCACGCTGCCCGCCAGGCAACGCTCGCCGGCGGCGCCGAATGCGGATCCCACAATCGCTTCCACGGCCTTCGGCATGTCGGCGTCGGGCATCACCACCAGGTGATTCTTGGCGCCGCCCAGCGCCTGCACGCGTTTGCCCGCGGCGGCGGCGTTGGCGTAAACGTACTTGGCAACCGGCGTCGAACCCACGAATGAAACGGCCTTCACCAGCGGATGTCGCAGCAGCGCATCCACCGCCGGTTTCGCGCCGTGCACCAGGTTCATCACGCCCGGGGGCAGCCCGGCTTCGTGCAGCAACTGGACGGCGTAGGTGGGCGTGAGCGGCACTTTCTCCGAGGGCTTCAGCACGAACGTATTGCCGCAGGCGATGGCGAAAGGGTGCATCCACATGGGCACCATCGCAGGGAAGTTGAAGGGTGTGATGCCGGCGCAGACGCCGATGGGCTGGCGGANNGGATGGCGCGGCGCACTTCGGCCATGGCGTCGCCCGCGGTCTTGCCGTTTTCGGTGGTCAGAATGGCGGCCAGGTCGCCCGTGTGCTTATCGAGCAGCCCCTTATAGCGGTACAGTACTTGGACGCGGTCCACCACGGGCACGTCGCGCCACTGCCGGAAAGCCTCGTGCGCCGCTCGGACGGCGCGGTCGACGTCGTCGGTTTCGGCGTACGGAACTTCGGCCACCACGGTTCCGGTGGCGGGGTTGGCGATGATGCCGCTGCTGCGCCCTGGTGGCCGCTCCCAGGCGCCATTAATGTAGAACGAGACTAATGAAACTGCCGCGTCCGCAATCATCCTTCCACCTCCCATGCAGGATCCGCGTCCCTCTGGGCGCCTTGCATCAGCATGCCATAAACGGCGCCCGACACGCCGAAGCCGGCGGCCATCCGAGCGCGCCGTCGCGCCACGATTCGCCAACTGTGGAGCGAGCCTCCGGCNNTCCGGCTTGCCATGCCGCCATTCGTGGCGGCATGCTCTCGATGGCTGGCGGATGCCCGCAAGAAAGCGGGCATTGCAGGCCGGAGGCCCACTCCACGGAAGAGCCGCGCCTCACTTCCATGCGCCCCCTCTCGCCGCTCGCTTCAGATACCTTCCGCGTCCGGGTTTCCCGAAAAACTCTCCGCCATCCACAATCACCTCGCCGCGCGAGAGCACCGTGCGCGCGTTGCCTCGGCACTCGAAGCCCTCGAACATGGAATAATCTACGCGCATGTGATGCGTCTTCGCGCTGATCGTGTGCACGGCGTTGGGGTCCCAGATCACCAGATCCGCGTCCGATCCCGGCGCGATTTCGCCCTTCTTCGGATACATGCCGAAGATGCGCGCGGGCGTGGTCGAGGTCAATTCCACGAACCGGTTCATGGAGAGCTTGCCGGAATTCACGCCATGATGATAGATCAACTGCAAGCGGTTTTCGATGCCGGGGCCGCCGTTGGGAATCTTGGTGAANNAAACCACTTGCAGGTGGTCGTGCCGCAGTCCGTCCCAGAGTTTCGGCAAGTGCTTCTTGGGCCGCAAGGGCGGCGTGAACACGTACTTGGCGCCTTCGAAATTGGGCCGCTCCAGCTCCTCGATGGAAAGCAGCAGGTACTGCGGGCAGGTTTC
>PLGA01000251.1 GCA_003139735.1 Bryobacterales bacterium | reverse complement strand
ACGATGCTGGGCGACACGGCGGTGGCGATCCATCCGGACGACGAACGGTATCGCGATCTGCATGGGCGCACGGTGCTGCTGCCGCTGATGAACCGCGAGATTCCGGTGATTTGCGACACGCTGGCCGATCCCGAGTTTGGCACAGGCGTGGTGAAGGTGACGCCGGCGCACGACCTGAACGATTTCGAAGCGGGACGCCGCCACAACCTGCCGCGCATCAAAGTCATCGACGAAAACGGCGCCATGACCGCCCAGGCCGGGCCCTACGCGGGTCTCGACCGCTTCGAAGCGCGCCGCCGCGTGCTGGCCGATCTCGCGGCGCGCGGACTGCTCGAGAAGACTGAAGACTACGCCCTCAACCTGGGAACCTGCCAGCGCTGCAAGACCCCCGTGGAGCCGCTGGTTTCCACGCAATGGTTCGTAAGCATCAAGCCGCTGGCGGAGAAGGCCATCGAAGCGGTGGAATCCGGCCGCATCGAGTTCATTCCGGCGAACTGGTCGAAGACCTATTTCGAGTGGATGAACAACATCCGCGACTGGTGCATCTCGCGCCAGTTGTGGTGGGGGCATCGCATTCCGGCATGGCATTGCGCGGAGTGCCATGAGGTGGTGGTGGCGCGCGAAGCGCCAGCCGTCTGCCCGCGCTGCGGCTCGGCGCGCCTCGAACAGGATACCGACGTGCTCGACACGTGGTTCAGCTCCGCGCTGTGGCCCTTTTCCACGCTGGGCTGGCCCGACAAGACCGAAGACCTGGCCGCATTCTATCCCACGTCGCTGCTGATCACGGGCTTCGACATTCTGTTTTTCTGGGTGGCGCGCATGGCCATGATGGGCCTCGAATTCATGGGCGACGTGCCTTTCAAGCAGGTGTACATACACGGCCTGGTGCGCGACGCCGAGCGGCAGAAGATGTCGAAGACGCGCGGCAACACCATCGATCCGCTGGTGGTCACCGAGAAGTACGGCACCGACGCCGTGCGCATGGCGCTGCTACAAGGGGCGGCGCCCGGTACCGACATTGTGCTCACTGAAGAGCGCATGGCCAGTTCGCGCGACTTCGCCAACAAGATCTGGAACGCGGCGCGCTTCCTGTTCCTCAATATGGAGCGCTCTGCCGTGGAGCCTTGGGTTCCCGAAAGTCTGGAGTTGTTCAGGCCCGAGGCGGATCCCGGCTCGGCGGAAGCGCCCATGGAAGACCGCTGGATTTTCAGCCGCCTGAACGCGGCCGCGGAGCAGGTGAACCGCGCCATCGGGCAATACCGCTATCACGAAGCCGCGCAGGCGCTGTGGCACTTTTTCTGGCACGAGTTCTGCGATTGGTACGTGGAGCTGAAGAAGCTGCGCTTCCGCGAAAACTCCGGCCTGGACGCAGGCTGGCGGAACATGCTGGCGGCCTTTGAAACCGCGCTGCGCCTGCTGCACCCAGCCATGCCGTTCCTCACCGAGGAACTGTGGCAGCGCTTCGCCAAGGGCCAGCCCAACCGGCCGGTCTCCATCGCGCTGGCGGGATATCCGCAGTATCGCGAGGATCTTGTCGACGCCGAGGCGGAACGCGAGATTGGCACGATTCAGGAAATCGTGACCATGGCGCGCACGCTGCGGGCGCAGAGCAAACTCGACCCCAAACAGCGTTTGGAAGGCGTCCTATATTCTCGTAGCCCATCGCTCGGAATCGCGCAGCGCCGCGCCAAGGCCATCCAGAAACTGGCCAACGTTACCTTGCAATTCAAGGACGAGGACGCTCCACAGGCGCCGGCGATTCTGTCCGTGGGAGGGTTCGACCTGGTATTGGAGTTGCCCCAGGGCCAACAGGACGCGCAGCGAAAGCGCCTGGAAAAAGAGCGCGAACAGCTTGCGAAAAACATCGCCAATTCGAAGCGCCAGTTGAGCGACGAGGCGTTCTTGGGCAAGGCGCCTCCGCAGGTGGTGGTGAGCATCCGCCATAAGCTGGCGGATTACGAAGATCAATTGCGGAGGGTCGAGGGCGCGCTGGGCGGACCGTCATGAACCGCAACGATTGGGCGGCGCCGCCCATTATGGAAACGCTGCGCCGCGCGCTCGAGGAAGACATCGGACCCGGCGACGTGACCACCAAAGCCTGCGTGCCGGAAACGCGAACGGCGAGGGGCCGCTTTCTGGCGCGCGAGCCGCTGGTATTGGCGGGCACGCCGCTGCTGCCGCTCATCTACCGGATGCGCGGCGGCGTCTACGACCTGGTGTTCCTCAAGCAGGACGGCGACCGCTGCGAGGATGGCGAAACGATCGCGCAGGTTTACGGGCGCGCGCACACGCTGCTCGAATGCGAGCGCGTGGCGCTCAATTTCCTGCAACGGCTGAGCGGCGTGGCCACCGCCGCGCGCCTCTTTGCCGACCGCGTGGCCGGGACCAACTGCCGTGTGCTCGATACGCGCAAGACCACGCCGGGGCTGCGCCTGTTGGAGAAGCTGGCGACGGAGGCGGGCGGCGTCACCAATCACCGGCTGGGGCTCTTCGACGCGGTGTTGATCAAGAACAATCACATCGCTGCCGCGGGGGGAGTGCGCAACGCTATCGAGCGCACGCGCGCGGCGAGCGGCTTTCCCATCCAGATCGAAGTGCGCACGCGCGAGGAGCTGCGCGAAGCCCTGGAGGCGAACGCCGAACGCCTGCTGCTCGATAACCTCACGCCCGAGGAAGCGGGCGAATGGGTCCGCGAGATCGACGGGCGCGCTACGGTGGAGCTCTCCGGGGGCGTCACCGCCGACAACGTGCGAGCCTATGCGGAAGCCGGCGCGGACTTCGTCTCCTCGGGCGCCATGACCCACTCCGCGCGGGCCATGGACCTGAGCTTCCGGCTGGAGCTGGCGTGACGGCGCTCGATATCGAACGCATACGGGCGGCATTTCCGGGCCGGCGAATCGACTACTATGCCAGCGTCGATTCCACCATGCGCGCGGCGGTTGGGCTGGAAGCGGGCAGCGTGGTCCTGGCGGAGGAGCAGACCGCCGGCCAGGGACGCCTGGGCCGTACGTGGCACTCCGAAGCGGGCGCCGGAATCTACTGTTCCATGGCGGTGCGGCCCATGCCGGTGCTGACGCTGGCGCTGGGCCTGGCGGCGCAAAGCGCGATTCTCGAAGCGACTGGTCTGATGTGCGACATCCGCTGGCCCAACGACCTGCTGCT
This sequence comes from Bryobacterales bacterium, assembly GCA_003139735.1. Lineage (GTDB taxonomy): Bacteria > Acidobacteriota > Terriglobia > Bryobacterales > Bryobacteraceae > BOG-224. The sequence goes on along the minus strand of PLGA01000251.1, from coordinate 3,614 downwards.
CGGCGGGAAGAAAGTGGCCGGCATTCTGGTGCATGGGGCGGACGGCCTGGGCATCTGCGGCATTGGGATCAACGTGGGGCATGCGGAGTTTCCGGCGGAGTTGGAGGAAGTGGCGACGTCGCTGAGATTGGAGTTGGAAAGAAACGACGCGGGTACCCCGGTCCGCCCCACGTGGGGCAGGATGCCATCCTGCGCGGCGATTGCCAATCGCCGCGCAGACCGATTGACAATCGGCCCGCAGGTTGCCTTCCGGCCAACCTGCCCCACATCGCTGCCTTCTTCAACTGAGATCGTGGTGAGTTTGCTGAAGGCGGTTGACAGTTTCGTCTCACTCGACACGGATGAAGTCTTGCGGCTGTTTGCGCAGTCCTCCACCTACGCATGCGGGCGGCGGGTGCGGGTGGAACAGCCGAACGGCGCGATAGAGGGTACCACGGCCGGACTCGACCCTTCCGGCTTTCTGATTGTGCGCAAGGACGACGGAACCGATACCCTGGTTCTTGCGGGAGGCGTACGTGCTGCTGGCTCTTGACGCAGGCAACAGCAATATCACGATCGGCGCTTTCGAGGGCCGCCGGCTGGTCTGCCAGTGGCGGCTGCGCACGGTCCAGGAGCAGACCGCGGACGAATGGGGCATGCTGCTTCACAACCTGTTCGCCCCGGCGGGTCTGGACATCGAAAGCGTGGACGGCATGATCATCTCGAGCGTGGTGCCGCCCATCGACAGGACACTGGCTTTCATGGCCGAGCGCTATTTTCATACCGAAGCCCTGTTCGTGGGACCGACCACCGATATCGGCCTGACGATCCGCTACGACAACCCCACCGAGGTGGGCGCCGACCGCCTGGTCAACGCGGTCGCCGGGTTCAGGAAATACGGTGGACCGGCGGTGATCGTGGATTTCGGCACCACCGTCAACTTCGACGTCATCTCGAAAGACGGCGAATACCTGGGCGGGTCCATCGCGGTGGGCATCGGCATGGGCATCGAGGCGCTGTTTCATAAGACGGCGCGCCTGCCGCTGGTGGAATTCCGCCCGCCGCAGGACGTGGTGGGAACCAATACGGTGGCCAGCATGCAGTCGGGCCTGTACTTTGGCGCCATTGGAGCGATCGACGGCATCCTGGAACGCATCGTCGCGAAAATGGGACCGGACACCCGGGTAATCGCCACGGGAGGCCAGGCGCATCTGATTGCCGCGGGCTCGCGCTACCTCAAGAATGTCGACGAGCACCTCACGCTCGAAGGCTTGCAAATGATCTGGGAACGCAATCGGAGCGGGAAGGCGCCACCGCGGTGAACGAAGACTGGATCGCCAACTACTTCAACTACTTCACCGAAATCGAGGAGCATTTTCAGCGGGCTCGCGGCACGGGGTTGTTTCTGCTATCGCCTCTCGATTGGGCGTTGATCGAGACCTGGAAGAATGCCGGCGTGCCGCTCGAAGCGGCGCTGCGCGGCATCGATTCGGCCTTCGAGAAATGGCGCGGGCGNNAGGCGCAGACCATGGCCGGTACGGCGCGGCCCGCCGCGCATCGGGAGACGGCGCCTCCGTTCACGCCGGACGAACTGCGCGACTATCTGCGGCGCAATGCGGCGGCGCTTCCCGACGGGTACCAGGAGACGGCCGCGGCCCTGGAGCGGTTGGCGGCCGAGGTGGAACGGCACTACGCCGATCTGGAAGAGTTGGAGCGGCGCCTGACGGTGCTCGAAGAGAGGATGATCGCCGCGGCGCGCACGCGGCAGAGCGAAGAGGGAATGCTCGAATCTCGCCGCGAGCTGGACCGCCAGTTGCGCCCCTACCGCGGAAAGATGACCGCCGAGCAGCTCACCATGCTTGAGAAGCAATACCTGGAGCGCCACTTGCTGGAAGCGAGCGGTCTGCCGCGCTTGAGCCTTTTCTACATGCGTTAGAAACGCCGCAACAGGTAAGCAAGTGGACAACCGCGTGCATGCCCATTCGAAGCGCCTGGGCGTCCTCCAGCGGCCGACGTAGCCGCGCTACCGCACGAACTCCACTTCCACGCGATTCGGAATCAAGCCGGCTTCGTAGCCCAGGTCGAAGAGCTTCTGCGCGGCTCGCGGAACCACGTCGCCGGCGTCCAGCGTGTAGTGGTTGACGTACATGCNNTCGAGCGCTTCGTCGCGGTTGTCGAGCGCGTACTGAATGCTCTCACGCATGAGGCGGCAGCATTCGCTCTTAATCTCGGGGTCGAGCGAGCGCAGCAGCGCGTTGGCCCCCAGAGGGAGCGGCAGCCCGTAGCTCGACTTAAACCAGCGGCCCAGATCGGCGATGCGGTGAAATCCCTCGCGATCGAACGTCAATTGCGCTTCATGGATAATGATCCCGGCATCCACGGCGCGTTCGCGGACGGCGGCGGTGATCTTGTCGAACGGCGTGACCACGGCTTCGAAATCGGGCTGGAAGAGCCTGGCCGCCAGATATGCGGTGGTGAGCGTGCCCGGAACGGCGATGCGCTTGCCCTTCAACTCCTCGGGATCCATCGGCCGGAGGGCGATCACCAAGGGACCGTACCCGTCGCCGATGCTCGAGCCGCTGGCCATGAGCACGTACTTATCGGCCACGGCAGGATAGGCATGGTACGAAATGGCTGTCAAATCGTACTGCCCATCCATGGCCTTCCGGTTCAGCGTCTCGATGTCCTCAAGCACGTGCTTGAAGGAAACCTTCGCCGAACGCACCTTGCGGGTGGCAAGGCCATAAAACATAAATGCGTCGTCGGAATCGGGACTATGAGCGCTGACAATTTCCACGCGAGCGTCCGCAGGCATCTTAACTTTCCAGTCTACAACACTGAGAGTGGACGAACGGGGAAATCGGTGGAGGAGGGGAAATAAAAAAGGGCGGCCATCCGTCGGCGCATGAACGTAGGAACCGCTGTTGGCGAGTCATCGTGTTGCGCATTGTGCGCCGCGCCAAAAAATCATGGCGCCGTTCCGACCGCTCAGAGTTCCCGTACCGCTCGTCCACTGCCGCGGATGAAGCCGCCCTTCCACTTGTCCGGTTCTATATCGGCACCTCCCGCCAGTGCGCTTGACTGGCCTGCAAACGGCTTCCGAATCGCAAAACCAGCGCGATTCCAACTTCAGTTTCGCGCCGGACTGGTATGCTTGTCAATATTATCGCGGTATCGTTTTGGCCGTGTTCCCGGTACTCGATCCTAAAACTGTGCTTTGGAGTCCTTTTTCGAAAAGACGCGCGCTGACCGGGGCGCCGGCGGTGCGCCGCATGAAGACCTATTCCGCGCAGAGCGGCTATGTGTATCAGTATTACTACGACGGGCAGCGGCCGTTCGGATCTTCGGCCGCGGGCATCGAGTTCGTCTTCAGCGTATCGGCGGACCGCGCAAGCTGGCGGCCAGCGAGCGTCCTGATTGGCGACGCCGCGATTGCCGCGTGGCAGGATCGGCACGGCCGTCAACTTTCCTCCACGGAACGCTACGCCCTGGCTAAGATGGCGCTATTCCAGGCTTTCGACGAACGCCCGACGCCCGAGCGGATGAAGGACGAAGTGCTGGTGCGGCCGGCCGATGTGGAAGCCATCGCAGATACGCTCGGGTTCGATTAAGGCATTTGACGCGGAGACGCAGAG
>PLGA01000448.1 GCA_003139735.1 Bryobacterales bacterium | reverse complement strand
ACATTATCAAAGAGGCGCGACAGCGGGCGGCCGCGCCGCGCATGGTAATGAGCCCTCGCCCCTATACTTACGGGCAGTGAGCCCCGGCAGGAAGTTGGGGGAAAATGAAAGAGGACAATTCAGAGCCGTCATTCGCGGAATACCGGAGCCATACTTCCTATGCTGCCTGAGATGAAACGAAGCGTATGGCTGGCGCTGGCAGCGTTGGCGGCGGGTTGCGTGAGCGCAATGTGCGCGTTCCAAAGTCCATTCCGCGAGTATCCGGGCCAGGAGTACGACAATTTTCCGCTGCCGCCGGACTACCAGGAGAAAACCGAATTCGTTTTCGCGCGCCTGATGTATCCGGACGCTCCGGGTGGACTGGGCGGCTTCGGCCGCGGCGGGCGGGGCCGGGGCGGCCGTGGCTTTATGGCCGATTGGCGGCAGGGCTATACCTGGTGGACCAACGACTATCCGCGGGCGGACCGGCATCTGTTGGCCGCGTTGCGCAGGTTGACGCGGGCGCAAGTGCGTTCGGTGGAACAGCCGGTGAACCTGGAGGACGGAGACGATGTTTACGATTGGCCCTTCCTCTATGCGGCGACCTTCAACTGGCAGCTTACCGATTTCCAGGTGGCCAAGCTGCGCGATTACCTGGACCGCGGCGGCTTCCTGATTTGCGACGACTTCTGGGGCGACGCTGCCTGGCAGGTCTTCATGGCTTCGATGTCGCGCGTGTACCCGGATCGCACGCCGGTCGATATCCCGGACAACGACCCGGTATTTCACACGGTGTACGATCTGGACAAGCGCTACCAGATTTCCGGGCAATGGTCGCTGCGCTCGGGCGTTCCGTATATGAACGGCGGCGTCGACCCTCACTGGCGCGGCATCTATGACGGCAAGGGACGGCTGGTGGTGGCCATCTGGTTCAACAACGACACGGGGGATTCCTGGGAGTGGGCCGACGCCCCCGAGTATCCCGAACGGTATTCCGCGTTGGGCATCCGCATGGCCGTGAATCACATGGTCTACGCCATGACGCACTGAGAGCTTGTGGGTGTTCGACTCGGCTACTTCCGCGCGGCCCACGCCAGTCCATCCGGGCCCCTGCCGGTCTTGACCTCCCCAGCTACCGTCATCGTTTTAAGATCGATCACCGCTACCGCGTCGCGCTCGTTCAGCGTCGTGTAGGCGTGCGAGCCGTCGGGAGACATCAACAGGCCCTCCGAACTGGCCGGCAGGGTGATTTTCTTGTACTCCTTGCGAGCTGGCCTGTCGATCACCAGCAAATCGTTGCCGCGCATGTTCGACACGAAGACGTACCGGCCGTCCGGCGTGATCTTCAGACGGTTGGCGGACCCGGTGGACGGAAGCGTCCCGACCACCTTCTTGCCCGCGACATCGATGATGGAGACGGTGCTGTCCTGCGCGTTGGCAACCCACAATTCCCTGCCGTCGGGCGAGAGGTCAAATCCCTCGGAACCCTGGCCGACCGGAATATTGGTAATGTTCCAGTCCTGGCCGCCGCCAGGAGGCGGGCCACCCCTTCCAGGACCGCCCGGACCGCCGGCGCCTCCCGGACCACCGCGGCCACCTGGACCGCCTGGACCACCCGGACCTCGTCCGCCTCCAGGCCCTTGCATGGCCCCCTGCTCGATGATGCTGATGGTCGCGGAGCTGACGTTGGAGGTGAAAACCGTCTTGAGATCTCTCGAAACGATCACCATATGGGTGCGGTTCTGACCCGTCCCCATGACCCAGTCGATCAGGCGCGTGGCGGGATCGTAACGGCCGACAACTTTGGCGCCTTCGGCGGTGAAGTACAACTTACCGCCGGCCATGACCAGTCCGTGGGGCTGCCGCAACGCGCCCAAATCGATCGGGGTCAGCGGCTTTTGGGCGACCAGGTCCACCACGGCAATGGTGTTTCCGCCATAGTTGGAAACATATGCGGTCCTTCCATCGTCCGATACGGCGACCTCGTGTGGATTGTCGCCCACGGGCACGCGCGCCGCGATGCTCAGACTGGCCGGATCCACAATGACCAGGGTGTTTTGCTCTTTTTCGAGAACCAGCAAGGCGTTGGCGGGCGTACTCGCCGCCTGAAGCGCGGCGGCGCAGAAGCCCAGCAACGAAAGGCAAACGACCGGCCCGCGGACGATCGCCGTCAACCTCCGAGTGTTCATGGTCTTCCCTCCGGCTATAGAGCCAGCTTACCGCGATACAGCATTTCCTTCGGGACGAACTTGACCTTCAAACCGAACGCCTCCGACTTGGTCTGAAAAACCACCTGCGTGTCGTCCGGCAAAATGGGGTCGGCGGGCGCCGCGGTCTTCCGCCCGCTACGCGGGCTTCCCGGTCTTGCCTTGTTCCCATGGCTCACGCCATGGNNCTTATAATGTACTTTGAGTTCTTGATTTCTCATACGGGCGGGTTTATGAAAAACGAGTCATCGCGGCGGAATTTTCTACAGGGGGGCGCCGCGGCGGCGGCCACTGCGTTTACCATCGTGAAGCCGCAGTCCGTGCGCGGATCGGCGGCCAATTCCCAGATTTCGGTGGGGCTGATCGGGGCCGGCAACCGCGGCGCCTACGACGCCAGTATCGTGCATGCGGATCCGCGCGCCCGGGTGACGGCGATCTGCGACAGGTTCCCGGACCAGTTCGACCAGGCGAAGAAGACCATCAAGGTGGACGATCCGAAGACGTACACCGAANNAAGCACATCTACTGCGAGAAGCCCGCGGGGGTGGATGTGCCGGGCTGCCAGCGGGTGATCGACGCGTCGAAGAAAGCCGATAAGACCAAGACCATTTCGTTCGGCTATCAGCAGCGCAGCGGGCCCGAGTACCTGGAAGCCTACAAGCGGATTCAGAACGGGGACCTGGGCGAGCTGTCGACGGCGCGCGCCTCCTGGATCGCCAACGACCCGTTCACCCGCAAGCCGTACGCGGACCCGGTCGTGGAGAAACTGCGGAACTGGTTCTGCTACAAGGACTACTCGGGCGACATCATCGTNNATCGTGGAGCAGGATTGCCACAATCTGGACGCCCTGCACTGGTTTCTGGGCGGGCTTCCGCTGCGGGCGGTGGGCCGCGGCACGGCCAAGGTCCGCAAGACCTTTGAGATTCTGGACAACATCTCATTGGTTTACGAGTGGCCGAACAACATGCTGGTGAACTTCGAGGCCAACCAGTTGACTCCGAAAGGTTACAGCAAGATCGGCGAGGAGTATACGGGGACCAAGGGCACGATCCTGGTTTCGCGCACGCGCATGACGCACTACGACGGGACGGCGAAGCCCTTCGACATGCCGACCAAGCGCGACATCACCATGGACCACATCGAGGCCTTCCTGGGGCGGATTGTGAACGACAATCCGGAGAACGTGGTAGAGCGGTCAGCGCTGAGCACCTGCATCGCGATTCTGGGAAGAACGGCGGCGTACACGGGCCGCGAGGCCACCTGGAAGGGCGATATCGGAATCGCCGTTTAGAGGCTTGCGGCGACGGGCCAAAGGGCGCATACTACCAGTCGAGATCTCAATGCGGCAATTTGAGAGGAACGGCTATGGTATTCCTATTCGCGTCGCTGGCTTGTCTTGCCCTGTTCGCGGCCGTGTTCGCGGCCACTTTCGCCATCGACCACTTTGCGTCGGCTTGGGAAGAGGCGGCGGACGGCAGCAGACGGCGCCGTTTCAGCGCCTGGGCGACGGATAACAGAACGCTCACCGAGGTGAAGGGGTGGTCGGGAATCGCATCGGCGGCGTCGTTATTGGCGTTGCTAGCCGCGATGTTTTACGCTCTGACGTTCGTGGGAGTGGGCGGAGAAAGGCGGTTCGCGGTGTACGTCACGGGTGGACCGAACGCGGCGGGCGGCACAACCCCCCGCGAATTCTACGCCAACAGCGGCGATTTGAACCGCATGCGGATGTTCGAGTATGTGGACAGCCGCCGCATCGTGAGCGGCCAGGTGTCGAGCGTGTTGCCGATCGGCGGCGGACTGTCGCATGTGTGCATCGCGAATGGCGATACGTGCGGGTTGGCCGATTCGTCGCTTGGGCTGAAAATCGGGGACACGGCGTATATACGCATCGGGAGACCGCCTACCGGGCTGAGACGGGCGCCGGGGTGGACGATCACGGCCGCCGAGGCGAAGTCGCTGGAGGCGACAGCCAAGTTCACGATTGAGAACAGGTGAAGGCGCCTCCCGGCGAAGTTGCGCGGCCCGGGCTTACGCCCCGTTCCGGGGCTGCACAGGCAATCCGATGCGTTCCCACGGCTCACGCCGTGGG
>PLGA01000140.1:4151-13038 GCA_003139735.1 Bryobacterales bacterium | reverse complement strand
GGGATGCGCTCCAGGTAGCGAAGCTGGTAGATGCCCATGCGCAGCGCGGCGCGCACTTCCGCGTCGAGCTTCGGCCGGCTGGCGTAAAGCTCGATCAGGTAGTCGAGCTGCGCCCGGTAACGCAGCACGCCGAAAACGATTTCGGAGGCCAGGCCGGCGTCGCGCGAATCGAGCGCCGCGGTGCGTTCGAGAAGCAGGTCTGAGGCGTAGCCGCCGGCGTCAACGCGGCGGAGGATATCGAAGGCGGCGATGCGGGCGGGAGCGGGCATGGGGGGTTAACGGGACGACAGAAAAGACTTATTGGCCACAGATGAACACGGATAAACACGGATAAGAAAGAAAAGGCGTTTTGTCTTATCGGCGTTCATCGGCGTTCATCTGTGGCTTGATCGGCGGATTCCAGTTCATCGAGTACTTCTTTCAAAGGCGCATAATCCCCCCGCCGGAATGCCGCCCGGCCACGGCGAAGGGCCGCGAGTTCCTCGTCGGTGGGCTGAACGGCGGGATGGCTCGTTTCGGCCGAGGTTTGGGTTGTGCGCATCAGCAAGTACGTGATGCCTTGATGCTACCACTGGCCGGTCCGGCGGGCCTCTATAATCGAATCAGTGGATCTCGAAAAAGCACTGCTCCGCAAGGTGGGGGAGGCCGTGCACCGCTTCAAAATGGTGCGCGACGGCGATCGCGTGGCGGTGGCGCTATCGGGAGGGAAAGATTCGGCCACGCTGCTCGAAGCGCTGCTGCTGCTTGAAAAGCGCGCGCCCATCGACTTTTCCGTGTGCGCCTTTACCGTGGAGCAGGGCAAGTTCTTGCGTCCCATCGAACCGCTCGCCGAATACCTGAAACAGCGCGGCGTCGCCTGGACCTACTACCGGGACGGCCCTTCGCTGCGCCTGATCGCCGACCAGCCGGACCACGGCTGCGACCTGTGCAGCCGCTATCGCCGCCGCGCCGTGTATCAGATTGCGCGCGAGCTGGGCGCCAACGTGATCGCCTTCGGACACACGGCCGACGACTTTTGCGAAGCGCTTGCTGCGCAACACCATGTTCACGGGGCGGCTGAGCGCGCTGCCGGCGGTCACCGCTTCGCGCAGCCGCGAATACCGCCTGATCCGTCCGCTGGTCTACGTGACCGAGGACATGACGCGCGCCTACGCCGAGTCGCTGGGTGTCCCCATCGTTCCCTGCGGCTGCTCCCAGAAGACCGGGACCGTGCGGCGGGCGTTGCGCGACATGTTCGCCAGTTTGGAGCGGGAATATCCCCATTTGAAGGAGAACATCATCTCCGCCATGGGCAACGTGGATACNNGAATGGCGCCCGCCGATGCGGCCGCGCTACGGCTCGATTTCGAAATCCATGGATTGGGTCGCGGTGTTGAACTTACTCTTGGCGAGCTTGTCGGTCACCGTCACTTGCAGAACGTATTCGCCGGGCGGCATGTTGGCGCCCAGCGCCACGCGGCCGTCCGCCATCAGAGGCTGCGAGCCGGAGGCGCCTGCGGCGGGGGCCAGCGCCTTCTTGCCGTCCAGCACCTGTTCCCCGTTGTGGAAGAGCCTGGTTTGCACTTCCAATTCCGGATGCTGGCCGGCGTCGGTCTTAGCGTTGATGATTTGGTAGCCGTAGGCCAGAAGCGCTCCGCGACGGAAACTGCGCCGGGCGGCCCCGGCCGTGATGTCTTCGCTGGGCGCCGGAGCCTGGGCAAGATCGGCCTTCGCCGGGGCGGCCTGGGCCGCGGCTTCCTGGAGCACGATCCCCGATAGCGCGAGGCGTCCGTTTTCGATATCCGGAACCTCGACGTACTGCTCGGCCGAACCCACACCCTCAGTGGCGGCATCGCGCAGGGCCGCGCGCACCAGGTAGGGGCCGGGCTTGGCGACGGGAAAGTGGATGCCCCAGATCATTCCCTTTTTCAGGTACTCGTCATACCTTTGAGAGGTCAACTGCAAGGGGAAGGTGGTATCGATGGGCGCCAGGGCCATGCCGTCTTCGTCGTAGGCCGCGGCCGCGACGTCGATCAGCGCTTTACGGCTGCCATCCGGCTCGCTGGACCACTTGAGATCCTTAGGGTTGAAGTAAACCAGGGCATTGATCGACGCGCCGGTCCGCCCCAGGTTCGAGAAGACCGCCGTCAGGCGCGGGTGAATCGAGCCGGCGGCGAACGGGGACTGCAGGGCCTCGCTGAGCTCCGCCTCGCGCGTGTGCTCCAGCGGCGGATTGGCGCCCGGATCGCCGAAGAAGCCGTCGCGCGTGCGGACGTGCAAGCCCGCCTTGGTCACTCTTAGGTCGATCTGATGGAACTGAGCCTGGCCGCCTCTTTCTTCGAACGTACTGGCGTCGGGATGGTAGCCGATCAGGTAGTAGTCGTCGCTGTCCTCGGCCGCGATGCGCAGGGCGCCGGTCAGGTCGTTGCCGTCCTGGACAAACAGGCCGCCGTTTTCCTGCGCCACCTCGGTCATGCCCTGCTGCGTGTTGGTCACCTGCTGCGATCGCTGGGCGGGAGCTCGGCCGACCCGTCTCGATGACGACGGCACGCCCACGATGTCATCGGCTGCCACGGGACTGTAGTTCACCACGCCGCGCGGGTCGACGGTATGGATCACCACCGAAGCGCGGCTGGCGGCATCGCTGAGTTGCTGGACGGCGTTGGCCTTCACCTCATCGGTAGCTCCCTGATAAATCATGCTGAGGTCCTCGGTGAACAGGACCAGGGACTTGCGGCCCGGCAAGCCTCTCATGGCATTCACCACGAAACGGACGGTCGCCAGGCTGCCCACCTCCAGGTTCTCTTCGCGGTAGCGGTAGAAGAGGCCCTCGCCGCGAGGCCTTACCCCGGAGGTGGACGTCGACATTGCCCCGAAGCTGCTCGTGCCGACGCGGCTTCGGCCATACTTCACGCGATCGAGAGCCGCGTACAGCAGGCGCTTATCGGTAGTGAACTGCTGCAACGCTCCCATGCCGGCGCTGGTGCGCACAATGGCCACCAGGTCGCCGGGACGCATCTGCTCGTCGAGAAAATTGCGGATAGCGTCGCGAACGGGCGGAATATTCTCGGCGGACAGTCCAAGGTCGTCCACCACCAGCGCCAGCGTGCGCCGCACCTCGGTTGGATCGGGCGGCAGCGGGGGCGGCGGCGGCTCGCCCTTCACCGGCTTAGCCTGTACAACCCGGCGCGCCGCGCCCGTTCCCGCGCCCGCTTTCGCGGAAACGTAGGAGAAATTCGTGATGGCCTGCGGCTTGCCGTCCTGCCAGATCTCGAAATCCGAGGCCTGAAGGTTGGGTGCGCGCCGGCCTTTGGAATCGGTGACGACGGCGTCCACCTGAACCAGGTTGACATCGATGCGGATCACGGTGTTCGACGCCGCTGCCGCACCGGACGGCGGCGCCGGGTTTTGCGCAAAGGCGATGGCCAATGCGGGGAAAAGCGCTGCGAATCGATGGATGGCTGCCACAGGAAACACTCCTCTCCGGTGAAGTTCGGTCCTGCGACGATTCTCCCTCCCTTGTCGGCGAGTGTCAAACGGCGGAGGCAGTCGCGGCGGCGGCCCATGCCGTTCGAACCGATCCGGCTGTAAGCTAGTCTCATGGGGATGCGAATGAGGGCCAGCTTGCCGCCTAGGGTGATTCTGCTGCCGGGCCTGTTAATGGCGCTGGCGGCGGCTCCCCTGCCGCCCCAGAGGCCCCGAACGGCGGCTATTACGATCGATTATCCGGAGGACGGATCTATTTTTCCGCCCGAGATCACGCCTCCGACGTTCCTGTGGCGCGACGAGGGGAAAGGCGTCGCCTCCTGGAAGATCGACATCTCGTTTGGCGGCGGCGCGCCGGCGATTCACGCGACCTCCAAGGGCGAGCGCCTGCGCATCGGCAGGATCGACCCGGATTGCGTGGCGCCCACGAACGAGCCGCCCCGGCTCACCCCCAACCTGGCGGCGGCGCACACCTGGACGCCGGACCCGGCCACTTGGCAGGCCATCAAGCGGAACTCGGTGGCGAGCGCCGCGACGGTCAGCATCACCGGCTTTCGCGGTGACGCCCCGGACCAGCCCGTCTCCGCTGGAAAGGCCGCTATCCACACCTCAAAGGACGCGGTGGGCGCGCCGATTTTCTATCGGGACGTGCCGCTGATGCCCGCGGAGCTGGAACGGGGCGTCATCAAGCCCCTGGGCGCGCAGGCGCTGCCGTTCGTCGCCTGGAGGCTTCGCAACGTGGGCGACGCCCGGAGCCGGGTGGTAATGGACAACCTGCCGGTGTGCGCCAACTGCCATTCGTTTTCCTTGGACGGCAAGACCATGGGGATGGATCTGGATGGCTTGGAGGCCAATCGGGGGATGTACATGCTTACGGCGGTGAAACCCGAGACGGCTTTCCGCAAGGAGGACGTGGTTCAGTGGCGCACGCAGCAAGGCACGATCAAGGCTGGCGTCCGGATCGGCTTCATGTCGCAGGTTTCCCCGGATGGGCGCTACGTAGCGACCACTCTCAACCCGGCTTCATGGGCGGACCCTTCGAAAGAGCCGCCCAGCAACTATTACGTGGCCAATTTCAAGNNCGACCGGAGTGCTGCAGCCGCTGCCCGGCGCCGACGATCCGCGCTTCGTGCAGATGGGCGCCGTATGGAACCCGGACGGGCAGTCCCTGGTATTTGCCCGCGCCACAGCCGCCGACCCCTATCCGCCGGGAGTGCCGCTGGCGCAATTCGCCGGCGACCCGAATGAGACCCCCATGCAGTACGACCTTTACCGGATTCCGTTCCACAACGGCCAGGGAGGGGCGGCGGAGCCCATCGCCGGAGCGTCGCATAACGGGATGAGCAATACGTTTCCGAAGGTATCGCCGGACGGACGATGGATCGTGTTTGTCGAGTGCCGCAACGGGCAGCTCATGCGTCCCGACAGCCAGTTGTACATTGTGCCGGCGGCGGGCGGGCAGGCGCGGCGCATGCGCTGCAACACGTCCAAGATGAACTCGTGGCACAGCTTCTCGCCTAACGGCCATTGGCTGGTGTTTTCCTCGAAGGCCCGCGGTCCCTACACTCAGATGTATCTCACGCATATCGACGCGGACGGCAACGACAGCCCGGCCATTCTGATCGATAACGCCACGGCGGCCAACCGCGCGGTGAATATTCCGGAGTTTGTGAACGTTCCGCCGGATGGCTTCAGGCAAATCGGCGGCGCCGTCCTCGACTATGACCGGCTGGTTAACAGCGCGGCGTATCTGCAGAAGAACGGACAGTATGAGGCGGCCGCCGCGAAGTGGAAGCAAGTCCTGGAACTTGAGCCCAACGACGAACTGGCGCACCGCGACCTGGGGACGGCGTTGCTCATGTCGGGCCGCCGGGAGGAAGCCGGGCCGCATTTCGAGAAAGCGTCCGAAATTCATCTCCGCGCGGCGGTGGAGGCCGATCCTACGTCCGCGCGGGCACTCAACGATTTGGGGGCGCTGCTCCTCCAGACGGGACGAGTGGCAGAAGCGGTAGCCCAATTCGAGAAAGCCACCGCGCTGAAGCCGGATTTCGCCGAGGCGCGCGTGAACCTGGGAAGCGCCCTGGCGAAGCAGGGGAAGCCGGAGGAGGCGCTGGTTCAACTGCGCCTGGCGCTGGAAGCGAACGCCGGTTACGCGCCGGCGCACTACCAGTTGGGCCTGGTTTTGAGCCAGCGGGGGGATGCGCAGGGGGCCATGCGGGAGTGGCGGAGCGCGCTCGATCTCGACCTGAAGTACGCCGAGGCTCACATCGGCCTGGGCGACGCGCTCGATGGGCAAGGTCAAGCGGCGGAGGCCGTGGCGCAGTGGCGCGAGGGTATCGAGTTGCAACCGGACGACGCGCCGACGCTGCGGCGGTTGGCCTGGGCGCTGGCCACCTCGCCCGATGCCTCCATCCGCAACGGCGGCGATGCGCTTGCGTTCGCGGTGCGGGCGGTCGAGATCACTCACGGAGGGGACGCGCGCATCCTGGACACGCTCGCGGCGGCGTATGCCGAGAAGGGACAGTTCGCCGATGCGGCGCTCACGGCGCGCAGGGCTCTGGCGAAGGCCGCGCAAGAGAATCAGCCGGCGTTGACGGAGGGCATCAAAGCCAGGGTCGCGTTGTACGAAGCCGGCCAGCCGTTTCGCGACCGGTAGGGGCAATCCCGCCCGTGGAGTTTCTGCATTTGCCTAGCCCGAAGGGCGATAGATCATAGCCCACGGCGTGAGCCGTGTGGAATAGCGCGTAAGGATGCCGAGCCCCGGAACGGGGCGAAAGGCAATACACCCGGTCGGTCCGTCCCGCGAAAGCGGCCGCATTCAACGGACCGCCGCTTCCCTGTGGGGCTCCATGTTGGGATCGAGCAATCGGACCGTGATGGGAAGCCCGCCGACCGACGCCGCGGCCCGCCGAACGAGCCGCACGAAAGCGCCGACGATTTCCGGCCGCTCCCAAGCGCCATCGTTCACGACGAACGAAATTGCCGTGCGGCCGCCTTTACTCAGCTCAACGCTCGTGCCTTGATCCGTGAAGTACTCGGCGGCTTTGAGCGCCGCGCCGAGAGCTTCCGCATCAGCTTTGGTCGCGGAATCGAAATAATAGACCTCGTCCCTGGCGCCGACCATCGCCTTGCCAAGCGCCACTTCCCGGTGTACGAGTTGGGCCGAGTCGATCAGGCGAACCTTGATGGGGAATCCGCCAACCGCCGTAGCGATGCGCCGTCCGATTTCCTCATAGTCCGAAACCCTATCCGGGAGGTCCCAGGCGCCCTCCTGGACGACGAATGAAACCACCGTACCATTCTTGCCTTTGGACAAAAAGACGCTGACGCCCCGGTCCTGGAAGTATCCGATGGTCTTGAGCGCCTGGCCGAGCACTCCGGCGTCTTCTTCCGTGGCGGCGTGCGAGTAGTAGACCATGTCGTTGGTCCCGACGACCACTTTGGAGATGTTGGGGCTCTTCGCATGGCCCGATTGGCGCAGGCCCCAGACCAGCATCATCACCAGCAGCGTGAGCCCGACGCCGAGGGCTAAAGCATTCGCAACAGCCTTCCTGGCGCGGCCGGCTGCAGGATCAGGCTGCCTCCTGGGAGGCTCAGGCATGCCCACGATGCTATCCCAGGGTATTCCACGAAGCAAGCCGGAGCTGTGTGCTTAACTGTATTGTTGGCAACTAACCGCTCCCTAACGGTCGCGGCTCTGTTTCGGGTCTCGCGTGTTTGCAGTGAGTTACAGAGCCGCGACCGTTAGGGAGCGGTCAACGGGAACGGATTTCCCCAGATCGGTTAAGCACCAACCTTGCCCCGATTTGTGTTTTGCCCGAAAGAGACGGATAATCGGGCATTCGCAGGAGTTCCAATGAAAAGAGTCTGCTTCATTCTGCAAGTCAGGCCGGAGAGGCTCGAGGAATACAAGGAACGCCATAAACGGGTCTGGCCGGAGATGCTGGATGCCTTGTCGCGCACGGGATGGCGAAATTATTCGCTGTTCCTCCGCGACGACGGGCTGCTGATCGGATACCTGGAGACTCCCGATTTCTCCGCGGCTCTCGAAGGGATGGCGGCGCTCGATGTCAACCGGCGCTGGCAGGCGGAAATGCAACCCTTCTTTCAGGCGGTCGCCGGCCGCCCGGACGAAAACATGTCCCCGCTGGAGGAAGTCTTTCATTTAGAATAGGCTTTCTGTCGTATACTGTTTTCGCGGGCGCCGGCGTCGCGGCGATGGCGCCAGGGGGCAAGCGCCACGGACCCATTCCGTGGCAGAATGGAAGTCTTGGACTCGTTCGCATGGGGCCGTCTTCGTGCGCGCAGCCGAAATTGTTGCGGAATGCCCGCGAAGATCGCTAAAATCATCGCGTTCGCACTTAATCCCAGGAGGAAGCATGGCAGCGGTAGAGCAAAAGGTGAAGCAGATTATCGTCGAGCAACTGGGCGTCGATGAGAGCCAGGTGGATGCCAACGCGTCGTTCGTTGACGACCTGGGCGCCGACTCTCTAGACATCGTGGAGCTCGTCATGGCGTTCGAAGAGGCCTTCGAGCTGGAAATCCCCGACGAAGACGCCGAAAAGATCACCACCGTCAAGGACGCAGTCGAGTACATCGAAAACAAAACCACCAAGAAGTAGCCGCTTTTCTCACCAGGGAGACTCGTCTTGTCAAGAAGAGTAGTGGTGACCGGCGTCGGCTTGCTGACGCCGCTAGGAATTGGCACGGATGCGTCCTGGGAGGCGATTCGCGCCGGCAAGTCCGGCATAGCCCGTATTACCCAGTTCGATCCCGCGGCCTTCTCCTGCCAGATCGCCGGAGAGGTCAAGGGTTTCAACCCGGCCGATTACATCGAAAAAAAAGAAATCAAGAAGATGGGGCGGTTCATCCAGTTCGCCATCGCGGCGGCGGATTTCGCCCTGAAGAGCTCCGGCCTGAAGGTCACGGCGGAAAACGAAGAGCGCGTGGGAGTCTATATCGGCAGCGGGATCGGCGGGTTCGAAGTGATCGAGCGCGAGCATCAGACCCTGCTGGAGCACGGCCCGCGGCGCATCTCGCCGTTTTTTATCCCCGCCACCATCATCAATCTGGCTTCCGGCCACGTTTCCATTCGCAGCGGCGCCAAGGGACCCAATTCGGCCACCGCAACGGCCTGCACCACCAGCGCCCATTCCATCGGCGATTCCTATCGGATGATTGAGCGCGGCGATGCCGATGCCATGATCTGCGGCGGGACGGAAGCCGCCGTGACGCCCATGGGGATCGGGGGATTCGCCGCCATGCGCGCGCTTTCCAAGCGCAACGCAGAGCCGGAACGGGCCTCGCGCCCGTGGGACAAGGATCGCGACGGATTCGTGGTGGGGGAAGGCGCGGGCATCCTGGTCTTAGAGGAGTTGGAACTCGCCCGGCAGCGTGGCGCGCATGTGCTGGCCGAGATCGT
>PLGA01000140.1:0-4092 GCA_003139735.1 Bryobacterales bacterium | reverse complement strand
CGGCCACTTGCTGGGCGGCGCCGGCGGAATCGAGGCTGGCATTACGGTCCTGGCCATCGTCGGCCAGATTGCGCCGCCCACCATGAACTACGAGACTCCCGATCCGCTGTGCGATCTGGATTACGTGCCAAACCGGGCGCGGCCTATGAAAATCGAATACGCGCTATCGAACAGTTTCGGATTCGGCGGGACCAACGGCTGTTTGATCTTCAAACGGTATTCGGAATAAGAGCGCCGGTAAGCCCGCGTAACCCTAAGTAAGAACGGCAATTGCTAATTACCGGAAAGAGAATACACCCAGGCCAGGTGGGCTTCGCGCAAGCGTCGGCGAGTCACTCTCCGCGATAAATAAAGTTGCGGATCTGTTTGACTTTTTGGCCCACCGCCCGTTATACTTTTCAATCCGCTCTTAGCGCCCCTCAAAAGTTCTGCAACCTTTGGCGCTCGATCAGCGTCATTTATGTCTGGCTAGTGGGGTTTTGCGCCCACAGAGAAATGAACACGAAGATGAAGCATGGAGCTAAGCCGAAATTCACCGGCTACCGCAAGATACTTGAGAATAAGGCGGAGGAAGTCCGTCGTAGCATGTCCGCGCAAAAGGCTGCCCAGGTGGTAGCCCGGCTGGATTGCCCCTCCGACGAGGGCGACCTGAGCCAGCAACATCACGAAGAGTGGATTTTCCTGAACCGGAACACCATCGACATGAAGCTGTTGCGTGAAATCGTGGACGCGCTGCACCGCATCGAAACCGGGCTCTACGCAACCTGTATGGAGTGCGACGAGCCGATTTCCCAGAAACGGTTGGAGGCTGTCCCGTGGGCGCGCTATTGCGTGACCTGCCAGGAAGCCATCGCCAACCGCGTCGCCACCGGCGAGTACGTCAACGAGTTCCAGGAAGCCCGATGAAGCTGGCGGACCTCCGCAAGCTTGCCATCCGCCGCCAATTCCGAATTCGGTTCGCATTGCGCAATGGAATGGAGTGCGTCATCGACCACCATGGAGTCGCGCGCGTTCCCGCCCTGAAGACTGTTCCGGATTTCGACCTGGAGGCGGAACTGGCCTCGGCCAATGAGTTTGCGCTCGAACCCGCTTCCGGCAAAGACCCTTCCATCCCCAGGCCCGTGCGCCGCGACGAACTCGCCGCCATGACAGCCGCTGCCCCATCCGCCTCCCCGGCCGCCCACGAAGAGGATTAGGTCTCGCCGGCAGACCTTTGCCCCCGCCACGCTGCGCCTATAATAGGCCAATGCTACGCCGTCTTTTCGCGTCCTGTTTCGTCATAAGCCTGGTTACGCTTTCCGCCCCGGCGCAGTCCGCCACCGTATTGAGGCCGGCCCGCGTCTTCGATGGCGATGCCCTGCATGAGGGGTGGGCCGTGCGAGTGGCGGGCAATCGCATTGAGACCGCCGGGCCCGCCGCGAGCGTCTCCACCGCGGGCGCCGCGCTGGTCGACCTGCCCGGCGCCACGCTGCTGCCCGGCCTGGTCGAGGGACACTCGCACATCATGCTGCATCCTTACAACGAGACCCCCTGGAACGATCAGGTTCTGCACGAAGGCGTGGCCCTGCGTGCGGCGCGCGCCGTCAACCATCTCCACGCCACCCTCATGGCCGGATTCACCACCATACGCGACCTGGGAACCGAAGGGGCCGGCTATTCCGACGTCGAACTGAAGCAGGCCGTCGCGCAGGGCATTGTGCCCGGCCCCCGCGTGCTGGCCGCCACGCGCGCCATCGTGGCTACCGGAGCCTACGGCCCCAAGGGCTTCGCGCTCGAATGGCGCGTGCCGCAGGGCGCCGAAGAGGCCGATGGCGTCGATAGCCTCACGCGCGCCGTGCGCGACCAGATCGGCCACGGCGCCGACTGGGTCAAGCTCTATGGCGACTACTCGTGGGGGCCGGGGCCCGGATCGCATCCCACCTTCTCGCTCGATGAGATGAAGCTCGCCGTCGAGACCGCGCGCAGCGCCGGCGTGCCTGTCTCGGTCCACGCAAACACGGCGGAAGGCATGCGTCGCGCCATCCTGGCGGGGGCCGAAACCGTGGAGCACGGCGGCGAAGGCACGCCCGAAATCTTCAAGCTGATGGTGGAGCGCAGCGTGGCGCTCTGCCCTACCCTGGCGGCTACCGAGGCCATTACGCTATACGCCGGCTGGAGACCGGGCCAACCGGAGCCTCAAAGCCTGGTACGCAAGCGCGCCAGCTTCCGCGCGGCGCTCGACGCCGGCGTGACCATTCTCTCCGGCAGCGACGTGGGCGTGTTCGCGCACGGCGAAAACGCGCGCGAAATCGAGCTGATGGTCGCCTATGGCATGCCGCCCGCCGATGCCTTGAAGGCGGCGACCTCGGTAGCCGGGCGCGTCCTGCACATGGACATCGGCCAGGTAAAGCCCGGAATGCTGGCCGACCTGATTGCCGTCGATGGCGACCCTACCAAAGAGATCTCCGCCTTGCGCCGCGTCAAATTCGTGATGAAGGACGGAAAGGTGTATGAGCGGCCTGCGCCAGCCGCGAAATGACCAGACGCGCCCGCGCTGGGCGGACCAGTCAGGATCAGGCCCAGGACGCCGCTGGGCCATTTCTACGATAACCCCACCTAACGGGAACTACGGCCCGCGCAAAGGCGAAAATGCGTCCGCCGCCTTTCACCTTATTGAATCCGTGGGCGCTCGGNNACGTCAACGGGTTCGTTCTTCCGGACCAGCTTGAGACCCAACTGGCGGTCAAGAGCCGACACGACGTCGTCCCCTACCCCATCCGGGCTTGAGTCATACTTGAGCTTAAACGCATATCTTCCCGTGAGCCCAGTATGATCCACAACCTCACCGTCAACTTTTGCAAGGCCATAAAGGCCACTGAGCGCGTGAGCCAGATCCTCCATTGTTATGCCGGGCGTGGGGCCATCATGGCCGAATATTTTGAAGCACCGACCTAAATGCGGGCTAGCTGCGTCGCAAAACGTCGCCCAGTCCTCGTCGTTCGCAGCAGCGCTCTTGTCCGCTCCCTCGGCCCCGACTTGCCGCAACGCCGGCCTCTTGCTTCCAACTACGAGTGCATAGACATTCATGCTTCGCTTCTCCGGGCGAAGCGAAAGCTTGAACGAATCGGCCAGGAGAACCCTAACCATCGCTTTGCACTCCTCTTCGTTCATCGCGACCGGCGCTTTCGCTTCGATAAAGTAACCGGGGTATTCAGCCCACGACGGCCATTTGCCTATGAACTGAAACGATCTTGCGCCATAGGCCCACTCAGCGATATACCGGATAGGCGTGGTCTGTGACAAGAATCGATTTCCTCTGCACGTTGGCAATTGCCAGTTGGGAGACGGACTCCTGACGACCTTAATTGAGACCACCTCGAAGGCCGGCCCGACCGCCGAAGACTGAGCTGCGGCAGTGGCAGCCGTCAGGTACAAGAGGCCGATTGCTGGCCCGCACTTCATTGGCTATCTCTCCGTTCGTTGGCAGAAGTACACCGGGACGGTCCGGTTTGGGGACCGATAACGCGGGACAGCTACCAAATTACCCCATATCACCGCTACCGCGCCGGACCGCTCCGAAAATGGGCGAAATCCGGGTCTGAACTGAGCGACTTGCGTGGAAACAGGGCGTAGTGGGCAAAAGACGGGGATTGCGGAAACTTGCTGGTAAGGGCTATCCAGTCAGCTCGAGCAGCCCATCTATCGACTGGTCCAGCATCTGAGGGCCGAGGACCACGATCTTTTTACCAAGACGGTCGATGGAAATTGTTCGAATCTGCGAGATTTTCACCCAGGAGGGTTTGGGCAGCATTTCCGCCGGCAGCGCCAGCGTCAACGGAAATCCGGCCTTCTGGGGCTGGCTCGTAATCGCCATCGCGATTACGGTCTCGGACTTCCTGTTGAATAGGTCGTGGCTGAGGATGAGAACCGGCCGCAACCCGGCCTGCTCGCGACCTCGTACCGGGTTCAGGTCCGCCCAATAGACCTCACCTCTCAGTACTCGGGCCAAGCGTGGTCCCCTAAGCCTTGTTCGGCCAACAGCGTCTCCTCTTTTGGATCGATCTTAGCCAACTCGCGCGCGAGCCGGGTCCGCTTCTCCCGCTCGTCCTTGAT
>PLGA01000578.1:6515-6976 GCA_003139735.1 Bryobacterales bacterium | reverse complement strand
TTCCTGACGGTGAACTACAGCGATGGTGTTTCGCTGCTGCAACCGGTGTCGTGGGCCGCAATCAGTCCGTCGCAGTATGCCGCGACAGGTCAGTTCACGGTGCGTGGCGCGGTCGCGGGCGTTCCCGCGCCCCAGCAGCCCGTGGCGTCGGTGCGGGTGGCGAACGCGACGTTGTCGAACCTGGCGCTTGGCAGCCTGACGCCCGCGCCGGTCGCGAGCGTGAGCTTCACGACCGTCAACGCAACGCCGGCCGAGATGATCGACGGGATCACCGGCAGCGGTGGCTGGGCAAACACGTCGGGTTCGCCGGCTTCGGCGCATGGAGGCGACTNNCACGCAAAGCGCGACAAGGTCGGTTCCGAACAGCACGACCTCGCCGATCGAGATCGACGCATGGGATGGGCAGAAGTACGTGCCGTTAGCGTACAACCCGTTCCGGTATCCAGCCTCGCCGGACACGA
>PLGA01000578.1:0-6490 GCA_003139735.1 Bryobacterales bacterium | reverse complement strand
CCGGCTGGATTCAGATCCAGGAGTTGCAGGCGATGGGCGATCTGGTCGCGCAGTCCAATGTTGCGTCGCTGAGTTCGATAGATGTCAACGGGAAGCCGCTGGCGGGCTTTGACCCGAGCACTACGAGCTACTCAGTCGGTGTGAACCCGACGCGCGTGCCGTTGATCACCGGGACGGCTGCTAGCAATGGCAGCGTGTCGGTGCAGACGCCGATGCCGGGTACGGCGACAGTGACCGTGACATCTGAGGACGGCTCGACAACGAAGACGTACACCCTGTCGCTGGTGCCCGACACGACGCAAACGAGCAATGGGAGAGGACTTGAGGGGCGCGAGCTGGCGCTGGGCTTCCAACGCAACAAAGAGGTAACGGTGTCGAAATGATGTCAGCCTAAGAAAGCGACTCGTCAGAAGAAATCGTGGGCTGATTCCAGCTCGGGCAGCTTACCAAGTGAGTGATAGAGGGCCAATTCCAGGACTCGGTAGGGGCGGAAACCGTAGGATTTTCTCATGGTGACTTTAGCCTTGTTGTTCAGGCCCTCCACTACCCCGCTGGAAATGAGCTTTTGCGCTCGGAAGTAATTGAGGATGAGCTCCCGGTGCTGACGGAGCGACCGGGCGATCTTCTTCATGGGCTCGATGCGGGAGCGCATGGTCTGGCGGCACCACTCATCGAGGAACTTGCCGGCCCAGGCGGGCGAGTTGTAATCCCAGAGCTGCTGGAAGGCTTCCTTGAGAAGGTAAGCGCGGACGGTCTTCAGATTGTAGCGGAGCAGGTCGCGGAGCCGGAAGTGCTGTTCGTCACCGAGGTTTTCACTGCGTTTGAGCAGCAGCCAGCGGGACTTCTTCAAGACCGGGACGCGCCCTTCGCGCTGCATGCGGCGGGTTTCCTCGGCACGAACCTCGTCCAGCGCCTTGTTCATTTTGGCGACGATGCCGCCAAGCTAAGACGCTGCATCTCTTGTCACCTCCTGGCATGCATCGAGGAACGCGGTTGGATTCTGCAGATCCGCGCGCCGCATGAAGGGCGGGTTCTCGCGGTCGGTTAGGGGGCCTTGCGCCGTGCCGGCGAACATCTCCAGGTGCAGCATCGCCTGCGCCACGGTCTCCATTTTGCCCACGTGCGCAATGACCTGGCCCTCGACGACCTGGCTGCCGAGGCGGATTCCCGGCGCCGCGGCGGCGATCTCGCCGTAGCGGATCACCAGCCCGGAGGCCGAAGTGACTTCCAGCGCGAAGACCACGTCATAGAAGGCGCAGCAGCCGCGCGTGACGGTCCCCGCCTCGATGGCCAGGATCTCGATTCCCGCCGGCGCGTAGAGGTCGCATCCGGCGTGCGACCGCGCGCCGCCATCGCGCGGCGATCCGAAGGCCTGCGGTGGTTCGTGGTAGGAAGCCGCAGGCCGCTCGCGCAGCGGGAACGTCATCGCATCCCCGCCGCTTTCACGCCGGCCGCCGCCGCGCGCCAGGCCACCTGGATCGCGGGAGCGAGTTGGGGCCACTCGGGAATGGCTGCACCCGTAGCCAGCGACCGGCCGCCGGCCTGCGTGCAGTAGGCCTCATAGCCTGCCTGCGCCGCATCCACCAGCGCCGCCAAGTCGGGAGCGTAGGGTAAAGCAGCGTCCGTGCCGTCGGGGTTGGTCTTCCCGGCAGTTCGGTGCAATTTCAGCGAGGCTGCCGCCGCGGCGAGGGCCACCGGGATCGCCACGTAGGCGCGGTACTGCTGGGGCGCCAGGCCCTGGGTCAGCGCGAACCCGCAGATTCCCGCCAGCCATAGCAGCGCCTGATAGAGCGTCGTCAGATTGAGTTTCAAGGTGAGGTTCATCGCTTGTTCGCTCCTTTGATCGCTGTGGAGGGGGCCTTGCGGCCCCCCTCCGGCTACTTCGAAACCGTCACCTTGCTGGCCAACACCAGGCCGAAGACAAACTCGGTGTTGTTCAGCGAGCCTTTGATGATGCGCGCCGAGGGCCGCAGATAGAGGTTCTTCCCCAGGGCAATTTCCGTGCGCACCCCAGTGGCCGCACTGTACCCGATGTTGGTTCCCGCACTGGCCGCCACCTGGCCTGCGAGCGAGCCGGCTTCGGTGGTCGCCGTGGGGCTGCTAACGGCGAAAGCCGTCCCGACTTGAGCCAGCAGGTAGACCGGATACTGGCCGACGGCCCCCGCCTCTTGCTCGATCATGCCGCTGATGACGGTGGTCGGGCGGCCGGACTTGAAGGAGAGATCCGCGACCATCCCGCCAGACGTAGTGGCGCTAAAGGGATAGAGGCCGCCCAACGTGGCTGCGGCTTTGGGCGAGCCGGAAGGACTATATTCGCCGCCGGCGAACAGCGTCACCTGCACGGGCGTTGCGGTTTGGCCCCAAGCGGCAAGCGCCAGGAGCATAAGCAGAGCGATACTTACAATCGTTTTCATTGATTTCCTTTCCGATTACTTGCTAGATGAACCGGGCCGCGATCTTACCTGCGGTCTCTAACCACGCCCGGAGCTTCTGCCCGAGCGTCTTGGGCTTGACGAAGTCCGTCGTGGCCCGGTGAATATCCGTCGCGATCCCATCGGCGCTTTTGCCGATGCCGACCGCCGACTCCGTCAACTTGGGTGCGGCCTTCCCGACCGCCTCGGAGGTTTCGGCGACGCCGCGCGCGGCAACCGTCGCCGATTCGACGAGCGCCTTTACATCCCAATACACGTCGTCCCAAGAGTCTTTGGCGTCCGACTCGAGGGCAACGGCGCCACTGATCGCCGGCGCCACGTCCTTCCGTAGCGCGTCGACAGTCCCGAGCGCCGTGTCTGCCCGCGCCAGCGTATCGCCCAGGCGGCGGTCCACAACGCTGCGGATGTCCGCGATCTGCTGGAACGAATTCGCCTGGAGCGCGGTCGCCTGTCCGTCCACCTTGGCTAGGAGATCCTTCCGCGCGGCCTCCACCTGGGCCGCGAGGTCGAGCCGGGTGGCATCGATCTCACTCACCAATGCCGTGCGCGTGGCCTGCATCTCGGCAGAAACCGCCGCGGGCAACGCACGGGCGGCCCCCGTTGCGGCGTGCAGCAGGAGGATGGCCTGTATTGCCACCCCGGTCAGCGCCGCCAAGAGGGCGCACGACAGCGCGAGCTTAAGCCTTTGCATTATTCTTCACCTCTGTGCAGGAATTAGGGAACGCCCTGGGGTCGACCAGATCGCCGCGCCGCACGAACGGCGGATTCTGACGGTCAGGGGGCCTTGCTCCGTGGCGGATGGAGAGACGTTTCATGTGTAAGGGTCCCTCTTTCAGCGCAGATGCCGAAATCAGACGACCCAGGCGGTAGGCTTTGCGCCGGTCACAACCTCCAGCTCCGCGACGACGCCTTCCCCTCCGGCAAGCCCAAACCCCACTTCGAAGTTGTCAGTCACCCTCTTAATGGGCATCACTTGCGACGCCGGATTTGCCGGGCCGCCTGCTGTGCAAAGTCTGGATCTTGCCCAGGAATGGGCCACGGTTGGTTGCTGAAGTGCAACCCGGCCAGCGTTAAAAGACCAGGAAACGAGTCCTGCCCGCTGCGGTGGTGTATGTAATCACTATCAAGCCACTTCCTCCAGTGCCACCTGAGATACTGGGACTGGTACCCCCGGTCCCACCGCCACCACCCGCATACGCCCCCCCAGGCCCACCAATGGAGTAAGCACCGCCTGCACCCCCGCCGCCCCCGGCCCCGAAATAAGTGGAGGCTAAGTAGTATTCAACGCCTCCACCGCCTGTTCCCCCATTGGCGGTCCCAAGATTTCCGGCACCGCCAGCACCGTAAATTCCGCTGGCTCCTGAAGAAGTGCCGCCCCCCATACGCACGGCGCAACGGGAAACCTTTTCTTGGCTCCGTACCGGACTGCGGCGGACTGTATCGACTGGTCGCTGCCTTGCCCGTCTATCTTCCTCACCAAAGAGGAGGCGCGCGCCATCGGCGTAAACCGGCCGCTCGCGGATGCCACGATGCGGCGAATTGGCCGCGGCGTTAAACGGTACGTCATCGATTCGGCGGAACCCTTCATCGTGAGCATCAATCACGGCGATAGCGGCGGGCGCCGGGAGTACGGGATCGATGAGCCATTCACCACAGCCACCCGGTACGAGGGCCGGGCCTTGGCCTCCCCGCTTCTCGCCGGCCTCGGCGGGCGGATGGGCCAATCCCCGGAGCGCTCGGTAGAGGACCCGTACCACACGATCACAGCGAAGGCGGACACCGCCTTGGTGACGCCATTCTTGCAGAGCCTCACCCACCAGGGCGGCGACCGTAACGAGGGACTGGAAGAACCGTTCCGCACGGTTACGGGCGCGCATCGGGGGGAGAAGGCGCTCGTTACTCCGTTCATCGCTCCTATAGCCCACTACAACGGGAGCGAAACCGTTCAACCCGCAGATGAACCACTGCGAACGGTGACGGCTAATCCAAAGGGTGGCTCTCACGCTTTGGCCGCGGTGCATATCACCAGGTTTAACCAGAACGGCATCGGGCACGCCGTGGACGAGCCACTCGACACGGCGATTGCCGGCGCTCCGCGGTTCGGCCTGTGCGCGGCGTTCCTTGATCGCCAGTTCGGCAACTCGGCGGGAAACGCAGCCGGCGAACCGACCGGAACAACCACGGCAGGGGGCGGCGGAAAGTCCGCCCTGGTGGCGAGTTCATTGGTCAAGTTGCGGGGAACGTGCCGAGACGGCCAGCCGGTAAGCGAACCGATGGCTACCGTGAGCGCGGGCGGTACGCACATCGCCGAGGTCCGCGCGTTCTTGTTGAGCTACTACAGCACGGACCAAAACGCCAAACTTACGGAACCCTCCCCGACGCTCACAACGAAGCACCGCTTGGGAATCGTTACCGTCCACGGCATCGACTACCAGATTGTGGATATCGGGATGAGGATGTTGTCTCCGCGCGAGTTGTTTCGGGCGCAGGGATTCCCGGACGAATACATCATCGAGCACGGGCGCGACCCGCAAACCGGCGCCGACGTGAAACTTACGAAGACGGCGCAGGTTCGCATGTGCGGAAACTCCGTGTCCCCGCCTCCGGCTGAGGCGCTGGTACGTGCGCAGTTCGGCCTGACGGCCGCGCGGCGGGAGGCAGCATGACGCGGGAGGAATGGCTTAACCAACTTGCCGAGAATCTCCGGCCGCTATTCGATGCGGTTGGGACGACGGTCCCGGATCGGGTCCGGGTAAGCGTTGGTTGGCCGAGCGCGCGCGGGCTGGCGGCGAAGAAGCGGACCATTGGGCAGTGCTGGTCCCCGAAGTGTAGCGCGGACCAGGCGACCGAGATTTTCATCAGCCCATGGTTAGGGGACGGCGGAATGGTGGCCGAGACCCTGCTCCACGAGATGATCCATGCGGCCGTGGGAACCGAGGTCGGCCATAAGGGCGCGTTTGTGGCGTGCGGTAAGAAGCTCGGCTTCACGGCGCCATGGAAGAGCACGCCGGCCAGCGGGGAACTGAAGGCAAAGCTCGCGGGCCTCTTGCCCGGAGACTACCCACACGCGGCGCTCGATTCGATCCCGGACGGAAAGAAGAAACAGAGCACGCGCATGGTGAAGGTGGTCTGCGCCGGATGCGGGTACACGGCGCGCACGACGCGCAAGTGGCTCGATGAGGCCGGCGCGCCTATCTGCCCGTGCAATCAAGAGCCGATGGAAGCGGCAAAGGAGAGTTGAACCGAATGCGAAGCGTAAATAAAGTGATTCTGGTCGGGCACATCGGCAAGGACGCCGAGACGAAGTTCACGCCGGGCGGGGTAGGGCGTACCACGTTCAGTATCGCCACCTCCCGCCGTTGGAAGGACAAGCAGACCAACGAGTGGAAAGAGGAGACCGACTGGCACAACGTGGTCGCGTGGCGCTCCGAGAACGTGGCGAACTACCTCACGAAGGGGAAGCAGGTTTACATCGAAGGCCGGTTGCAAACCAGGTCGTACGAGAAGAACGGCGAGAAGCGGTACGTGACCGAGGTCGTTTGCGATGACGTGATCCTCCTCGGCGGTAACGGTAACGGCGAAGGCGGACGGCAGGCTGCGACGGAACCTTCGCGCGCGCCGGCAAGCCAAGGCGCTCCCGTGACGGCCGTCGATGACGATGACGTTCCGTTCTAAACGGATATCCGATAGGTTAACCGAGTGTCGGTTAACCCACCCTCGGATAACCGACTGGGAATAGATAGTCTTTATAAGACTCAAACCTAAGAGGAGAATTACGTGGCAGAGGAAGTGTGCGTTGATTACTTGGCGGCTTGCCGCAGGGCTATTGGATCGCTGTCGCGTTCAGGACTGCTTGCGGTGTCCGGTCATAAATTCTTGATAGAACGCTCCGAACTCGTTTCCGAGGGCTGTTTGGCCCTATCTGCTCTTCGTCCGAACACCGAGGCGCTTGCAGTCACGGTCGCGCGGCGCGCTATGATCGACGCGCTCCGTAAACAGGGACGCCGCGAACGTGGGCGCGTGCAGGTGCGGTCGTCTAGCAGCCCGTGGCAAAAATG
>PLGA01000352.1 GCA_003139735.1 Bryobacterales bacterium | reverse complement strand
GGAATGGCGCGGTCGGGAAAGTAGACGCTGGTTCCGCGCAGACGGGCCTCGACGTCGATGGGCGTGCCGGGGCGCACGTAGTGGCTGACGTCGGCGATGTGCACGTGGAGGGCGTAGTTTCCGTTGGGCAGGCGGTCCACCCACACGGCGTCGTCGAAATCGCGCACCGTCTCGCCATCGATGGTGACCACGTCCATGCCGCGGAAATCGCGTCGGCCCGCAAGCTCGCGTTCGTCGATGGCGGTGGGGACGGCTTCGGCTTGTTCGATCACTTCGGCCGGGAAGCGGTTGGGCAGGTGATGCTTGCGGATGACGGTTTCGACGTCCACGCCGAAATCGTCGGGATGGCCCAGGATTTCGATGACGCGGCCGACGGGGTTCTCGCCCTTCTCGGGGAATTCGAGGACCTCCACGTTCACGATCATGCCGTTCAGATCCGCCACGGAGGGAACCGCGGGCGCGGCGACGCCGATGCGGTCGACCAACGGACCGGCCGCGGGAATCTCCAGCCCCTCGGGAATTTCAATCCACTGCTGGATGCGGCCCTCGTGCGGGACCACGTACTGGCCGCGGCGGCCGATGCGGAACTCGCCGACCACCGTCGGGTGGGCGCGCTTGAGGACCTTGACGATTTCGCCATCCGCCCGGCCACCAGCCTCGATGCGTGCGATGCGCACCACCACGCGGTCGCCGTGCATGGCCTTTTGGGCCTGCTCGGGAGGGATGAAAATGTCGCCCGCGATTCCGGGCATGGGGCGGTCGGAGATCAGGAAGCCGTAGCCGTCGCGGTGCATGTTGAGGCGACCGGCGGCGAATTCGCGGCTGCGCGCGGTGACGGCGAAGTGGCCGGAGCGAAGCTCGATCAAGTCGCCGTGCGCGGCCAAACGAGCCAGCGCGGTGTCCAACGCGGCGCGCCCTTCGGCCTTGGTTCCCAGTTCCCGGACCAGTTGTTTGAAGTTGGCGCGGGCGTGCGGCAGCTTGGCGATGTGTTCGAGGAGGTCCGCGTCGGTCATATCCCGATTTTAGTGGAAGGGCGAAATAAGAGATAGGACTATTGCTCGTCTCCGCTCTCTTCGCAACGAGGGGTTTATCGGGCCGTGCAAAACGCTTGACATTGCCGAACGCATCGCCCCCGTTGCTGAGACAGCCAGAGATTTGGGGAGTGGCCCGTAGGTTTCGCGAAAACGGCTCCCGGAGAAAGGTATGCAAATTGCAAAGAAGGACGGTCGCTGGGTGTATCTTGAACACGACCCAGCGCTCCAAGACGCAAATGGTCAAATGGTGGTGATTACCTCCCCGCTTCACGGGTTCGCACTCGGAGCTTTGTCTCCCAGGCGAATCGTTTTTTCCCTGGTGTGCGCGACGGTGTTGCTGCGGGCGGGCAGCGTTCTTTCCGGCAGCAATTGGGATAGCGGCGTTTTGGCTGACACGCCGACTTATGAGGCGCCGGCGCTGTCTTTCTTAAGGCAAGGGCGATTCATCGAATCTCCGGATTTCCAGGAATACCTGGCGAGGCTCTCTGGCGGCAGGCCATCGAGGGAGCCGAGACCGATGTTCATCCGCACGCCCGGTTTCCCGCTTTTCATCGCCGCCGTCTACGCATTGGGCGGCGATCGCCTCACGCTCATGCTGGCTCAGGTTTTGGTCAGCGGCATCGGGATCTGGCTTACGTACCTGCTGGGGAAAGCGCTGTTCTCGGAAGCGGCCGGGGTTTTTGGCGCAATGGTGATGGCTGTGGATCCGCTGGCCACCTGGTGCGCCCAAGTAATCATGCCCGATACTTTATTCGCGACTTTGGTTACCGGCGGCGCACTGCTTGCCGTCCTCCTTCTGCGAAGGCCGGCTTGGCTGTTGGCGGCCGGTCTTGGAACCGTGCTCGCAGTCGCAACATTAGTGAAGCCCGTGATCTACTATCTGCCGGTCCCTCTCTGCATTATGCTCTGGCTCGGGCGTGTTCCGGGGAAGATGATTCTTGGCGTGCTGGCTCCGGTGGCGCTCTTGGTGGGCGGCTGGCAAGTACGCAACTTAACAACCGTGGGAACGGCCGAGTTCAGCGGCATACAGGGGATCAACCTGCTCGTTTACCGGGCTGGCTCAATTGTGTCCAAGCAAGAGCATATTCCCATGGAATCCGCCAAGGCGCAACTGGTTCGCTCTCTTCCGCCGCCCTCGTCATTGTCGGCCGCCGAGATGAACCGGGTATATTCCAAGGCTGCCACGAAAATCATCGCTGCCCACGCATTAGTCTACTTGCGGGACATTGGTCGTGGGATCGCGGTCATCGCCATCTCTCCCACCCGCAACCGTTTCGGCCGCTTGTTCGTCATCTGTTCCGCCGGCTTCCTGGCGCTCCTCTACTTACTTGCCGGGCTGGAAGCGGGATCTCTGCCGCGCGCCTCGGAACGGGTGTTGCATGGGTCGGTTGCGCTGATTGCCATCTATCTCGTCCTTGTGTCGGCCGGGGCGGATTCGATCGACCGGTACCGTCTTCCCATCATGCCGTTTCTTGCGGTCTACAGCGGGGCGGGAGCCCTCCGCGCCAAAGCCTGGTTGGCTCACCGCCTCGCAGGCCGGCTCAGCATGCGGCTCAGGAAGCCACCGAGAGTCGGTTCGACCGGCTCGTCGGCGTGAACCCCGGGCGATGGCAGCGAGCGTGCTGGAAGTGTGCAGACCATGGCAGGAGTGGCTCCGGCGAAAGAGCGTGTGCGGCCGCCGCGCGACGAAAGGCTCGACCTGGCCCGCGGCGTCGCACTTCTGTGCATCTATATCGACCACGTTTCCCAGACATGGTTACACCAACTGACGCCGCGCGCATGGCAGGTCTGCGATTTCGCCGAGGTCTTTATATTTGTTTCGGGTTACGCCGCGGCGATGCGTTATGCACCGCTCCTCGAGGAACATGGATGGCTGGCTGGACAGCGTAAAGCGCTGCTGCGGTGCTGGACTCTGTATCGCGCCTACCTGGCGATGTTCGCCCTCACCATGCTCACCGTGTACATCTGCTTCCAGCACGGTCTGCGGCAACCCGCTAACATCCTGGAAGCCTTCCTCAAGTCGCCGCCAACCTACTTGCTGCGCGCGGTCTACTTCAGTTACTGCCCCACGTTTTTCTCCATCTTTCCTCTCTACTGTATGCTCGTCTTGGCGGTACCCACCCTAATGGTAAGCGTGAAGCGCTGGCCTTTCGCCACCCTGGCGGGTTCGGTTTGCCTTTATGGGCTGACGCACTGGCTGCACCGGCCGCAGGTGTTTTGGAGAACAACGGGCGAGGCGTGGGACTTCGACCCGGCCTCATGGCAACTTCTCTTCGTAGCCGGTATGCTGGCGACACGCTTCGCCTGGCCTCGGCTTATCAACCCCCGATGGATGCGCCGGCTGGCCCTGGTCGCTGTTTCGAGCATAGCAGTCCTGTGCTTGTTGCACCTCTATGGGCGGTATTCGCCGGGGGCCTATAAGGTACATCTCGGACCGGCGCGGGTGGTGAACTTCGCCGCTTGGCTCGTGTTGGCTCAGGCTTGGCTGGGACGGGTTCCACGCAGTAGATGGCTGCTCGCGTGCGGCCGCAACTCGCTGCTGGTTTTCTGTCTGGGCAGTTGGCTAGCTGTCGTGACCAGCCTGCTGATTTCCGCGTTTCCGGCAGCGTGGTCCCAAGGGTTGCTACCGGTAGGCGGCGTGGCGCTGCTCATCGCACTAGCCCGTTTTGCGCCCCAAAAATCAGTCCCCCGGCCACCCCGCGTGGAACCGGTTCGGCGGCCAGCGAGACTCCTCCTCGGAGAAAACGAGGAGTAACCCGGCCACGAAGTGGTAAGTTTTCCGGTTGTTTCGGACTTACCTGGGAATGTGGGCTCCGGGCGTTTAGCTTTCTTATCCGCGTTGCTCAGGCGCGTCTCAACACCCGCCCCGGCGGCGATTCCTTAACGCGCGGCAAGAGCGAGGTCCCCGCGCATTCGAAACGACGGGCCGAGTTCGACGAACGGCTTTACCCGCCGCCCGCTAACAGGATGGACGAGCTTGCGTAATCCGCGGTCACACTTCCGCCCACGGCGGCCCGGCGCCAACGACCAGACCACCCGAGAGGCGCTCCCCGAATGACGCGAGAGGCAGCGCTAGGAACGCCGCCAGGGGAGCAAGGCAGTCGAAAACGCAAAGCATGCGCATGAACTCTGTCGGGCCCGGATCTGCTGTTTCGGACTCCCATTTCCTTTTCAGTGTACGCGCGCCCGGAAGCCGCCATGGCCGGTGATTTGTCTGCAACGATTGGGGGAACGGTCTCGTCAATCTGTTGTTGGGAGTCGCATGAGGACTTTCGCGCTGATGCTGTTGCCTGCCGCCCTGTTCGCCGGGCAGGTTCGTTTTGCACGTTTGGGCGATTTCGATGGAAACGTCGAAATCCAGATGCAGGCCGCGGACCCGTGGATGCAGGCCGAACGCAACCTGCCGTTGGTGGAAGGCGCATGGCTGCGCACGGGGCCGGCGTCGCGTCTCGAAATCGAGCTGGACGATGGCAGCGCCTGGCGGCTCGGTCCGGACTCTCAGGGCGAGATTTCGGATTACTCGCGGCTCTCGACGGGCCAGCTCATTACCCTGTTGTCGCTCGACCACGGCGTGGCTTATTTCACGGGCGAAGCGCGAGGCAAGGACTCCCTCTCGCTGGCCATCCCCGGCGCGCAGTTGATCTTGACGAACGGCGCGCGCATACGCTTGCGGGCCGAGAGCAGTTGGAGCGAGATGGCCGTCATCGAAGGGTCCGTCAAGGTCTCTTCCCCGGACGTGGAAGTGGTGCTCGGAGAAGGGCAGACCATCCGCGTGGATTCGGCCAGCGACGCGCGCCTGGTTTTCATCCACAAAGTGGAGGCCATGGATCCGGACCAGTGGAGCGAAGCGCGCGATAAAGCGCTTTACGCGCCGGCCTCGGCCAATCACGTTCCGGAGCGCGCGGGAGTGGCGGACCTCGACAGCGCGGGCGAATGGGTGCACACCGACGATCTAGGCGACGCCTGGAAACCTAAGACGGCGGCGGGTTGGGCGCCCTTCCAGAACGGACGCTGGCGTTGGTACGACGCGACCGGCTATACCTGGGTGGGCGGCGATTCCTGGGGCTGGCTGCCGTATCATTATGGCCGCTGGGCGAGGCGGGAGAACGTCGGGTGGGTATGGGCGCCGGGAGATAGCCAGGTGTTCAAGCCGGGCGAGGTTTATTGGCTGCGCGGGGCGAAACTGGCGGGATGGGGACCGCTGGCGCCGGGCGAGGAATGGGCGCCCTCATCCGCACCGCGGCAGTTCGCTGCCGCCAGCACCACTTACGCGTCCTGGGTGCAGGATGCCACGGCGATCGACCCCGCAGGTTTCACCGACCGGCCCAGGGAACCTTTAGGCGTGGCCGTGTTCGCGCTGGCGCTGCCCTCGCCGGCCTTGGTGGCATCGCGGCTGGACGCTACCCGCCCGGTTCTGCGCGCGGGCAGCACGGCCGTAAATCCGGTGCTGCCGGGCGTGACCTACGATCCGCCGGAACCCCCGCCGCCCGACTCGGCCGACAGCCGGCCGCCCGCGGTGCTGACGAACCCGGACGCTGCGGAAGCGCCATCGGTTGTTACGGACTCGCCCGAGGCGGTTCCGCCTCAGACGCAGCCGGCGCAACAGGCGGTGCTATATGCGGCGCCGGTGTACACGGGCATTGTCGTGATGAATCCGCCGGAGTACCCGGCCAGCGCACCGCCCAAACCGCCACGGAATCCGACGCAGACGGCAACGCCCGCGGCGCCCGGTACGGCTCCGGCGCCCGTCTCGCCGTCGCCTGTGCCGCGTCGGCCGCCTTTGG
This sequence comes from Bryobacterales bacterium, assembly GCA_003139735.1. Classification (GTDB taxonomy): domain Bacteria; phylum Acidobacteriota; class Terriglobia; order Bryobacterales; family Bryobacteraceae; genus BOG-224. Next base: position 2,859 of record PLGA01000352.1, on the reverse strand, counting down.
TTCCGCGCACGCATCCACCGGACCCGGCGCCGGTGCGAAAAGGCCAGTAGTGGGTTCGCAAACAATCGCAGACGACGAAAAACGATCGTCTGCGCCACGCGGCGTGTTTTCGATTGACATTGCCGCGCGACGGGTTATCATTTGTTATTACTCCCCCGATTGAATTCCGAGGTCCCGTTGAACTCCTCTAGCAATGCAGTACTCCTAGACACGGAACTCCATGGCATCGAGCGCATCGCGCGCGGCAAGGTCCGCGATGTTTACGATCTGGGCGAGCACCTGCTGATCGTGGCCACCGACCGCATCTCCGCGTTCGACTACATTCTGGCCACGGGGATTCCCGATAAGGGCAAAGTCCTCACGCAGCTTTCCATTTTCTGGTTCGACTATCTGCGGGACCTCACGCCTACGCATTTCGTGACGGCGCGCGTGGAAGAGTACCCCGATCCGCTGCCGAGCTTCCGCAGCCAGCTCGAGGGCCGCTCCATGCTGGTGAAGCGCGCGCGCATGATCGAGATCGAATGCGTGGCGCGGGGCTACCTGGCGGGGTCGGGATGGAAAGAGTACTGCGAGCGGGGCACGGTTTGCGGCATCCCACTGCCGGCGGGCCTGCGCGAAAGCGATAAGCTGCCCGAGCCTATTTTCACGCCGGCCACGAAGGCGCAGACCGGCCATGACGAGAACGTCTCCTTCGATCGCGTGTGCGAATCGATCGGCGAAGACCTCGCCGGGCGCCTGCGGGATCTCACCTTGAGCATCTACGGCAGCGCGGCGCGCTACGCCGAAACCAAGGGGATCCTGATCGCCGACACGAAGTTCGAGTTCGGCTTCGTGGGCAGCGAGTTGGTGCTGGCCGACGAAGTGCTGACGCCCGATTCGTCGCGCTTCTGGCCGGCCGAGTCTTACGCGCCGGGCGGTCCGCAGTTTTCTTTCGACAAGCAGTTTGTGCGCGACTATTTGGAATCCATACGCTGGAACAAGCAGCCGCCGGCGCCCGCTCTGCCCGCCGAAGTCGCGGCCAAGACCGGCGAGAAATACCGCCAGGCCTACCGTGAACTGACCGGCCGCGAGCTATGAACTGGCTTGATATCGTCCTCCTGCTGATTCTGGCATGGTCCATCGCGACGAGTTTCCGCAAGGGCCTCACGCGGGAGGTTCTTGGTCTGGCATCGGTGGTTTTGGCTTTCTTGCTGGCGCTCTGGTTTTATGGAACGGCGGGATCGTACCTGAAGCCGTACGTCAGTTCCGGTTCGCTGGCGAATCTGGCGGGCTTCCTGGCGGTGTTCGCCGGTGTCATGCTGCTGGGGAGCCTGGCGAGCTTCGTCCTTGGCAAATTTCTCAGGGTGACGGGGCTCTCGATCGTGGATCATGCTTTAGGCGCGGTGTTCGGAGCTTTGCGCGGAACGCTTATCGCAACTGTTCTGATTATGGCGATGATGGCCTTTTCGCCGGGCGACCGGCCGCCTGGCTCGGTGGTGCGGTCGCGGCTGGCGCCCTACGTGGCGGAGGCGTCCCACGTGCTGGTTGGCATCGCGCCGCACGAACTCAAAGAGGGCTTCCGGAAGACCTACGCGCAGGCCGAAGCGGCCTGGGGGAAGATGATCGACAACGGGCTTCGAAGCGCTCCCAAGGCGCAAAAGGAAAATGATGAAAGAAAACTTTGATGCGCTTGTGCAACACCTGCTGAATGGGGGCATTTTCCTGGGGCAGGCGATCGAGATTCTGGAAAAGCGCATGATCGAGGGATCGCTCGAACGCTGCAAAGGCAACCGGTGCTCGGTCAGCAAGCACCTGGGGATTCACCGCAACACGCTGCAGCGAAAAATGACGGAATACGGTCTGGGCGACGGCAGGGCCCGTTCGCGCCGCAAACCCGCGGTGCGGGCAACGCGTTCGCGCAAAGGGAAGACCAGCGCCGCGTAACGGCATCATGGCCACTCCACCCAGCCTCGCGAATCGCCCCATGGATCTTCTGATCTTCGATCTGGACGGCACCCTCATCGATTCCCGGCTCGACCTGGCGCACTCCGTCAACGCCACGCGCGCGCATTTGGGACTCCCGCCGCTCGAGAACGAACGCGTCTACTCCTATGTGGGCAACGGCGCGCCGGTGCTGATCCGCCGCGTGCTGGGAGAACGGGCATCGGAAACGGAGGTCCAGGAAGCGCTGGAATTCTTCCTTGAACACTACCGCGAGCACGCCCTGGAGTGCACCACTCTTTATCCGGGCGTGCGGGAAGCCATCGATCGGCTGCATCGCGCGGGAAAGCGCCTGGCGGTGCTCACCAACAAGCCGGTNNTACTTCTTCCAGGTCTACGGCGGAAACAGCTTCGAGTTCAAGAAGCCGAACCCGATCGGCGTGGAAGCCCTCAGGAGCGAAGCGGGCGTGGACCGCGACAGAACCATGATGGTCGGCGACAGTTCCGTCGATATCCAGACCGCCCGCAACGCAGGCGTAAGAAGTTGCGGCGTGACCTACGGCTTTCAGCCCGAATCGCTGGCCGATCCGGCCCCCGACCTGCTGGTGGATCGCATGGACGAACTGGCCGATTGGATTCTAGGTTCCCATGCGGGCCGGGAACGCGGCCAAAGAGGAGACACAAAATGACGTATCATCCCGGCGCCACAGTACCGGCCACTGGCATCTACTGGTGCAGCGTCTGCAAACTGCCAGCGCAGTTCACCGCCGGAGAGCGTTTCCCCGAATGCAAGAACATGTGCGGCCGGGGCAGGTGGAAGTTGGTGCAGGACCAAAGCGAAGCGCGTCCCACGAGCGATTGAGGGACCGGCGCCGCGGCGGGGTTTCGCCCCGGGCTGTGTTGGAGCTCCGCCTTCTCTCTTCCGCCCCGTTCCGGGGC
>PLGA01000589.1 GCA_003139735.1 Bryobacterales bacterium | reverse complement strand
GGCTATGAAGAGGCCGGCTGCCAGGGCCTGATCGCGGGAATGAATGCCGCGCTCCGCCTTGGCGGACAAGAAGAAGTGGTGATCGGCCGCATGGAGGGGTACACCGGCATTTTGATTGACGACCTGATCACAAAAGGCGCCGATGAGCCGTACAGGATGTTCACTTCNNAATGCCGACGCGCGGTTAACTCCCATCGGCCGGCGCGCTGGTCTGGTGACGGACGAACGTTGGGCCGTGTTCACGCGAAAGCAGCGGCAAAAGGAGCGCCTTCGCGCCGCGCTCGAAATCCATCCACATGGTCAGCGGCTGAAACGGCCGGAAATGGACATTGCGGGAATCGCCTGCTGGGTTCGCGAGACGCTCGGCGAGGAGCCTTTACGGGGCGTGTTGACCACCGTCGAAACGGAGATCAAGTACAGTGGGTATATCGCCCAACAGGAGCGCCAGATGGAGCACATGAAGAACGCCGCCGGGCGGTCGATCCCGCCGGGCTTCGGCTTTGCGGGCATACCTGGTCTTTCCCGCGAGGTGCAATCCAAATTGGAGCGCGTGCGGCCCGAGACGCTGGCTCAAGCGGCGCGTATTCCTGGGGTTACCCCTGCCGCGATTGCGATTCTGGATGTCTACCTGAGCCTGGGCCGTGTTTGCTGACGCCCTTAGGCGGCGGCTCGCCGGCATGCTCGAGCTCTCCACCGAACAAATTGCAGCGCTCGAAGGTCACTATGAGACGTTGGTTCGCTGGAACCGTAGCCTGAATCTCACCTCCATATCCGGCCTGGAAGAGGCTGTCGAGCGGCATTACTGCGAGTCGCTGTTTCTCGCCGCCAGCCTGCCGCCGGGGCCGCTGAGGATTGCCGATATCGGCTCCGGGGCGGGTTTTCCAGGGTTTCCCGTGGCCGTCGTGAGGCCCGACTGCTCCGTAACCCTGGTGGAATCTCACCAGCGAAAGGCCGTGTTCTTGCGCGAAGTCAGCCGGGCGCTTCCAAATATCCGAGTGCTCTCAAAACGGGCCGAGGCGTTGGGAGAGCAGTTTGATCGGGCCATTTCGCGCGCCGTGAGCTACGAGAACTTGGCACCGATACTAAAAGTAGTTGCGGCAAATGCCGATCTATTGACGGGGGCGGAGGAGCCGCCGCGGGAAATGGGCTTTGGTTGGGAGCGTGAGATAGCCTTGCCCTGGGGAAGGCAGCGCTTCCTGCGGTCGGGACATCGCTTATGAAAGCTTGTTATGAAAGCTTGGTGTTTCACGTGAAACGGCGAAACAGCACGGCCGAGAGCCGCCGCTCTTCGGGGCAGCGATCCAAACCACTGTTTCACGTGAAACAATCGCAGCACCGGCGCATAGATTTCCAATTGTCGTGCAAGTACGTCCAATTCTCGTGTTAGTATGGCCGCTTGAGCAGAGTATTCGCCATCGCCAATCAAAAAGGTGGAGTCGGCAAAACCACGACCGCCATCAATCTCGCCGCTTCGTTGGCCGCAAACGACTTACGCGTCCTGGTGATCGATTCCGATCCGCAAGGAAACGCCACCACCGGGCTGGGCGTTGCCAAGGATCCAGCCCGGCCGAGCACCTATGACCTGTTGCTCGGCCATGTCTCGCCAAAGGACGCCATCGTGGCGACCGACTTCGACGGGCTCCACCTCATATCGGCGGACAAGAATCTCATTGGCGCCAACCTGGAGCTCGTTGACACCCCGAACCGAGAGTTTCGCCTCCGCGAGCGCATCGCGGAAATCCGAGAAGACTATCGCTTCATCCTCATCGATTGCCCGCCCGCCTTGGACCTCCTCACCCTGAACGCGTTGGTTGCCGCCGATGCCGTTCTAGTGCCTATACAATGTGAGTTCTTCGCCCTGGAAGGGATTTCCGAGCTTATCGATACCATCGACCGAATCCGCGATTCCTTTAGCCACCCCCTTACGGTCGAAGGCATTCTCCTCACCATGTACGACGACCGTACCAATCTAACCAGGCAAGTGGCGGCCGACCTTCGTGACTTTTTCGGCGACCAAGTCTTCCGCACCATTATCCCCCGCAGCATCCGCCTCGCTGAGGCGCCAAGCTTCGGTAAGACCATTCTCACTTACGATCCCCGCTCCCGTGGCGCGGAAAGCTACATCCAACTCGCGAAAGAGATCCTGGACCATGAACAAAGTCGACGCTCCACGCAGGGCACTCGGTAAGGGTCTCAGCGCCCTCCTGCCAACTCGCGCCCCCTCCCAGCCGCCGCCTGAGCCTGTTCCCGGCGAGACGGTTTCTTCGGCGCCCATCGATTCCATTGATCCGAACCCCCTGCAGCCCCGCCGCATGTTTCACAGCGAGCGCCTCGGGGAACTGGCGCAGTCCATCCGCGCCAACGGTATCATTCAGCCTCTTGTCGTCCGAAAAGTCGGCGACCGCTATCAACTGGTCGCAGGCGAGCGCCGTTGGCGGGCCGCCAAACTGGCCGGCGTAGACCAGGTTCCCATTGTCGTTCGGGAGATCCCCGACGAGCGCCTTCTCGAAATCACCCTCATTGAGAATATTCAACGCGAAGATCTGAATCCCATCGAGACGGCTGGCGCCTTCGAACGCCTCGGCCGCGAGTTGGCGCTCACTCCCGAAGAACTCGGTCGCAGAACCGGCAAAGACCGCACCACCATCGTCAATTCGCTCCGTCTCCTCCAACTGCCCTCGGATCTCCAGTTACTGGTGGCTGAGCGGCGGCTCTCGGCCGGCCACGCGCGCTGCCTTCTTTCGCTGCCCTCGCTCGAACTCCAGCGTGAAGTCGCCGAGAAAGCCGTAGCGCAGGGCTGGTCCGTGCGCCAGATGGAGCGCACCACTCAGAAGATGATGGAGGGCCGCAAGCCCAAGCATGTGGACGAGGTCGATACGGATCCAAATGTCAAGGCGGCCATCGGGGAGATGGAACGCATTCTCGGTACGAAGGTCCGCATCGTAGAAAAGGCTAAACAGAAAGGCCGAATCGAAATCGACTACTATTCGCCGGAAGACTTGGACCGCATCTATACGGCTATCGTCGGCGAGCGGTAGTCATTTCAGCATTCCCAGAATGCCGGCCAATTCCCTGCGTATTTCAGGTAACGGATCGCTCGAAAACAATTCCTGCTGAATGCTCCTCCCGGCTCGAGGCTTCGTCGCGCGGCCTTCCCTCTGCATTGCCTGGCGGGCGCCTTCGATCGTAAAGCGCTTCTCGTAAAGCAACTGCTTGATGCGGAGAAGCAGTTCCACGTCTTTGCGCCGGTACAACCGGTGCCCCGTACCGGATTTCTTCGGCGCCAAAAGCGGAAACTCGCCTTCCCAAAACCTCAAGACGTGCGGTTCCACCCCGAGGAGGTCGCTCACCTCGCCGATCTTGAAGTACAACTTATCCGGGATCTCCGGCGAACCGGTCTGTAACGCAACATCCGTCATCGGCCATTCGTAATCCTAGCTCACTCGGCGCGGATTGTCACGCCGNNTTAAGGCGCTTCCATCACCACGCTGTGCTGCCCGCGCGGCAGCAACACCGTCTTCGGACCGGCCAAAGTCAGCCGTGAATCCGCGCCGTCGATCTTAAGCCGGAGCGGCGCCTGGTCCATAATTGCGATGGCGCGGGCCGTGCTCTGATAGGAGAACTCAATGGCCGTCGGGCTGGAGATGCGGGCGGTCTTCAGATCCCCGTTCAGGCGGATCAGGCGCGGCGCGGCCCGCTCCGGCGCGGCCTCCAGCGTATGGGCGCCGGCGGGTAGCCACACCGTCTCATCGTCCCCCACCGGCCATCGCTTCCCATCCATCAGGACCCCGCCTTTCCACGGTACTCCGACGCCCGCGGCCGACTCCACCAGCGTCTTCCCGCCGGACACCTCCACCCTGCTCACCGCAGCCGCCGCCGATGGCAGCAGCTTCAGGTCGGGCTCCTGAAGAGAGCTTTCAAAATAGAGCGCTACTCTTTCGAAGCCGATCGAGGCGCGGTGAACCAATTCGAACAATTCGGCGCCGGTTTGTTGCTTCGTGGGATACACATCCTGGTAGCGCTCGACGACGTTCAGGTCGATCGCGAGCCGCTCCCGCCTGGGCGTCAGAGCGGCATACCGCTCCGCCAGCGTTTGATAGCGCTGCGGCCCAAGGTTCCAGATGGTAGCCGGGTCCTCGATCAGGAACGTAAAGGAATGCCGGTCGAGCAGCGGAAGAACGCGTGCGGCATCCGCCCCGATGGCGTCGCGCATCCCGGCGTCGAAACGGTCGTCCACATGCGTCAGGACAAGGTCGAGGTCCGGCTTGTCGCGCCGCAGTGTCTCTACTTCCGCCAGCCAATCCTCTTGCATCTTGCGCGCCAGCTCGCTGCGAAAGTCGAGAAACGCCTTCCGGGACGCCGCGTCCTTGCGGGCCCCGAAAAGCTCGATCGGGTCGAATCCGTTCCTGGCGCGAAACTGCGCGCGCACATCGTCGTTCATAGGCGTGAAGCGCGCGGGGTTGCCCATGCCCTCGAGCGACTCGAAATACAGCTCCGCCAGGTTCACGCCATCCCAATCGAACCGGCCCGCCAACTGCTTCACGCCAGCAGAAACGGCGCGGAAACAGTCGCGGTTGGTCAGGTTCATGAGCTTGCGCCAGTCCAGTTGAGCGTCCTGCAATAATGCGGTCTTCTCCCGCCACTCGGGGTGGTCCGCCCAGAACTTCTCGCTCACGTGCGGCAGTTCCAGCCAGGCGTAGACCAGAATGCCTTCGCGATGGCACGCCTCGATCAACTTCGTCAGGTACTGGTCCCGCTCCGCATCGGGCTCGTAGAAATGCCACGCTGCCACATGCAGCGCTGCGATCCCGCTCTTGCGCCAGCGCGCCGCAAAGTAGTCCAGGTCCACGCGCAGCCGATAGGAGGAATCGAAGAAGGCCCATAGCCGGTCCGAGCGAAACGGCGGGTCCAGCCCCAAGTCGCACAGCGCGTTCAGAAGATAGGGAAAGCGTTCGTAGCCCCGCTCGCCTGGAGCCGCGGCCACCCACAGGACCGCTCCCGCGCCGCTCCGCAGACCGGCCGTCAAAGGCGCTCCCGTCCACCGCTCGCGCGCAAAAACCTGAGCGCCCGGCGGGATCTCGAAAACCGGCAGGTCCATGCCTTTTTCCCAAATGATGGACAGCGCCGGATTGTGGACGTCGGTAACCCTGTTGACCCGCACTTTCTTGCCGCTGGCTCGGAATCCGAATGTCGCCGCCAGCGGAGACTCGCCTTCGAGAACCACCACCGCGCCCTGTTCCACGCGGCTCTTCCACTCGGGCGATGCCGCGGCGCCGGCCCGCGCCACCAGGACACGCGCCACCGCCGCGGGCTGTTGTTGAAACCCGATGGACGACAACAGTTCAGGCCAAGCCCCAGGGTCGTCGGAAAGCACGCTGAAATAGGGGAGGCTCGCCGCTTGAGCCGCCGCCGCAAGCAGGGACAGGCTAATGAGTAAACGCATACCAAAGCCCCACTCGCAGATCGGTAAACGCCGTGCGCGGCCCAACCAGATAGCGGCCTTGGACCGCGTTGAACGCGATAAATGCAGATTTTGGCAGCAGCGCCCCTGCCAACTTCAGGCCCGGGCCCATTTCGAAAAAACTCGCCCATGCCTGCCGTTTCTGGTCGAACGTCAGGTTGGAGTTCCAGTAGAACTGCGCACGAAACGCCTTCGGCCCGACGGTATAGCCGTTTCGGGCTTGCCCGTAAACCAGGGTGTCGTTCCCAAACCGGCTCACAAACACCGCGTCCAGGTTGGACTCGGCAAACCAGCCCGCGGATTCCGCGCCCATCAAATGGCCAACGCCTCGCGACCAGGTGACGCCGGCGCGATAATCCGAGAGAACGTGGCCGGTGAGATAGCGAATCGCCAGGCCGGCCTCAGCCCACGCCATAGCGTAGCGCCAAACCGCGGTCTTCACTCCGATTCCGGGGATCACGGAGCTTTCCGACAAGTAGACGGGAAAGACCGCGCCAATGGCTCCCCGCGTATCGCCGATCAATCGCACGCTGACGTAAGGACGAACCGGCAAGTGGGTCGCGAAGTCGGCCTTGATCTGACCGTAGCCGAAAGTATCGCTCCAACGCGAAGAAAATAAAGGAAATAACCAAACGGTAACATGGAAAGACGCATCGGCGGCTCGCAGGTTACGATACGCCGTGGCGGCTTCCTTGGAAATTCTGGGGTCGGAACTGGCGCGCGCCAAGTCGAACCATTGGATCGCTTCCGAGTCTTGGTGAAGGATGTTGTACGTCCACCCCAGCCGAAGCGCCACGGCGCAGTCCGCTGGGTCGGAATCGTGCGCCATGAGCAGGTACTTTACGGCGTCCTTCATATACCCGGCCTTGAAGCTCCGCTCGGCCATTTCCTTGGCGTCGACGGCGGCTGGCTGCGAAGCCGCCACTTGTGGCAGCCGAAGTACGGCGCGCACACGGTTGGCCAAGTCCAGGTCTTTGCCTGCCAGCACGCGGTCGAACAGCAGCTTGGCAGCGTCGGTTTCGCCTCGAGCATTCAGCAGAAAACCGAGTTGTGTGGCGGAAAGCAGATCGTCCGGCGGAGTCGCGGCCAGTTTCTGAAACTCCGGCTCGGCTTCTTCCTCGCGATCCATTTTCAGCAGCAGAAATCCGAGATCGCGGCGCAGGTCGGCATTGGAGGGGTCCAGCTCCAGGGCGCGCCGGAACTCCGAGACGTAGGGGTAACGCTCCGGAAGCAGCTCGCGGGCCGTCTCCGCGGCGCGCGGCCCGCCTCCCCGCGAGGCGGCGAGCAGAGCGGCTCGGGCGTCTTCCGTGCGACCCAGCGCCTGCCAGACCCGCGCCAGATCCACCAGGACGTAGCGCCGCTCGGGCTGTAGCCGCCAAGCCTTCTCGTAGTGCGCGGCGGACAATTCCATCTCGTCGCGCTCCTCGGCCAGCGTGGCTAAATCAAAATGCACGCTGAAATCGTCCGCGCCCATTTCGATGGCCTTCGTCCAGCGCGCGATTCCGGCCGCCAGGGGGCCGTCGACGTTTTGGAACGCTTGCTCCGCGGTGGCAGCGAAAGGCGCCTCACCCGACTTGCGTATGCGGTCGAAGATGCGGCGCGCCTGCTGCCGTTGTTTCGTCTCATAGGCCAGGAACGCGTACTCCATGGCCACTTGCGTGTCCGCCGCATCCATCCCCATGGCGTCGCGAAACTGGTCGCGGGCCCGCTCGTTCTCGCCGGTTTTCAAATACGTATAACCCAAATCCTTGCGAATCGAGGCGCGTTGGGGAGATGCTTCAATGGCCTTGAGAAAACTGGCGATAGCGGCATCGTAGTCTTGCGACCGCAAAGCCTCGTAGGCGCGCGACAGCGGCTCGTAAGCCGGGTCGGGCGCTTGGGCCCACGCCAGTCCGCAGGCCGCGAATAGGATGACCGCGCGCATGCCGCCTTAGGGATAGTAGTCGCGCGAGCCGCGCCTTTCTCGCAGAAATATTACGGCCCTACCCGAGCAGATCCAAAGCCCCTTGCAACTCGCTTTGCGCGTGGCGGTCGCCCTTGCGCTGTGCGGCTTCAATACCTTGGCGGTACAACTTGCGCGCTTCGTCCGGCCGGCCCAGGCGCTCCAGCGTCTGCCCGCCGTGGAAATAGGCGTAGGCATAGCCGGGGTCGACGGCAATCAGGGCGCGGAACTCTTGAACAGCAGCCTCCGAATCGCCGGTGTTACGATACTCCATGGCCAAGCCGTAACGCGAGAAGCTGTCGTTGGGGTTCAGCTCCACCATGCTCTTGAGGGTTTCCAGACGGGTATTCGGCATCGCTTGTGCTACTATACCTCCGAAATGGCGTGCCCTTACTTTTACCCCGTAACGCCTGTCGCATGGGAGAACGGCCAGACCGCCATGCTGCCGTTGGGCGGCCAGTGGACGGGCATCTGCCGCGCCGCGCCCGACTCGCCCTGGCGGCCCGGCGAAGCCACGCCCCAGCCGCTCTGCAATCTCGGTTATGCGCGCGGCGCCTGCCCCCGCTTTCCGCCAAACGGCGGCCCGGACGCCGTCCGATTCACCGTGCGCGCCGCCGACCGCGCCGCCGTCCGCCTTTACTATGTGGTGGAGCGGGATCACCATCCCTTCGCGCATGGACCCCTGGAGTATTCGTTGGCATCCAAATCCCTGGTAAGTCCGCCGGCCGGCGAAAACCTCAGCCGACAGGCCCAGGCATACGTCGAGAGCTACCTGCGCCGCATGGAGCACAAATGCAAGGCAAACCCGTAAGCGAATCCGCCTCGGAATGCGCGGAACTGGCGCTGCCAACCGACGCCAACCCCTTGGGCCACGTCCTGGGCGGAAAGGTAATGCACCTGGTGGATATGGCCGGCGCCATGGCCGCGATGAGGCATGCGCGGAAACCGGTCGTCACCGCGGCCGTGGACAGCCTGCGATTCCTTCACCCGGCCCGCATCGGCGATCTCATCAGTCTCCGCTCCTCCGTCAATCGCGTCTTCCATACGTCGATGGAAGTGGGAGTAACCGTGGAAACGGAGAACTTCATGACGGGCGCCAGGTTACACACCTGCTCCGCCTACCTGACCTTCGTGGCGCTCGATGAAACCGGAAAACCGGTTGCGATTCCACCGGTTATCCCCGAAACGGAAACCGAGAAAAGGCGGCATCGCGAGGCCGGCGAACGAAGGGAAGCCCGTCTGGCGATGCGGAGGCGGGAAAGCCCTGACGCGGAGACGCGGAGACGCTGAGTCTGTAAGGGAACCTCTGAAAAAGCTCCGCTTCCCTCCGCGTCGGGGTGCCCGCTGCCTCTGGGGGGCCCGTCTCCGCGTCAAAGGCCTTACCCCGCGTTACTCCTTGTACATGTACTTGATGGCCGGCTTGTAAAGCAGCAGATTCGGACCTTCCGACCGGCTTACCTTCAGGCAGCACTTGTCGTACCACTCGATGGTCCCGCGGAGCGTCTCGCCATCCCGAAGGACGAACACCATGGGGGTCTTCGCCTGCATTTGCTTTACGTAATAGAAATTCTCCGCGTTCGTTTGGTCCGGAGGCGCCGGCTTTTTCTGCGCGGGCGGCGGGCGGCGGGGAGGCGCGATCTGCTCCTTGATCTCGTTCAAAGACGGACGGATGAGTTTACGATTGACAGCTTCCATGGATGGGCCATCCTTTTGAAATGATTATGATTGGCCGTCGCCGTTAGCCCGAGCGCGGCTGAGTTGGATCGATTGGTCCGACTTGAACACAGTGATAACACAATGGACCCGAGGACGCAACGAGACATTTCCCGGCTGTCTCCGGACAACGTTACCGGCCGAACCATCGTTGGGCGATGGCGCCCCATTTCCGCTTGACGCGTTCGGCCAGCGACTCGGTCTTCCGCGTGGCCGGAGCCCCCGGCGGCGCTGTGGAAGAGAGAGTCGGAACGGGAACCTGTACCAGTAAAGGTTCCGCCGTCTCGCATTCGCGCTCACCGGCAAAGCGGACAGTGGGCGTTAGGAAAGCATAATCCCGCCGGCGGCGCTGGCCATCGGCCTTCTCCTCACAAATGGAAAATCCCGGGTACTTGCCCGTCGCGGTCTGGCCTTTCCGGGATCCTGTGGAGAGTTCGACTTCCTTCAGCAGAACGGGCGAGTGCCCCTTGATGTTGCGCTCGATGTACGCGGTCTCATACCGGTGGCGGCGGAGGCTCCAGACGAACACGCGAAAGCTGTCGAAATCGTAATCGGGCCGGGAGCTGCCCTGAATGGTGGCCCACAGCCACTCCTGCTTGGTCTGATCGCCATCGCGCACCTCGCCCAGCGGAAAGTACGACACAATCCGATGGCCTTCGGCGTACTGCGCCACCTCGTCCGGAACAGCCATCCACATGCGGCGCGTGAGTACCCAACCGGTCTGGCCGGCGCTGGTTCGAACCAGGCTCCAGTCGTCTGTGGGAATAGACTTCTGCCCGGCATCTTCCGCCGGAGGATTCTCCGTGGGGTTTTCCGCGCCGGCGGGAGGCCGGGATAGCTCCAGCCAGTTGGCCGGAGGTCCTGGCGGCTTGGGCAGGGGCGGCGGGGGAATCTTGGCCGCCGTTGAGGCTTTCCGGGGCTGGACCTTGGGCTTCTTTGGCGCTCGAGGCACAATCGGCGGCCGTGGCGCGGATACTCGGGGCACAACCAGATGCGCCAGCACGTCGAACTTCTCGCCATCCTTGATCGAAAGGTAGCTGGGCGCATCGGCCGAGGGATCGGTGCGCACCCGCAACTCGCCGTAGCTTGTGGCGACGCCTTGCGATGGCATCCGCTTGGCGCGTTCGGCAAGGTCGCGCAGGCCGGCCATGTCCCGCGCCGCCAGCAACTGCCTGGCGTCGGTCCAGCCTTCCGCGCCGCTGGGCGTCCGGACGCGCAGGAAGACGCTCCGCCTCTGCTGCAGAATCTCCAGGCGGTCTCCATGCCGTACCGTAGCGACCGTGGAAGACTCCAGTGGGATGTCGCTCCGGATCTTCAGTTCGGCCGGCCCCACGTAAGCCTCCCCGAGGGACACCGCCCGCGGCGGACGGTTCGAGCACGCCGCCAGAAACAGCAACAAGGCGGCGGCGATCGTCTTATCCGCGTTCATCGGCATTCATCTGTGGCCATCGTCTTATGGGTTTCCGGCGTCCTGCTCTCAGTTTAACAACCGCTTTCATTAACCAAGGGGATCTTGGTAAGATCGAAGCTTCCGCGCTATATTTCAAACAGAGACTGGGCGGCCCGCGGCTGCTCGAACTGTTATGCTTGCGTCCGAAACCGACGTCCTTTCCCGCCCCGATACTGAGACAAGGCCCGCGATTCCCGAGCGTCTGGAGGACCTGGGAATCGCATCCTCGACGGTCAAGGACCTGGTACTGCGGAACATGTGGCTGCACGGCTCCGGCACGCTGGTTGGGCTTCACCATGCCCTGAAGCTCTCGCTTCCGGTGCTGGAGGCCGTCTTCCACGAATTTCGCTTGCAACAGTTGCTGGATGTGAAGGGCATGCTCGGCAACGATTATTCGTTCACTCTGACGACCACGGGACGGACCCTGGCCGCGTCGCGCGCCGATGCGTGCCAGTACGCAGGCCCGGCGCCGGTTTCGCTCGAACAATACCATCGGGTGGTGAAGGCGCAGGCGGCGAAGGTCAGCCTGAGCCGCGAGATCCTGCGCGAAGCCTTCTACGACCTGGTGCTTCCCGATGGCCTGCTCGACGCGCTGGGGCCGGCGCTCATCGGCCATCAGTCGTTGTTCCTTTACGGCGGCACGGGCAACGGGAAAACC